>CAYZQP010000475.1:0-1528 GCA_964480545.1 uncultured Mesorhizobium sp. | reverse complement strand
GGCAAGGCGTTCGGCGTGATGGGCGGCTATATCGCGACCGATGCGAAAATCATCGACGTGATCCGCTCCTACGCGCCCGGCTTCATCTTCACCACCAGCCTGTCGCCCGTGCTGGTCGCTGGCGTGCTGGCCTCGGTCCGCCATCTCAAGGCGTCGAGCGTAGAGCGTGACGGCCAGCAAGCCGCCGCCGCCCTGCTGAAACAGATGTTCGCCGAGGCGGGGCTGCCGGTGATGCCCTCTGTCACCCATATCGTCCCGCTGATGGTGGGTGATCCGGTCAAGGCCAAGAAGATCAGCGACATCCTGCTCGCCGAATACGGCGTCTATGTGCAGCCGATCAACTATCCCACCGTGCCGCGCGGCACAGAACGCCTGCGCTTCACGCCCGGACCTTCGCACACCGAAGCCATGATGCGCGAGCTGACCACGGCGCTGGCCGAGATCTGGGAACGGCTGGAGATGCGCAAGGCCGCTTGAAGGCCTGCTGCACTTCGTACCGGTCTATCGCCCGGAAGTTCGCGGGACATTGCCCATAAACCTTTCGCAAGTCGGACGAGGCAAGGACGCGAATCCGCGCGGCATCTCGGATAATATCCTGCCGGGCGGATGAAATACGCTGCCCCCGGTCCGGGACAATGCCGTTTACCGGCACCGGTACATGCCCTAGTGTGCTTCGAAGGGGTCGCAGTCCTGAAACTACTCATATCGGACTCCGATCATGGATGAGCTGCTTCATTCCCTGAACGATCGTATCGACGCTCAACGGGCGGACAACTCGGTGCGGGGGCACCGGCTGACTCGCCACTACATATGCCGCTGCGGAAACTATGTTTATTTCGACAATCCGCTGTGCCTGAATTGCCAGGCAACGCTGGGTTACCTGCCGGATGAAGCCCGGCTCACGGCACTTGAGCCGGCGGCGCAACCGGGAATCTGGACCACAGCCGGGCGCGAAGAAGCGCTTAAATTCTGTGCCAACCACCATTCTCCGGCAGCATGCAACTGGATGCTCAAAGCCGATAGTGCAGAGCAATTCTGCATCTCGTGCCGTTTGAACCGGACTATCCCCAACCTCGAGGATGAAGACAACGTCCGCTACTGGAACAGGATCGAAGCCGCAAAGCGCCGACTGGTCTCGCAACTGCTTACGTTCGGCTCGCCAGTACACTCAAAGATCCATGACGACCCAGAGAACGGGTTGATGTTCGACTTCCTGCGCTCACCACCCGATGGACCGCCGGTAATGACAGGCCATGCAAACGGGCTGATCACCATCAACGTCGAAGAGGCCGACGACTCCAAGCGCGAAAAAATCCGTCACGCCATGAGGGAGCCTTACCGCACCTTGCTTGGCCACTTCCGGCACGAGATTGGTCATTACTACTGGGACCGCCTGATCTGGAACACCAAGTGGCTGGAGCCGTTCCGGCAGCTTTTCGGCGACGAGCGCGCAAGCTATGCCGACGCCCTGAAGCGCAACTACGAACAGGGTCCGCCAGAAGACTGGGCCAATTCATACATCAGCGCC
>CAYZQP010000474.1:505-1533 GCA_964480545.1 uncultured Mesorhizobium sp. | reverse complement strand
ACCGGCACGCGAAACAGGCCGACCTGCAGTTCTTCTTCCGGGTTATAGGGGCGAAAGTTGGTTTCCAGCCAGTCCAGCGCCTTGAGCAGCGGGAAGCGGCGGAACTCGTTGAAGCGCACCGCCTGCTGGGCCAGCACCTGAAAGGCGAACTCGTGGGTGGGCACCAGTTGCCGCAGCGAAGTTTCCCGGCCGATCAGCAGCAGGCCGGTGAGGGTCGGCACGCGCGAGCCATCGGCTTGCCGCGCAGTCAGCAGTAGCGCGCCGTCGAGAGCTTCGTCGTCCAGTTCCAGCAGCACGCGGTCGCCACCATATTGCTGCACGGCTTGGCGCAGGCGTTCGCGCTCCAGCGGGTCGAGGTCGGCCAGGCTGGCGCCGGCCACCGGTTGGGCTGACACATCGAGCAGGCCAAAGCTGCTCGCGCGGCTGCTGCGTTCATGGGGCAACATGGCCACGCATTCGGGGGTGCCGTCGTGCTTTAACCGGCGGCGCAGATAGACGCCGCTGGTGGTGGCCACCTCGCCCTGCGCCTTGGGTATCTGGATGCGCGCCGCCACCATACCGGCCAGCCCTTCCAGCAGGCGATGATCGGCATGCAGGCCGCTGGGCGTGCCGTCATCCTCGACGCCCAGCCATAGTTCGCCCCCTTCGGCATTGGCCAGACACACCAGCGCCTCGATCAGGTCGGCGTCGGGCAGCTTTCTGCGGTCGCTTTTGAACTCGACGGTGAGGGATTCGCAGGAAGGCAGGCGCAGGGGCATATCAGGCTCCCGTTTGTGCAGCAGGCTGCTGCACAGATTCCAGCAGCGGTGTGACGCGAACGCGGCCGGTCAGCAGGTCGTCCATCAGGCCGGATTTCTGTCGATTTAATTTTGAAAGTAAGGACTCTTCATTTTCTAGTCGCACAGTCATGCCCGAAATCCGCGACACGATGGCTTCCATCTCATGTTTTTCTGGCCAAGGAATGTTCATCTCGGCCAGCTTGGAGATGTATAGGTGTTTGATCGTAGAACCACCAGAATCAGCCAGCA
>CAYZQP010000474.1:0-495 GCA_964480545.1 uncultured Mesorhizobium sp. | reverse complement strand
CTCTTGGCCGATCGGAGACTGAAGATAGGTTGCAAGGTACGCTGAATCAGTGGCGCTTTTGGGAGAAAGAACAGCTACAGATTGATTCACGCAGACGTCCTCACGATCGAGAACGGCCACACGGCCGAGAGTTCCGTCCTTGGTAACAAGCACATCGCCAACGTTCGGCCGGCTCTTTGCTGAGAGCAATTGAAATGCGTGCTCAGTGGTATGACGTGCCTGTTCGTACAAAATTTTGCTTTCCGAGACGTCGGTCGCTGTCAGCATCCATGGGCCGTCATCAGTCGTCGGCATTGGGCTTGTAAAACCATAGGTGATTCTTGCTAAACGCTTAGTTAAAGCTGCGCATTCCCACTCCCTCGGAGTCCACCCCAGCGGCGATTCCTTGTAGAGCTGCGGCGCTTCGTTCTGTGGCGGGCGCAGTTGGCCGCTGGCGTCGATGCCGCGGGTCAGCAGGTCGTGCAGTAGGCCCTGCTTGACGGCCTTGAGCTTGTC
>CAYZQP010000473.1:0-1535 GCA_964480545.1 uncultured Mesorhizobium sp. | reverse complement strand
CAACTCGATGCTCTCGGAAGAGGCCGTGCTCGGCTTCGAGTATGGCTACTCGCTGGCAGAGCCCAAGGCACTGACGCTTTGGGAAGCGCAGTTCGGTGACTTCGCCAACGGCGCGCAGGTGGTGTTTGACCAGTTCATATCGTCTGGCGAACGCAAGTGGCTCAGAATGTCCGGTCTCGTCTGCCTGCTGCCGCATGGCTATGAGGGCCAGGGTCCCGAGCACTCCTCGGCGCGCCTTGAGCGCTTCCTCCAGCTCTGCGCCGAAGACAATATGCAGGTCGCCTATCCGACGACGCCGTCCAACTACTTCCACATCCTGCGCCGTCAGTTGCAGCGTGACTTCCGCAAGCCGCTGATCCTGATGACGCCGAAGTCGCTGCTGCGCCACAAGCGGGCAGTGTCGACACTGGCCGAGATGTCGGGCGAAAGCGCCTTCCACCGCCTGTTGTGGGATGATGCACAGTCGGCTGATGGCAAGAGCGATCTGGTGCGGCTGGTGAAGGATTCGAAGATCCGCCGCGTCGTACTGTGCACCGGCAAGGTCTATTACGACCTTCTGGAAGAACGGCAGAAGCGCGGCATCAACGATGTCTATCTGCTGCGCGTCGAGCAGCTCTATCCGTTCCCGGCAAAGGCGCTGATCAACGAGCTGTCGCGCTTCCGCAATGCCCAGATGTACTGGTGCCAGGAAGAGCCGAAGAACATGGGTGCATGGTCGTTCATCGACCCATATCTGGAGTGGGTGCTGGCGCATATCGATGCGAAGCACCAGCGCGTCCAGTATGTGGGCCGTCCGGCTGCCGCCTCAACCGCAACCGGCCTGATGTCGAAGCACCTTGCGCAGTTGCAGGCCTTCCTCGACGACGCGCTCAACTAGTCAATCAACCCACAAGAAAGTCACGGACAGGAAACCCCAAATGGCAACCGAAATCCGCGTACCTACTCTCGGCGAATCCGTTTCCGAAGCGACAGTCGGCAAATGGTTCAAGAAGGTCGGCGACGTTATCAAGGCCGATGAGCCGCTGGTCGAGCTCGAGACCGACAAGGTCACCGTCGAGGTGCCGGCACCTGCTGCTGGTACACTCACCGAGATCACCGCTGCGGAAGGCGAGACAGTCGGGTTGAACGCGCTGCTCGGCCAGATCGGCGAAGGCGGTGCAGCGGCAGCTGCGGGTGCCAAGGCTGAAGCGGCTCCTGCACCAAAGGCCGAAGCTCCCAAGGCCGCTGCACCGGCTGCACCGGCAGGTTCGACCTCGATGCCTGCGGCTCCGGCTGCTGCCAAGGTTGCCGCTGACGCTGGTGTTTCCACCGACAACATTGCCGGCTCCGGCAAGCGTGGTCAGGTGCTGAAGGGTGACGTTCTCGACGCGATTGCCAAGGGCGGTGCAGCCGCACCTGCACCGTCTGTACCCGCCGCACCGCGTGCGCCGTCGGGCGAGGCGGATGCCGCGCGCGAGGAGCGCGTACGTATGCCAAAGCTGCGCCAGACCATCGCGCGCCGTCTCAAGGAGGCCCAGAACACCGCCGCCATGCTC
>CAYZQP010000472.1:0-1554 GCA_964480545.1 uncultured Mesorhizobium sp. | reverse complement strand
TCAGCTCCAGCGGGCCGGCCGCATAGCCGATACGCCAGCCGGTCATCGCATAAGCCTTGGACACACCGTTCATGGTGAGTGTGCGCGAGTAAAGCTGCGGCTCGACCTCGGCGATGGTCCTGAAGACGAAATCACCGAAGACGAGGTGCTCATACATGTCGTCGGTGAGGATCCAGACCTGCGGATGCTTCAGCAGAACATCGGCCAACGCGCGAAGTTCGGCTTCCGTGTAAGCCGCGCCCGACGGGTTGGACGGCGAGTTCATCAGCAGCCACTTGGTCTTTGGCGTGATCGCCTTTTCCAGCGCCTCTGCGGTCAGCTTGAAGCTGGTCTCGGTCGAGGTCGGGGCGAAGACTGCGGTGCCGCCGCAGAGCGCGACCATCTCGGGGTAGGAGACCCAATAGGGAGTCGGAACAATCACTTCGTCGCCGGGGTTCAAGGTTGCCATGAAGGCGTTGAACAGGATCTGCTTGCCGCCGGTGCCGACAATCGTCTGGGCGGGCGTGTAATCGAGATTGTTCTCGCGCCTGAACTTTGCAGCGATAGCTTCGCGCAAAGGAGCAATGCCGGAGACCGGTGGATACTTGGTCTCGCCGCGCCGGATGGCGTCGATTGCCGCGTTCTTGATGTTGTCCGGCGTGTCGAAATCCGGCTCGCCGGCCCCCAGGCCAATGATGTCGCGCCCGGCGTTTTTCAGCTCGCGCGCCTTCTGGGTGACTGCGATCGTGGCGGAGGGCTTTACGCGCGAGAGGGTGTCGGACAGGAAGGCCATCGGATCACTATTCCGGTTAACAGGTGCCGGGTTCTATTGGCAGATCCGACAACAAGGCAACTGTCGATCCAATATTTTTTGTTAACTGGCAGTCAAACCTTGGCTGCTAGTGTTTTGGACAAGTGTATGGGCTTGTGAAACTGTTTGACTGGAAGCTTCGCGCATATCGACCGGCTGCCTGACCGGTCTTCCATTGGCATCTGGGGGCTGTACCAGCTCAGGAGTGCCTTCCAGCCGATCTTTGCCTTTTCCAATGGCAAGCTTTCTGCGGTCGCCTATGAAGGCCTGATAAGGCCTGCGCGGGACGGTCAGCCGATTTCTCCATATGAATTCTTCTCGACCTTCCTCGAGGGCGAGCGGTTCCAGATCGAGACCCTCACCCGGACACTGCACTTCCTCAACGCGGCCGAATTCCTCGGACGCGGCTCCTCGATCTTTGTCAACTTCGATCCACGCGTCTTCAGTGACCGGCAGGTTTCGCGCGATGCGATGAACGACATGCGCGCTGTTCTGAAAGAGGCGGCAGTGGACCCGGCACGCGTGGTTTGTGAGGTCACCGAGCATCAGAGTGCCTCAACAGCAGTGTTGCATTCATTTGTCGAAACGCTGCGCGACAACGGCTTCCGGATTGCGGTTGATGATTATGGCGCAGATGATTCTGATTTGAGCCGGGTGCAGGAGCTACGGCCGGATATCGTGAAGTTTGATGCGATCTGGACCAACCGCTACATGTCATCAACCGCCGGCTCCGGGCTGTTGAAGGCCATGGTCACAACGTTCCA
>CAYZQP010000471.1:0-1557 GCA_964480545.1 uncultured Mesorhizobium sp. | reverse complement strand
CCGACGGATAGGGGAACATCTCCAGCACGTAGTATTTCGGACGCGGGTCGTCGTTCTTCGTGTCGAAGAGCTTTGCGTCTGCCCAGGCCTTCTGCCATTTGGGCTCTGATGCGCGCGGATTATATCGTTCGGTTGCCATGACCGTGGATTCTTCTTGGGTATCGGGCTGTTCGGCGCGGACCTTCACCATGCTTTGACAGAAGCGTCAACCTGAACGTCCGGCGTCAGGTGCGGCGGCGAGCCTTGTCTTCGCTGGCTTTCAGCCTGTCCGCAGTGCTTAGCACGGTGTCGCGCCCTTGTGGCCGGGCGGCACGGGCTGCGACAAACAGCCTGCCGCGATAGCGCAGGTAAAGCCAGCCCCAGAAGAGAAACGCTGCTGCGAATGCAGTGGCGATAACGGTCACCAGAATCTGAAACACCCGGTCGTTGGGGTCTTCAGTCGATGCCTTGTTCCCGGAAACATAGACCGTCACCACATCGCCAGCCGCGTGCCTTTCGCTTATCCCGCCGGTCACTGTCTCCGACAGGGTGCGCGACACGCCGCCGACGCTGAAGCTCACATCAATGCGCTGTCTCTGCGTCAGCGTCTTCTGGCGCAGGGTCTCGGCTCTGGTGATCGTCCCCTGGACGGTCTCCACCTTGTCCGGGCCGATCAGACCCACAGCGCGCCCCATCTCGTCATGCATGGCCCAGACAAACATTGCCGCCATGGCAAACGCACAGGCAAAAACCAGCACGCCCGCAACCATGCCGACAGCCGGCGAGAACCAGCTGTCGATCTTGCGACCGATCGGGCCAAAGACAAAAATCAGCAGCGCGCCGATCGGGTTCAGGAGTATCCCGAGCGCGCGCATCAGGATCAGGCCGGCATGGCGATGAACTTTTCGAGCACCTTGTCGCCCATGGTCGCGGTGTCGATCTGCACCTTGCCCTCCGACATGATGTCGCCGGTGCGGTAGCCTTCATCCAGCACGGCGGCAATTGCCGCTTCCAGACGATCCGCCTCGGCCACCATGCCGAACGAATAGCGCAGACACATGGCGAACGAGGCGATCATGGCGATGGGGTTGGCGATGCCCTTGCCCGCAATGTCAGGCGCCGAGCCGTGCACCGGCTCGTAGAGCGCCTTGCGGTTGCCGGTCTTCGCATCGGGCGCGCCGAGCGAGGCCGACGGCAGCATGCCGAGCGAACCGGTCAGCATCGCCGCGACGTCAGACAGCATATCGCCGAACAGGTTGTCGGTCACAATCACATCGAACTGCTTGGGCCAGCGCACCAGCTGCATGCCGCCGGCATCGGCCAGCATGTGGCTGAGCTCGACGTCCTGATATTTGGCCTTGTGGGTCGCGGTGACAACCTCGTTCCACAACACGCCCGACTTCATGACGTTGCGCTTTTCCATCGAGCACACCTTGTTGCCGCGCGTGCGCGCCAGCTCGAAGGCGACGCCGGAAATGCGCTCGATCTCGTAGGTGTCATAAACCTGCGTGTCGATGCCGCGCTTCTGGCCGTTGCCGAGATCGATGATCTCCTTCGGCTCGCCGAAATACACGCCGC
>CAYZQP010000470.1:0-1563 GCA_964480545.1 uncultured Mesorhizobium sp. | reverse complement strand
AGGATCACCCCCATCTGATGCCAGGTTCCCGGCAACGCGTGGCAGAATGTGTGCACGGCACTTTCCGGGTTCGGCAGATAGCTGCCATTGGCGGCAAACAGCACGCCAGATGTTCCGAGCGAGACGAAAGCCTGACCGGGCTGCACCGTGCCCATGCCGACCGCCGAGACAGCATTGTCGCCGCCACCGCCCGCGATCACCACACCCGGTCCCATGCCCCACTTCGCCGCCAATTCGCTGCGCAGCACGCCTGCCGCTTCAGAACCCTCGACCAGATCCGGCATCTGATCGCGGCGCATGCCTGATGCCGCCAGCAGTTCATCCGACCAGGCGCGCTTTCCGACGTCCAGCCAGGCCGTTCCCGCCGAGTCCGACATCTCGGAAATGTGCTCACCGGCCAGCCAGAGCCGCAGATAGTCTTTCGGCAGCAGCACCTTCGCTACCCTGGCGAAAATCTCCGGCTCGTTGTCTCTGACCCAGACCAGCTTCGGCGCGGTGAAGCCCGGAAACACGATACTGCCGGAAATCGCGCGAAAGCGCGGATCGGCATCCAGCGCCGCGGCTTGCCTGAAGCTGCGCGTGTCGTTCCACAAAATGCAGGGCCGCAGCACCTTGTCTGCTGCATCCACCAGCGTCGCGCCATGCATATGGCCGGACAAGCCAATGCCCCGGACAGCCCCGAGTTCTTTGCGGTGCGATGCCTTCAGCTCGCCAACTGCGGCTTCGCAGGCCCGTATCCAGTCAGCCGGGTCTTGCTCCGACCAGCCGGGGTGCGGGCGCGACACATCGAGCTTGCCGTGACCCGCGCCAAGCACGCGCTGATCGCCATCGATCAGCAGGGCCTTTACACCGGACGTGCCAAGATCAATCCCGAGATACAAGCTGGTTCCCCGCCTTCGTCAGTTTGCCGCCAGGGATTTTCCCGAAGCCTGGTCGAACAGGTGGAACGCGCTTTCGTCCGCGTGGAAGGTCACCGGCTCACCGGTCTTGATCCGCGTGGCCGAGCTTACCTGAGCACTCAGCTCCTTGCCTGCGATTTCGGCGGTGATAAGCCGATCATTGCCATGGAACTCCACCATGCCGGCTTCCCCGGAGAGTTTGAGGGCAGGGGATCCTGCCGCGCCCAACTTGATATCCACCGGACGAATGCCAAGGACAAGCTTGCCCTCGGTCTCCGGCAGATTGAAACCCTTGCCGGAGATATTGAACGTGTGGTCGCCTGTCGTAAGGGTCCAGCCCGCAGCCGTCTTGGTGCTGGTGACATCCAGAAAGTTCATCGACGGCGTACCGATAAAGCTGGCAGCAAACTGCGTTGCTGGGCGCTGGTAGATCTCTTCAGGCGTGCCGACCTGTTCGATCTTGCCAGCGCGCATCAGCACGATGCGATCCGCCAATGTCATCGCCTCGAGCTGGTCGTGCGTGACGTAAACCGTAGTCGTTTTCAGGGACTGATGGAGCCGCGCAATCTCGACGCGCATATGATGGCGTAGCTTGGCATCCAGGTTGGAAAGAGGTTCATCGAAGAGGAACACTTTCGGCGTCTTGATCATCGCCCGAGCGATG
>CAYZQP010000469.1:0-1566 GCA_964480545.1 uncultured Mesorhizobium sp. | reverse complement strand
CCATAGAGCAGCGCCCAGCGGATGTTCGGCAGCGTCACAGACCAGAATGTGCGCCAGCCCGATGCACCGAGAGAGGTTGCAGCCTCCTCCAGATCGCGGCCCTGCGCCTGCATCAGCGGGATGAGTTCGCGCGCCACGAAGGGTGCAGTGACGAACATCGAGGCCAGCACGATGCCCGGCAGAGCAAACAGGATTTTGACATCTGCGCTCTGCAGTGCCGGTCCGAACAGGCCCTGAAGTCCATAGACGAACAGATAAGCGACACCGGCAACGATCGGCGAGATCGAGAACGGGATTTCGATGATGGTGAGCAGAAACCGCTTGCCCCAGAAATCGAACTTGGTGATCGCCCAGGCCGCAGCGACGCCAAAGGCGGTGTTCAGCGGGACTGCGAGCAGCGCGGTCAGGACCGTCAGCATGATCGCATGGCGCGTGTCGGGATGGGAGATGGTCGCCGCATAGCCAGCCCAGCCAAGCGACGCCGCCTGGCTGAAGATCACCACCAGCGGTGCCAGCACCAGTATCGCGCCGAAGATGAAAACGAAGGCAAGAAGCGCGAAGCGGATGCCGGGCGCATCGCCGACACGGGGCGGCTTTCTGTGAGTCTGCCCGCTCATCAGCCCTTCACCGTGTAGCGCAGCGCGCGGGCTTGCAGCCAGTTGGTGACCGCGAGCATCACGAAGGCGGCGCTCAGCATCACCGAGGCAATGGCAGCTGCGGCCTGGTAGTCATATTCCTCAAGCCGGATGAAGGTCAGCAGCGCAGTGATCTCCGTCGACATCGGCTGGTTGCCGGCGATGAAGATGATCGCGCCGAATTCGCCGAGGCTGCGCGCAAAAGACAGCGAAACGCCGGCCAGCAGAGCAGGGGTCAGCAGCGGGAAGATCACCTTGCGAAAGATCTCCCAGTCGGAGCCGCCGAGCGACTGTGCAGCTTCTTCGAGCGCGGGGTCGAGGTCTTCCAGCACCGGCTGTACGGTGCGCACGATGAAGGGCAGCGAGGTAAAGGCCATTGCCACCATGATGCCTAGCGGTGTGTAGGCGACCTTGATGCCGACTTGCGCCAGTGCCGATCCGAACCAGCCATTGGCGGCAAACAGCGCTGTCAGCGCAATGCCGGCCACCGCTGTGGGAAGCGCGAAGGGCAGGTCGACGATGGCATCGACCAGCCGTTTGCCGGGGAAGTCATAGCGCACCAGCACCCAGGCCAACGCCAGCCCGAAAACGATGTTGAAGGCGGTCGCGCCGGCCGCGCACAGGATGGTGACGCGGTAACTGGCCACCGCGCGCGATGAAGAGACGATGTTCCAATAGTCGGCAAAGCCGAGGCTTCCGGCCTTGAAGATCAGCGCTGCCAGCGGCAGCACGATGATGATCGCCGCATAGAGCAGGGTGAAGCCGAGTGCGAGCCCGAAGCCGGGCAGGATACGGCGGGTCATGGGGCTCTCGCGCCGGCTTTTGGAGAGAAGGTACCCCCCTCTGTCCTGCCGGACATCTCCCCCTCACGGGGGGAGATTGGCAGTTGAGATCGCTCTGCCAGCCCTGCAAGGTGGGTGATTGGCGAATG
>CAYZQP010000468.1:0-1575 GCA_964480545.1 uncultured Mesorhizobium sp. | reverse complement strand
CATCGACAGCAAGGACGATCTGCGCATCAAGATGTGCACCAAGGTGAATGGCGATGACTTCACCACCATCCACCACGAGCTTGGCCACAACTACTACCAGCGCGCCTACAACAAGCTGACGCCCTACTACCTCGACGGCGCAAATGACGGCTTCCATGAGGCGATCGGCGATACCGTCGCGCTGTCGATCACGCCGGAATATCTCGTGCGGATCGGCCTGCTCGCAGGTGCCCAGCGCCGACAAGGATACTGGCCTGCTGCTGCGCCAGGCGATGGACAAGGTCGCCTTCCTGCCCTTCGGCCTGCTGATTGACCGCTGGCGCTGGCAGGTGTTCTCGGGCGAGGTGCAGCCACAGGATTACCAGAAGGCGTGGACTGACATGCGGCTGCAGTATCAGGGCATCGTCCCGCCGTCGGAGCGCGGAGCCGATGCCTTCGATCCGGGCGCGAAGTACCATATCCCGGCGGTGGTGCCCTACACCCGCTATTTCCTTGCTCGCATCCTCCAGTTCCAGCTCTTCGAGGCGGCTTGCAAGCAGGCGGGCTGGAAAGGCCCGCTCCATCGCTGCAGCTTCTATGGCAACAAGAAGGTGGGCGAGAAGATGAACGCCATGCTCGCCATGGGCGCATCAAAACCGTGGCCTGACGCGCTGGAGGCCTTCACCGGCAGCCGTGAGATCAGCGGCAAGGCGATGATCCGCTACTTCGAGCCGCTGACAGTGTGGTTGAAAGAGCAGAACCAGGGCAAGAACTGCGGCTGGTGATGACCGTTTGACAGTGAAGCGAGCGCGAGGGCCAGCGTCCTCGCGCTTGCTTTATTCTGTTGGTTTTCAGCGTATCGTTTACCAAACTTGATGCGTTGCCACTTGGCCAGCTATATCCGCCTTGAACGAGCTCTTACCTGCGTCAGGAACGATTGATGGACGTTGGCACCAAACCGATTGCAGTGGTCCAAGGTGCGACGAGTTCGGAGATTCAGAAGATTTTCCGCGATTTTATCGATCAATGGTCACCCAAGGCGCGCATTGTTGGCGTGGTTGAGGACGACCGCACGCAAGGTCCATCCGACTGTGGACCTGGCCTGTTACGCAGCATCGCTGATGGCCGTACTTATCCTCTGTTCCAGGACTTGGGATCGGGCTCAGCCGGCTGCTCTCTCGATCCTGCGGGAGCGGTGCTGGCATGCGAGGCGGTACAGCGAGATATCGCCGAAGGGTGCGATCTTGTCGTGCTGAGCAAATTCGGAAAGATGGAAGCGGAGGGGCGATCAGGCCTGATGTCCGCTTTTATCGCGGCGGTCGAAGCGGGCGTTCCCATACTTTCGTCGGTGTCGCCCAAGTTCGAACAGCATTGGGCAAGGTTTGCGGGTCCGCTCTTCATCTCGCTGCCCCCCGACGTCCAGGCCATCGAAAATTGGTGGAACGCGGTTAGGTCGAGTGCTGCCAGCTCCCTTACCGGAACGGCGGTTCGTTGAACGCCCGCAGTTTGCGCGAATGCAGCCTCGGCCCCTCGGCGCGTAGCAGTTCGCAGGCGGTGACGCCGATGGCGAGGTGGGCGCCGATGGCTTCCTCGTAG
>CAYZQP010000467.1:0-1590 GCA_964480545.1 uncultured Mesorhizobium sp. | reverse complement strand
ACCCGACCGACACCGGCCAGGTGATCAAGGTGAAGATTTCCATCGACCGGGAGAGGCGCGAGGCAACGGTCGATTTCACCGGCACCTCAGCCGTGATGAAGAACAATTTCAACGCGCCGGAACCGGTTACCCGCGCCGCCGTGCTCTACGCCTTCCGGGTCATGGTTGAAGACAATATCCCGATGAATGCCGGGTGCATCAGGCCCATCAACATCATCGTGCCGGATGGCTGCATGCTGCGGCCCGCATATCCGGCTGCGGTCGTCGCCGGCAATGTCGAGACCTCGCAGCACGTCACCAACGCGATCTTTGGCGCGATGGGCGCGCTGGCCAACAGTCAGGGCACGATGAACAACCTGACATATGGCAATGAGATTTATCAATATTACGAGACTTTGTGCTCCGGCTCGCCGGCTGGGCAGATGAACAACGGGCGCGGCTTCGCCGGCACGTCGGGCGTGCATGTGCACATGACAAACTCGCGCCTGACCGACCCGGAAATTCTGGAACTGCGCTTCCCCGTTTTGCTGGAGGATTTCCACATCCGCCAGGGCTCGGGTGGCAAGGGCAAGTTTGCCGCCGGTGATGGGACGAAACGCACCGTGCGGTTCCTCGAGCGCATGGAATGCGCGATCCTGTCGTCGCACCGCAGCCACGCCCCGCGCGGACTGGACGGCGGCAGCGACGGAGAAACCGGCAAGACTGAAGTGCGCCGGCTCGATGGCACAGTCGAAACGCTGAAAGCCTGCGACCAGACCGTGCTGGAGCCCGGCGAGGCGGTGATTGTCACCACCCCGACAGCGGGCGGATTTGGCTGAGCTATTCCAGCGCCTTCACCAATGCGGCGATCATCTTCTCCGGTCCCCAACCGAGCTTTGATGGCGTGAGCCCCAGCCTGACAACCACCATGTTCTGCGACGGGATCATTGCAATCGACTGGCCGTCATGGCCAAGCGCCCAGAACGTGTCCGCCGGAAGCCCGATCTCCTTGTCTGTGTTGGCGCGGTCGAGTGGCCCCTCGAGCCAGAGCTGGCCGCGGCCATAGGTTCCCTTCGATGCCGGTGCGATCTCCGTCATCCAGTCAACAAATCCTGCAGGCAGGATCTCCTGCCCGTTCCACACACCCTTCTGAACCAGGAACTGGCCAAAGCGGGCCCAGTCACGCGCTGTCGCGTACATATACGACGAGCCGACATAGGTACCTGTGGCGTCTGCTTCCAGCACCGCTGAACTCATACCGAGCGGCCCGAACAGCGCCTGGTTCGGATAGCTGAGCGCTTCAGCACCCACCGCTTCCTGCCACAGCTTCGACAGGATCACCGTCGTGCCGCTGGAATAGCTGAACGAGCCACCCGCAGTACCGGTCAAAGGCTTGCCCGAGGCAAAGCCACTCATGTCCGGGTCCAGGAACAGCATGCGCGTGACATCTGCCACCGCGCCATAGTCTTCATTGAACTCCAGGCCAGACGACATCGCCATCAGATCAGCGAGGCTGATCGCTGCGCGGCCGTCATCTTTCCACGGCTCGAACAAGCCCTTTGCGTTGACGTCCATCTTGCCCGACCTGACCAACGTCCCGATAATCGCAGC
>CAYZQP010000466.1:0-1592 GCA_964480545.1 uncultured Mesorhizobium sp. | reverse complement strand
TCATAGCCCTGCAGGATCATGTAGTTGAATTCGAGGAAGGTCATCGGCTGCTCTCGATCCAGCCTGAGCCGGACCGAATCGAAGGTGAGCATGCGATTGACGGTGAAATGCGTGCCGACTTTCTGCAGCATTTCGATATAGCCAAGACCGCTGAGCCAATCATGGTTGTTGACCATCACCGCATCGGTCGAGCCATCGCCAAAAGTCAGCAGTTTTGAGAAGATGGTGCGGATCGACGCTATGTTGGCCTCGATCGCCTCGTCCGTCAGCATCTTGCGGCTTTCATCACGCCCGGTCGGATCGCCAATCCGCGTGGTGCCGCCGCCCATCAGCACGACAGGCTTGTGCCCGGTCTGCTGCAGGCGCCGCAGCATCATGATCTGCACAAGGCTGCCGATATGCAGCGATGGCGCGGTGGCGTCGAAGCCGATATAGCCTGGCACAACCTGCTTCGCCGCAAGGGCATCAAGCCCCTCGGCATCGGTAAGCTGATGGATGTAGCCGCGCTCATCGAGCAGGCGGAGCAGGGAGGATTTGTAGCTGGACATGGCGCAGGCGCGCCTAGCATGGAGAAGCGCGCTTGGGAACGCACAGCCTTGTTTGTCATCCTGATACGCCAGCCAAGCTGGTTAGAGATGTTTCGGTGACGGTCTATATCACCGACGGCGACGACGCGCTGCTTGAATTTGCCATAGAGGGCGCCGATGCGCTGGTTGTGCCGGCGTGGAAAACGCCGGCCCGCAGAGACGGATTGTGGAACACCACTTGCTGCGAGCTCTTTGTGCGAAGCCCCGAAGCGGACGGGTATTGGGAGTTCAATTTCTCCCCGTCCTGCGAGTGGGCAGCCTATTCGTTCTCTGGCTACCGGGAATGCATGGCCGAACATCCTATGGATGTAGAACCACATATCGAGTTTTCGCGTGCCGAGGACATATTCACCGTCGAAGCGGATGTGGACTTTGGCGGTCTGCCAACCGGCACGCTCCAAGTTGCAATTTCTGCGGTGATCGAGGAAACTGACGGGACCAAAAGTTACTGGGCGCTGGCGCATCCGCCCGGCAAGCCGGACTTCCACCATCCCGATTGCTTTGCGCTCAGTCTTCCGGCACCGGACGCCATATGAAATTCGGCATCGACCGCCTGCTGGCGGACCCTGAACTGCGCAAGCCGCTGACAGGCAAACGCGTCGCCCTGATTGCGCATCCGGCTTCCGTCACGGAAGATCTCACCCATTCGCTCGATGCGCTGGCAGCTTGTCCGGATATTACTCTGACCGCCGCCTTCGGCCCGCAGCATGGTCTCAAGGGCGACAAGCAGGACAATATGGTGGAAACGGCGGACGAGGTCGATCCGAACTATGGAATCCCCATCTTCAGCCTCTATGGCGAAGTCCGCCGCCCGACACCCGCGATGATGGATGCTGCAGACGTGTTCCTGTTCGACCTGCAGGACCTCGGCTGCCGCATCTACACCTTCGTCACCACGTTGCTCTACCTGCTCGAGGAGGCGGCGTGGCGCGGCAAGAGCGTGTGGGTGCCAGACCGGCCCAATCCGGCCGGCCGGCCGGTCGAGGGGGCGTTGCTGGTGCCCGG
>CAYZQP010000465.1:0-1606 GCA_964480545.1 uncultured Mesorhizobium sp. | reverse complement strand
TGAAGCTGGTCGAGCCGCTGCGCGAACTGTTCAAGGACGAGGTGCGTGCGCTCGGCCGCGAGCTCGGCCTGCCCGAAAGCTTCATCGGCCGTCACCCGTTCCCCGGTCCTGGTCTTGCCATCCGCCTGCCGGGCGGCGTCACCCGCGAGAAGCTGGATATCCTGCGTGAGGCCGATGCAATTTATCTCGACGAGATCCGCAAGGCCGGCCTTTACGACACGATCTGGCAGGCCTTCGCCGTGTTGCTGCCTGTGCAGACGGTTGGCGTCATGGGCGATGGCCGCACCTACGAGTTTGTCTGCGCGCTGCGCGCCGTCACCTCGGTCGATGGCATGACCGCCGATTTCTACCCGTATGACATGGCCTTCCTCGGCAATGCCGCGACCCGCATCATCAATGAAGTCCGCGGCATCAACCGCGTCGTCTATGACGTGACCTCAAAGCCTCCCGGCACAATAGAGTGGGAGTGATTCCGCAGATGGCGCGCCTCTTCAGTGCCGGTCAGCCGATCAGCGAATAGAGAAACCGCAGGCAGACAAGGAGCAGGAACAGGCCGAAGGCGACTTCGAGCCTGCGCCTGGACAGACTGTGCGCGGCCTTCACGCCCAGTGGCGCGGTGAGCAGGCTGGTCGGCACGAACAGGATGAAGCCGAGCAGCGAAACGTAGCCGAGAGCCATCGGAAACTGCAGCGCGGCAACCGCCGGATATTCGGCGGCGCGCGGCCAGCCGGCAAAAATGTAGCCCAGCGCGCCGGGGATCGACACCAGAACGCCGACGCCCGACGAGGTGGCCACCGCGCGATGGATTGGCTGATTGTAAAATGTCATAAACATGGTGGCGAGCTGGCCGCCGCCGATCCCCATCAATGAGGAAAGCACACCAATAATTGCGCCCCAGATGCGTGTCAGCGGCTTGCCGGGCAAAACGTCATCGAGCCGCCAGTTGTCATTGCCGGCGAGCAGGCGGATTGCAGAGAAACCGGCCACCACCACGAAGACGACCTTGAACAGATCCGCCGGCGCGAACCGCGCAATAGCACTTCCCGCGAGCACGCCTAGCACAACCGGCACGGCCCAGGTCCTCAGCAAATCGGTATCCACTGCGCCGCGCGCCAGATGCGCGCGGTAGGAGCGGATCGAGGTCGGGATGATGATGGCGAGCGATGTGCCGACGCAGAGCGGCATGCGCACCTCTTCCGGCACGCCGAGATAGCGGAACAATTCGTACAGACCCGGTACAATGACAGTGCCGCCGCCAACCCCGAAGAGCCCGGCCAGGAAGCCGGTAACAGCGCCTGCAGCCAGCAAACCGATGGCCAGGACGATGATGCTCTGCGCGTCTATTTCCATTTGAACTATTCCTGAATGGCAGTCGCGTCAGCGACCAATTGCATATGCCTGCATCAGGCGCGGCGTCGCCGCAGCCTTCAGCAATCCGTCATCGGTGCGTTCGGCTGCGGTCAGCCTGCCGACCGACCAGTCTTCGACCACCTCGACATCATGGCCGCGCATTCGGAGTTCGCGGATAGCCGCCTCGCCGATCGCCCGCTCCACAACCAGCCGCCCCGGGATCGCCTCGCGTGGATAGAAGGAGGAGGGGAAATGC
>CAYZQP010000464.1:0-1646 GCA_964480545.1 uncultured Mesorhizobium sp. | reverse complement strand
CGGCATGTCGGGCTGCGTCGCCTAGGTGCTGGAGGAGGAGGGCGATTTCGCCACCCGCTGCAACATGGCGATGGTCGAGCTGGAACCGGTTCCGGAAGAAGACGAGCTCATGGAAAAGCTGATGCACCATGGCGGTGACATCGACTTCAAGGGTCGCGTCGACGTGTCTGGTGACATGACCAGCCATGACGACGAGCGGCTGCATCAGCTGATCTCGGCGCATGTGCACTACACAGGCTCGACCAAGGGCAAGCACATTCTGGACAACTGGGCAGACTACCGTCCGAAGTTCAGAAAGGTCATGCCGGTCGAGTACAAGCGCGCCCTGCAGGAAATGGCGGCGGCCCGCATGGGCGTGGCGGCGGAGTAGGGCCGTGGGGCATTGCGATGAACTCGGCATTGAAGAGGTCGGATGTCGAGCGCGATGGCTATCACGATGAATTCGAAGCGCTCGGCCTTGGATCGCATCGGTCGAATGAAGTTTGGCTGCAGGCGGGAAAGTTGAAACTGGCTGCTGCCGCAGCTGTGATTGAGGAAACAGCGTGTTCAAGCGAGTGGTGATAGCGATGGGCATCCTGCTCCAGCTTTCAGCTGGCGCGTTGGCTTGTTCTGCGATCTCGATAGCCGGGTTCGACTTTGCACCTGGTGCACCTGGCTTGTCGCGGAACGAACTACCTCCTCGTGACTTGGCTTACTTTATTGGCCGTGTGGTGAAAGTTGAAGACTTGGGCACTGGTGAGGTGAAGGCCGACATAGATGTACTGGCCAGCTACGATGATACCAAAGTCGTGACAAGCAAGCACGTTACCTATTTTGGCCGGACGGGATGCTCTGGGACACGTTTGTATACCGGACAGATTGGAGTGTTCGGGGTGAAGGTCCGCGACGGAAAGCCCTATCTGGGGCAATACTCATACGGATTCTAAGGCCGAAAGTTGAAAACTGGCTGCTGCCGCAGCCGTGAGTGAATACCGAGCAGAGTTGGAACTGAGATGGGCAAGGTAACAGGGTTTCTCGAGATTGACCGGCAGGTGCACAAGTACCAGCCGGCGTCGGATCGCATTCGCCATTTCCGCGAATTCACGCTGCCGATGGATGTCAAAGAGGTCGAGAAACAGGCCGCGCGCTGCATGGATTGCGGCATCCCGTTCTGTCACGGGCCAACCGGCTGTCCGATCCACAACCAGATCCCCGACTGGAACGACCTTGTCTATAATGGCGACTGGGACACGGCGATCCGCAACCTGCACTCGACCAACAATTTTCCGGAATTCACCGGCCGGGTTTGCCCCGCACCCTGCGAGGAAGCCTGCACGCTGAACCTCGAAGACATTCCGGTTGCGATCAAGACGGTCGAGCAGGCGCTGGCCGACAAGGCCTATGAGAGCGGCTATGTGAAGCCATACCCTGCCGAGAAAAAGACCGGCAAGCGTGTGGCCGTCATCGGCTCCGGCCCATCCGGCATGGCGGCGGCGCAGCAGCTTGGCCGCGCCGGGCATGACGTGCACGTGTTCGAGCGCGAGAGCCGCCCCGGTGGGTTGCTGCGCTACGGCATTCCTGACTTCAAGATGGAGAAGCACTATATCGACCGCCGCGTCGTGCAGATGTCGGGCGAGGGCGTGACCTTCCATTGCGGCGTCAAAAGT
>CAYZQP010000463.1:0-1661 GCA_964480545.1 uncultured Mesorhizobium sp. | reverse complement strand
GACCAAAAACCATGGAAACCAGCTTGATTTCAAAGACAGTCGCTGTCCCCTGAGCTACCTGAACTACGCCTGCAATCCGCGCCTGCCTCGATGCCCATGACCTCAGGTCAGTCGGGCAGGCATTTGTGCGTCCTGCGATCTAATGCCCGAGCGTCCAGGCGATATACACGGCAGCCGCCGCGATGATCCAAAGTGCCACCCGGCCCGAGCGGGTGTGCCGGGCTTCCGCCTTGCCGATGGCCCGCGCCGTCTCGTCATCAAAGCGCAGGCCGTTCTCCGCCATCGCATCGATCTCCCGCGACAGCCGCTCCGCGCGGGCGGCAAAATCAGGGGCCTGCCGCACCAGCGAGCTGACGGCCGACAGGCCTTCGCGCGCGTCAACAAGCATGCCGCGTGGCCCGAGATTGTCCCGGATCCAGGCGCCGACCACCGGCTCGGAGGTCTTCCACATATTGAAAGCCGGGTTCAGCGTGCGCGCCACGCCTTCAACGACAACCATGGTCTTTTGCAGGTTCACCAGTTCGGGCCGCGCCTGCATGTCGAAAATCTCGGTCACCTCGAACAGCAGCGTCAAAAGCCGCGCCATCGAAATGGTCTCCGCCGGCTGGCCGTGGATCGGTTCGGCAATCGCGCGGATCGCCTGCGCAAACGCATCAACGCTTTGTGTGCGCGGGACATAGCCCGCCTCGAAATGCACCTCTGCCGTGCGGCGATAATCGCGGGTGATGAACCCGTAGAGAATCTCGGCAAGGAAGCGACGCTCCTTCTTGCCCAGCCGCCCGGTAATGCCGAGGTCGACCGCGACGATCATGCCCTGCGGATCGACGAACAGGTTGCCCGGATGCATGTCGGCATGGAAAAAACCGTCGCGCAACGTGTGGCGCAGGAAAGACTGGACGAGCGTGGCGGCGAGCTGGTCGAGGTCGTGCCCGGCTACACGAAGACCCTCGACATCATTCATCTTGACGCCGTCGATCCACTCCATGGTGATGACGTCGCGACCGGTTCGCTCCCAGTCCACCGAGGGCACACGAAAGCCAGGATCGCCAGAGGTATTCTCCGCCAGTTCCGACAGCGCCGCTGCCTCCAGCCGCAGGTCCATTTCGATTTTTGTGGTCTGCTCCAGCGTCTTTGTCACCTCGACGGGTTTCAGGCGGCGGGTGGCGGGAATGAAACGCTCCTGCAGGCGCGCCGCCAGAAAGTAGCTCTCGAGATCGGCGAAGAAGCGCTTGCGCACGCCGGGCCGGATCACTTTCACCGCAACGCGGCGTTCACCCTTGCGGTCATTCAGGACGGCCGGATGCACCTGCGCAATAGAGGCCGCCGCAATCGGCTCATCAAATTCCTGGTAGAGCTCGCCTATCGGCCGGCCAAGCGAGGCCTCGACTGTGGCGCGCGCCTCGGCGGTCGGGAAGGTCGCCATGCGATCCTGCAGCGCAGCAAGATCGGCGGCTATGTCTGCGCCGACAACATCCGGGCGGGTCGCCAGAAACTGCCCGAGCTTCACATAGGAAGGGCCAAGCCGCGTGACGGCGTCAGCCAGTCGCTCGCTGCGGCCGCGTCGCCGCGCACCCCAGCGCGTGAACATCTTCGCGACGCGCCAGCCGAATTTCGGCAGGCCCGACAACTCGTCGCCCGGCAAGGCTGCAATCACCCCCTCG
>CAYZQP010000462.1:0-1664 GCA_964480545.1 uncultured Mesorhizobium sp. | reverse complement strand
ATGGCGAGCACCCCGATCGCCATCGTGCTCGACCGCATGACCCGCATTGGTGTTGGAGGCAAGAAATGACTGTCGCCGTCGATTTCAAGAACGTCGATATCATTTTCGGCGACAACTCCAAGAAAGCGCTGGCGCTGGCGGATGCCGGCAAGTCTCGCGCCGAGATACTGGAAGAAACCGGCGCGGTGCTTGGCTGCGCCGGGGCCAATCTGACCGTACACGAGGGCGAAATCTCGGTGCTGATGGGCCTGTCGGGTTCCGGCAAGTCGACTTTGCTGCGCGCCGTTAACCGGCTGAACCGGGTGACGCGCGGCAATATTCTCGTGAAATATGCCGATGGCGTGGTCGATGTCGCCAATTGCGACGAGGCGACCCTGCGCAATGTGCGCCAGAAGCAGGTTGCGATGGTGTTCCAGCAGTTCGGCCTGCTGCCGTGGCGCACGGTTGAGGAGAACGTCGGGCTTGGGCTGGAGCTTGCCGGGGTGCCGGAAGCCGAGCGCAAGAGCCGCGTGCAGAAGCAGCTGAAGCTGGTCAATCTCGACCAGTGGGGCCGCAAATATGCGCACGAGCTGTCCGGCGGCATGCAGCAGCGCGTCGGTCTGGCGCGGGCTTTTGCCACCGAGGCGCCGATCCTGTTGATGGACGAGCCATTCTCGGCGCTTGATCCGCTGATCCGAACCAAGCTGCAGGATGAGTTGCTTGAGCTACAGGCGCGGCTGAAGAAGACGATCATCTTCGTCAGCCACGATCTTGAGGAGGCGCTGAAGATCGGCACCCATATCACGATCATGGAGGGCGGGCGCATCGTGCAGACGGGCGCGCCGGAAGACATCGTGCTGCGGCCGGCCAATGATTACGTGAAGGATTTCATCGCCAACGTGAACCCGCTGTCAGTGCTGACGGCGTGGAACGTGATGCGGGCCAATCACGAGCTTGAGACGGAAGGCGACTGGATCTGGCTGGATCGTCGCAAGACGTCCCGGTTCAAGCTCGACAAGGAAGGCCTGGTTATCGCGGCAGAGCGTGACGGGAAGCCGGCGGTGTGGGCCTCTGTCGCGGATGTCGATGACCGGCCCGAGGCGGCGGGGCAGGTGTTCTGGGCAAATCCGGGTACGCCGCTGAAAACCGTGATGCTCGCCATGCACCGCTCCAACACAGCGCCCGTCGCGCTGTTTGACGAGGCCTCGCGCTTTGTTGGCGCGATTGGTGTGAAGGATGTGCTTCAGGCGGTGCTGCGGCGATAGCACGCTTTTCTTCCTTCTCCCAGTTCACGGGGAGAAGGTGTCACAAAGTGACGGATGAGGGGCAGCGCCAGGGTACCAGAATCGCGCCTCCATCAACGCTGAGGATAACAGAATGAAAGTTTCCGCCGCCCCTCATCCGGCCCTCCGGGCCACCTTCTCCCCGTGAACGGGGAGAAGGAAATGGTGCTCTACGACGGCCCGTCCGATGCGCCGGTGACCATCCTGCTCGGGCATGGAGCGGGCGCGCCGATGGATTCCGAGTGGATGAATGCGGTTGCCGCACAACTCGCCGAACGAGGCTTGCGGGTCGCGCGCTTCGAGTTCGGCTACATGGCTGCACGGCGCGAAGGGCAGCGCAAGCCGCCGTCGCCGGCCAACAGGCTGATCGCCGAGTATCTGACTGCTGTGGATGAGGTCGAG
>CAYZQP010000461.1:0-1665 GCA_964480545.1 uncultured Mesorhizobium sp. | reverse complement strand
CGACGCGTGGCTTCCCATCGGTTTCACGTTGCCCGACGGTGCGAAGGCGCGCGTCGCCCTGTTTGAAGGGGCGGACTGGCAGATCCTTGAGACCCAGGGTGGTGGGCGGGCGCTCGTTGTACGCGAGGCGCTAGCTCAGCATTGGGTAGATGCCGGGCTGATCGATGATGGGACCTTCAACGTCTTCCTGTTCGGCGATCAGCAGCTTCGGTCCATCTCGTGTGGTCCGAGCCAGACGCTGTGCCCGGTCAGCGAGGCGAAATCACCCGACACCAAGGCTGAGGCGCTCGCCTTTGCTCTTGCGTTGAAGGCAACACGCGATATCGATGCGGATTCGGCGCTCCAGGATGCGCTCTACGTTGAGAAGATCACGCGGCTGCTGCCAACCTACAGCATCAGCTCCAGAACTGGCGATGATGTCGTACTCGGCTACTGGCTGACGGGCGGCACCAGCATTCCGGCCACGTCCTTCCGCCGTCTCCGCCAGACCATGAGCTGGCTGGGCGCGAGCCATCTGAAGGATGTCGTGCAGGCAGCGGGCTTCGACGTCGCGGAAATCATTCCGTTGGAGCGCAAGCCAGCGGCGCCTGCCGAGAAAACGGAAGCTGCTCCTGCCGAGAAGGTGGAGGAAGTCAAGCGCGCCGAGCCGGAGCCCAACAAGGTCTTCGAACTCGCGGGGCGTCCCGAACTGGCGACCTTCTTCAACGAGCACATCGTTGACATCATTCTGCACCGCGACCGCTACAAGGCGCTTGGCATCGAATTCCCATCAGCCGTGATCCTGTACGGCCCTCCAGGCACCGGCAAGACCTTTGCGGTCGAGCGACTGGTTGATTTCCTCGGGTGGCCGAGCTTCCAGATCGACGCATCCAGCGTGGCCAGCCCGTACATCCACGAGACCAGCAAGAAGGTCGCCCAGGTGTTCGATAAAGCGATGGAAAACGCGCCATCAGTGCTCGTGATCGACGAGATGGAGGCGTTTCTTGCTGACCGCGAAATGGGATCGGGCCATCACCGCGTCGAAGAGGTGGCTGAGTTCCTGCGGCGCATCCCGGAGGCTGTGAAGAACGAGGTATTGATCATCGCGATGACGAACCGGATTGACATGATCGACCCCGCCATCCAGCGCCGGGGACGCTTCGATCATGTCATCAAGGTGGACTTTGCAAGCGAGCTCGAGGTGCTGTCGCTGCTGGACAAGCTGCTGTCAGCTTTGCCGAAGGAGTCAGACGTGGACTCCAAGCCGCTGGCGCAAGAACTCGCTGGACGACCGTTGTCCGACGTTGCTTTCGTTGTGCGGGAAGGTGCAAGGCTCGCAGCACGCTCTGGCAAGGAAAGGCTGGACCAGGCCAGTCTGCTGGCGGCTTTGCGCACGACACCTGCACGGGAACGTGAAGGCGGCGAAAAGCGGCGCATAGGATTTATCTAAGGGAGACACTGGTGGCAGCGGAGGAAGAAAACAACAAGAAAACTGAAGGCAAGGGCTTCGCCGGCCTTTCATCGCTCGTGTCCGACGTGGACACGACACCGCCACCCCCTGCGCCCAAGACGGAATCCGCCGGCTCTACGACATCCACCGGACGCCCAGCCTCGCAGGCTGCTCAACCGCAATCGCAGCAGCCGACTCAGCGTCAGGCGTATCAAGAGCCTCCGCAACCGTCTTCT
>CAYZQP010000460.1:0-1686 GCA_964480545.1 uncultured Mesorhizobium sp. | reverse complement strand
AGCACAACCTTGCCAAGGTTGGGGTCGAGGGTTCGAATCCCTTCGCCCGCTCCAAAACCTTCAGATTTTGATTTGGCTCAGGCTCGGATAATCCGGGCCTTTTGCTTTTTTGGCCCATGCAGATTTTGGCCCACGAATTGCATCGAAGCTCCACGAGCCACCTTTCTGTTCCAGATTGGAACGGACAGGCGCGAAAGGAGTCGAGATGCAATATCAGAGAATCAATGTCCGCAAGGATTCCGGCGCGCTGAAGAAGCAGGCTGACGCGGCCCGGCGCGGATACCAGCGCAAACCGGCCGCCAGGGCGCCGGCGCTGGTCTGGCTGGCAGCACTGCTGGCTGCAACGGCGTTTTTCGGGCTGCTGGGATACCGGGTCACGGGCATGGCAGACGCTCGCCCGGCCATTACCGAATCACGCCCGGCAACGACTTGAAGATCAAAGGAAACTCTGGGGGTCGATATCCACCTGCACGCGCACCGAACCACGCGGTTTCGGTCCAGTTGCGAGCATCGTCCGGACAAAGCTCTGCATGTCGGCCTTGCGCTCGCCGTGCACGAGCAGTCGAAACCGGTGTCGCCCACCGATCAGCGCCAGCGGCGCCTCAGCCGGGCCAAGCACAAAAATGTCATGCGCCGCCGGGGCCGCGCGCCGCAACTCGCGTGCATGCGCCTCGGCATCCGCGCGGGTGTCAGCTGACACGATAACGCCTGCCAGCCGCCCGAATGGCGGCAGAGCGTTGCGTTCGCGTTCGGCGATCTCGCGCTCATAGAAGGCCTTCGCGTCGCCGGAAACAATCGCCCGCATCACGGGATGATCAGGCTGGTAGGTCTGCAGCAATCCAAGGCTCCGCTTGCCGGTACGCCCGGCGCGTCCCGTCACCTGATTGAGCAACTGGTACGTGCGCTCGGCCGCGCGCGGATCGCCATTCGCCAGGCCTAGATCGGCATCCACAACACCAACCAGCGTCATGTTCGGAAAGTTGTGACCCTTTGCCACCAGCTGCGTGCCAATGACGATATCCGCCTCGCCCTTGGCCACGGCCTCAAGCTCCAGCCGCAGGCGCTTGACGCCGCCCAGCAGATCAGACGACAGCACGATGGTGCGCGCATCCGGAAATTGCGCCACCACCTCCTCGGCAATGCGCTCTACGCCGGGGCCGCAGGCCACCAGATGATCAATCGTCCCGCATTCCGGACAGGCATCAGGCTTGCGTTCCGTATGCCCGCACTGGTGGCAGACGAGCTGCCCCCGGAAACGATGTTCGACCAGCCAGGACGAGCAATCCGGACACTGGAAGCGGTGGCCGCACGAGCGGCAGAGCGTCAGCGGTGCATAGCCCCGCCGGTTGAGGAACAGCAGCGATTGCTCGCCGCGCTCCAGCGTCTCCTTCACCGCTCCAAGCATGACCGGTGACAGGAATCCGCCGCGCGCTGGTGGAGAGCGCCGCATGTCGATGGCGCGCAAATCCGGCAGCGCGGCTTCGGCATAACGCTTCGGCAATTCGATGCGCTGGTAACGTCCCGACAGCGCATTCACCTGGCTCTCGACAGAGGGCGTCGCCGAGGCCAGCACCACCGGAAACTTGCCGAGATGGCCGCGCACGCCCTCCGAGAACAGGGTGTATTTGGCACGCAGTTCCATGCCGGGGGTGTAGCTGTCTTTGGGCTGTCCATCGGCACCAACGC
>CAYZQP010000459.1:0-1699 GCA_964480545.1 uncultured Mesorhizobium sp. | reverse complement strand
CGCCTGTCTGTTTCATGTCCTTGTGTTCCAGCGGCTCTCGTCAGAGCGTTTGGTACGTATAGAACAAAACAAGAACGTACGCAAGAGGAATTTGCGAAGTTTTGTTCTCCACCTTTGGAACTGCCATCACCCCACCCCGGCGCTTCGCGCCGACCCTCCCCCTTGAGGGGAGGGTGGGAGCCAGGACGCGTTCACTCCGTTCGCGACCCTCCCCCTCCAGGGGAGGGTGGGAGCCAGGTTGGAGAACTGCCAGGCAGGGGCAATGCGGATTTGACTGCAATGATTGCACTGCATACATTGCAGTCAACGCAGGAATTGGTGCGATGGCCAGCATTACGATCCGGAAGATTGACGATGACGTGAAGCAGCGACTGCGTATGCAGGCGGCGCGCAAAGGCATCTCCATGGAGGAACACTTGCGCGGGGTGATCAATCAGGCGGCGAGTGCCAGGCCCGCTCCCGCCGGCCACGGCAATCTCTACGATGCAATTCGCGCGCTTGTCGAACCACATGGCGGCTTTGACCTCGATCTGCCCGCCCGGAACCTGCCTACGCGCCGTCTGCCATTTGAGAATTGGGAATGATTGTTCTCGATACCAATGTGATTTCCGAGGCCTTCAAACCGCAGGCGAATGCGCGGGTCGGTGTCTGGCTGGCGCGACTGGATCCGAAGGACGTGTTCACGACCGCCGTATCGCAGGCAGAGCTTTACACCGGGCTTGCCATACTGCCTGATGGCGAGCGCAAACGCGCGCTGGCCGAAGTCATCGACATGTTCTTTGCCAGCATCCTGCAAACCAGGCCGTTGGCGTTTGGCGAGCAAGAGGCTTTGGAGTTCGCGCGTATCCACGCGCATCGACGACGCCTCGGGCGACCAATTGCAGACTTTGACGGGCAGATTGCAGCGACCGCCCGCGTGCGGGAGTTCGCTGTCGCCACCCGCAACACCAGTGATTTCGAGCATTGCGGCATAAAGCTCGTGAACCCGTGGGAATTCGAATGACAATCACCGCCTCGCTCGCCAACAAACGCATTCTGCTGATCATCGGCGGCGGTATCGCGGCCTACAAATCGCTCGACCTGATCCGCCGTCTGCGCGAGCGCGGGGCTTCGGTGCGATGCGTGATGACACAGGCGGCGCAGGAGTTCATCACGCCGCTGTCAGTTGGCGCGCTGTCGGCGGATCATGTGTTCACCGAGCTGTTCGACCGGCAGGACGAGCATGATGTCGGGCACATCAGACTGTCGCGCGAGACCGACCTGATTGTCGTTGCCCCGGCCACCGCCGACCTGATGGCGAAGGCGTCCAACGGTCTGGCCAATGACCTGGCCTCGACCGTGCTGCTTGCCTCGAACAAGCCTGTTCTGTTTGCCCCGGCGATGAACCCGCAGATGTGGGCGCACAGGGCGACGCAGCGCAACCTCGCGACGCTGAAGGCGGACGGTATCCAGTTTGTTGGCCCGGCGCGCGGCGAGATGGCCGAAAGCGGCGAGGCCGGTGAAGGCCGCATGAGCGAACCGCTGGAGATCGTCGCCGCTGTCGAGGCGCTGCTGGCAGTCAAAGCCGGCCCACTGGCGGGCAGAAAGATCATCCTGACGTCGGGCCCGACGCATGAGCCGATTGACCCGGTGCGCTACATTGCCAACGGCTCCTCCGGCAAGCAGGGCCACGCTTTGGCTGCGGCGCTGGCAAAACTGG
>CAYZQP010000458.1:0-1704 GCA_964480545.1 uncultured Mesorhizobium sp. | reverse complement strand
TCGTAATGGAAGTGCAGCGGGTTTTCGGACAAGTTTCACAACTCTCCATCTGATGGCTTGCATCCTTGGGGAGGCCTCGCTAAAGGCCTGCCCCTGCCCGGCGGCTCGCCGCCCGGCAGCATCGAATGGTGTGGGCGTATAGCTCAGTGGTAGAGCACTGTGTTGACATCGCAGGGGTCGGAAGTTCAATCCTTCCTACGCCCACCATTCACGGCAGTTGGTTGGGCAACCCCTTTCCTTCCCCAACATTTTCGTCCAGAGTAACTCTTGCCCGGGCCCAATTTTGGGAGGGGTATTGTTGATACCAATCGAGTCGAGCAACATCTGTTCTGGTCAGGAACGTACATCTCCTTGGGTCGTTTACGCTCATCCACCTTTGAGTGAGGACATGGCCATGCGTTTTCGCCTTAACTCCCGTTCCCGTAGTAAGAACCAAGATCGCACATTCTTTGCCTGGCTTCCTCGCCACTTGCCCGATGGCACCATCATCTGGCTCGAAGAGGTTGATCGACGACCCAAGATGATCCGCATCTGAAGAGACTTCTGTGCGAAGTGATGCCAGTCCGCTCAGCTACTAGGTCGGCTGCACCGCACAGAACCAGATGGACGGAATAACTATATTCCCTTCCACTCCGGCTTGCGCTTCTGGGCAAAGGCCGTGGCCCCTTCACGCGCGTCTTCCGATGCGAAGACATGGGCGATGTAGGGCGTCTGGTTCGCCAGCACTTCCTTGTCCGCCCACAGCCACGAATCGCGGACGATCCCCTTTGAAGCGATCAGCGCCAGCGGGCCGTTGGCCGCCACGCGTTGCGCCAGCTCGCGCGCGCCTTCGATGGCGGGACCCTCTGTGACCACATTGACCAGCCCGAGTTCATATGCGCGCTCAGCCGTGATCGGATCACCCGTCAACGCCAGCTCCATCGCCAGCGGCCGTGGGAGCAGCCGTGGCAATTGCACGACACCGCCGCCGCCTGCGACCAGGCCGCGCTTGGCCTCGGGAATGCCGAACTTCGCGCCCTTGCTGGCCACGATCATGTCGCAGGCAATGGCAAGCTCCATGCCGCCCGCCAGTGCATAGCCGTCAACCGCGGCGATCACTGGCTTCTTCGGCGTCCAACTCGTCAGCCCGCCGAATCCGCGGTCTCCGGCCACCGGAATCTCACCCGTAAGGAAGCCCTTGAGGTCCATGCCCGAGCAGAACGTACCGCCCGCACCGGTCAGAATGGCGCAGCGCAGGTCATTATCTGCATCGAGCCGGTCCATCGCGGCGGCGATTCCTTCCGCCGCCGCCTTGGTCATGGCGTTCTTCGCCTCGGGCCGGTTGATCGTGACTTCCAGCACGCCATTGGCGACGCTGACAAGAACCTGTTCGGTCATACTGTCCTCTCCATCTGCTTTCCGTAAGGCACTGCCGCCGCTCGCCCCGCCTGTCCAGCGGGAATCCTTGCCTTGCTTACCGGTTTACGTCTGCTAAGAGGCCTCGGTTTTCTATCCCCGGGAGCTTCAGGAAGTCATGGCAAAGATCAAGGTGGCAAACCCCGTCGTCGAAATGGACGGCGATGAAATGACACGGATTATCTGGCAGTGGATTCGCGAGAGGCTGATTCTTCCCTATCTCGACATCGACCTCAAATATTACGACCTGTCGATCGAGAATCGTGACGCCACTGACGATCAGGTTACAGTCGATTCCGCCAACGCGAC
>CAYZQP010000457.1:0-1712 GCA_964480545.1 uncultured Mesorhizobium sp. | reverse complement strand
CCTTGGCCGTTTCGACGGCCAAGGACTTCATGAAGCGCAAGCATAACATGCGCGCATAAAGAAATGGGCGGCCTTGCAGCCGCCCTGCTCTGCCGATGGCAGTTGCAAGCCTAGAGGCTCTTGACCGCCCGGCCGGTGTCCTTGACGTCCTTGCCGACGCCGCGAACGGTGTTGGCGCAGCCGCTCAGTGCCAGCGATGCGGTGACAATGGCAAGCAGGAAGAGTTTGGTGGCCTTCATAGTGTTCCCTCGGTAGAAAGTTCAAATTGCTGTGAGCCTGCCGCGCGCGGCTACTCGACGGCCTCTTCAACCGCCTGACCGGTCTGTTTGACATCGGTTGCAACGCCGCGCACGGTGTTTGCGCAAGCAGCAGCAAAGAGCGCGCAGGCAAGAACTGCGACAGTCGTGGCTTTGAGTTTCATGGGTGGCTCCCTCATTGGTAATGCGGGGGAGAACGCGCAGGGAGGTGGAAAGGTTCCGTGTCTGCATCGAAGTCCCATACCAGCAACCAGCACGTTGACCACAAGCTGCTGGTCATCGGCTGCGGGATGATTGCGCGTGAAGTGCTTGCAGTAAAAGCACAATTGCGGCTCGACCACCTGGAACTCACCTGCCTGCCTGCGGAACTCCACTACTATCCCGACCGAATTCCGGCGGCGATGGACAAGGCGATCACCGAGGCGAAGGCTGCGGGCCACAGCAACATTTTCGTGGGCTATGCGGATTGTGGCACGGGCGGATTGCTCGACATTGTCTGCGAAAAGCATGGTGTCGAGCGGATCGACGGGCCGCACTGCTTTGCCATGTACCAGGGTCTGCAACAGTTTGAGGCCGTGGCCGAAGACGACATGATGACGTTTTACGCCACCGATTTCCTGTGCCGGCATATCGACACGTTCTTTATGAAGCCGCTCGGGCTCGACCGCCACCCGGAACTGATCGCGGACTATTTCGGCAATTACGAGAAGCTGGTTTATCTCGCGCAGACCGACGACCCCGGCCTGGCAAAGGCCGCAGAGGACCTCGCGGCTACCCTCGGTCTCGCCTACGAGCGCCGTCTGACGGGCTACGGTGACCTGATACCGGCGATTGATCAGGCGTCGCGGACGATGGTCTAACAACTGCCCTATTGCGCGCGCATCCGGCTCGCTGGCAGGAGTCGAGCATGAAGCGGACGACGTTTTTTCTGATGGCGAGTTTGTGTCTTGCGGTGCCTGCTGGCGCCACGGGCGCGATCGAAAGCATCATCACGCCTCATGATCAGGCACGCCTCGACAAGTTTGAGGCAACGCGCGCCGACGCGATTGCCCAGGCACGGGCTGGCGGCTCGGCTGCAGACCTCGAACAGCTTGAGCCGTTGATTGCTGCAAAACCGATGGACTTTGCCGGTTTCGATCTGGGTGGCGAGTGGCAGTGCCGGACGATCAAACTCGGCAAGACGCTGCCTCTCGTCGTCTATGGCTGGTTCCGCTGCCGGATCACCGATTCCGGTGCGGGGTGGGAGCTCGAGAAAATCTCGGGTTCGCAGCGCACCAAAGGACGGTTCTTTGACGATGGCGCAAACCGGCTGATCTATCTGGGGTCAAGCTACACGGATTACACCAAACGCGCTGATTACGGTGCCGGGCCCCAGTCGGACGATGCCGGCTACGTTTACCGTTCCGGAGAAAATACCTGGCGAATCGAGTTTCCGGAGCCCTACTATGAATCGGT
>CAYZQP010000456.1:0-1713 GCA_964480545.1 uncultured Mesorhizobium sp. | reverse complement strand
TGCCAGCAACGGATATCTCCTGGGATCTATGCAATCATCCGGGATTCGACAGGTACGAACCATCGCTTCCGTCTGTCGAATACTGGCAACGCGGACGCACGGAATGTGGAACTCAGATTTTTGCTGAAGAAGCCTGGAGACAACCCGTTGGTTAAAAACGATTACGCTGAAAAATTTCCAGTAAAGCGTCTTGCGCCGAACGCAGCTGTTACGCTGATTGCTGCTCTTCATCTTGGCAGTCCACGCGTCTTCACAGCAGTAATCTCTTGGGTGAATCAAAGCGGTGAGCGTGTTGAAGAGGAAGTCTGTGTTTCCGTCTAAGCATCTCATGTCATTTATCGGTTGACGCTCATGACCTTCCTGTCCGAAGCCGAAATCGAACAAGCCCTGCTCGAACAATTGCGCGAGTTGGGCTATGCCATAGCCTCGGACGAGATCATCGGCCCGGACGGCAGCGCGCCGGAACGCGAAAGCCACGATGTGGTGGTGCTGCGCAAGCGGCTGGAAGATGCCGTGCTGCGGCTCAACCCCGCGTTGCCCCTCGAAGCGCGCGCTGATGCTTGCGCCAAACTCACCCAATCCGTCTTCCCTGTCCTGCTGGAAGAAAACCGCCGCACCCACACGCTGCTGGTCGAGGGCGTGGACGTCGAATATGACGGCGACGATGAGGTGCTGACCGCCGGCAAGGTGCAGCTTCTGAACTTCGATGCGCCTGCGCGCAACGACTGGCTGGCCGTGCAGCAGTTCGTGGTCATCCACGGCCAAGTCAAACGCAGGCCGGACGTGGTGCTGTTCGTCAACGGCCTGCCGCTGGCCGTCATCGAACTGAAGGCGCCGGGCAGCGCGGGCGCGCATCTGGCGGGTGCATTCAACCAGTTGCAAACGTACAAGCAGCAGATTCCGGCGCTGTTTCATAGCAACGCGTTGCTGGTGACTTCGGACGGCATCACCGCGCGCGTGGGTTCCCTGTCCGCCGACCTCGAACGCTTCATGCCTTGGCGAACCACCGACGGCAAGGCCGTTTCGCCCAAGGGCTCGCCCGAACTGGCCACGTTGATCAAGGGCGTGTTCGAGCCACAGAGGTTCCTCGACCTGCTGCGCCATTTCACCGTGTTCGGCGAGACCGGCAGCGGCCTGGCGAAGATCGTGGCGGGCTATCACCAGTACCACGCGGTCAACCGCGCCATCGAATCGACGGTTCGCGCCGCCGACCCACGGCAGGGCATCGCCGAAGAGCCCGCGTCCTACGGACTGCCTAGCGTGGCGACGCAGCCCAAGGGCGACCGGCGCGCAGGCGTGATCTGGCATACGCAGGGTTCCGGCAAAAGCCTGCTGATGGCTTTCTACGCCGGGCGGCTGGTAAAACATCCAGCGATGGAGAACCCGACGCTGGTGGTGTTGACCGACCGCACCGATCTGGACGACCAGTTGTTCGCCACTTTCTCGATGTGCCGCGACCTGATCCGTCAGACGCCGGTGCAGGCCGAAAGCCGTGAGGATTTGCAAAGGCTGCTGGCGCGGGCATCCGGTGGCGTGATCTTCACCACCTTGCAGAAGTTCAGCGAGGTGGCGCAACCGCTGACCACGCGCCGCAACGTGGTGGTGATCGCCGACGAGGCGCACCGCTCGCAATACGGCTTCCGGGCGAAGGTGGACGCCAAGACGGGCGAAGTCTCCTACGGCTTTGCCAAGTACCTACGCGATGCCTTGCCC
>CAYZQP010000455.1:230-1740 GCA_964480545.1 uncultured Mesorhizobium sp. | reverse complement strand
GCCAGCCATTCGGCCAATCGTGCGAACAGCGCTTCATCCATCACCGCATGCTCATTTACTCCCTCTTCCCCATTGATGATGGGAACGAGGGTGGGGGTGAAGAGGAGGATTTCTCCGGGCTGCGGGAGGTTGCCGCACGCATCACTGAAACCGCTCGAAAAATTGCTTCAGGCGTGGCCGGCGCACCCAGTTCCACCCGGCGCGGATCATCACCGAATGCCGCCACGGCTTCGCGGATCGCTTCGCGTGCGGCAATGCCGAGCATCAAGGGCGGTTCACCGACGGCGGAAGTCCGCGTCGAGATGCAGCGCACCATGCAGGCGCATTGCGCCGTTTTCCGTACTGACGAAGTGCTTGCCGAGGGCAAGGCCAAGCTCGCCAGGACCTATGAGCGGATGCAAGACATCCACGTTTCCGATCGCGGGTTGATCTGGAACTCGGACCTCGTCGAGACGATGGAACTCGACAACCTGATCAGCCAGGCCACCGTCACCATCCACGGTGCCCACAACCGCAAGGAAAGCCGCGGCGCCCATGCGCATGAGGATTTCCCGGAGCGCGACGACGTCAACTGGATGAAACATACCGCGGCCTGGTTCGACGGTTGGGGGGGTAAGGGCGGGAATGTCCGCATCGACTACCGCCCGGTGCATGAATTCACGCTCACCGACGATATCGAGTACATCAAGCCGAAGAAGCGCGTTTACTGATCGGCGCAGGCCGCCAGCCGGCCCGCAGATCGGACTTTGAAGGGCGGCGCAGGTTCCCTGCGCCGCCCTTTGCATTTCTACGTTCTTCCGCTGCACATGTAACGGATAGGGTAACAATTTATCAGTTGCGGCCGCAACGACGCATTGCGTTTGTGTTACCCGGCCTGCAAGACGACCGATAATAATAAGTAATAAGCCTTTGGGGAGGTTTGTCGATGCATCCCAAGTATCCGAACATTTTCAGCCCGATCCGGCTTGGACCGGTCGAGGTGCCGACACGCTTCTTCTTTGCACCGCATGGCAGTGCCCTGTCCGCCGGAACCAAGCCTGCCGACGATCTTGTCGCCTATAGTGCCGAGCGCGTTCGCGGCGGTGGCTGTGGCCTCGTCATCGTCGCTCTGGTGCAGCATGACCGGGGGCGCACGCGCCAGCCCACGCCCTACCCAGCCAGCAACATCGCCGCCTTTCGCGTGATGGCCGATGCCATCCATGAGGCAGGCGGCAAGATCTTCGGCCAGTGCTTCTATCACTGGATCGGCACCGGCCAGTGGCAGCCGCTGAGCCCGCCCGCGCCGGCGCTTTCGCCCTCGGTCCGCCAGTTCGGTCTTGGCGATCGCACATCATCTACCCACGCTATGGGCAAGGACGAGATCAGCGCCATGGTCGCGGCGATGCGCCAGACCTGCGCCAACATGCGCGAGGCGGGCTTCGACGGCATCCTGCTGCACGGATCGCACGCCGGGTTGATCGAGCAGTTTATCTCGCCCTATTTTAACGAGCGCGGCGACGAATACGGCGGC
>CAYZQP010000455.1:0-220 GCA_964480545.1 uncultured Mesorhizobium sp. | reverse complement strand
CAGCCTGGAAAACCGGATGCGCTTCCTTATCGAGACATTGCAGGCGGCGCGGGACGGGGGCGGCAAGGACTTCGCCATCGGCATCCGGCTGAACTGCGATGAGCAGGTCCAAGGCGGCTATGGCACAGATACCGCGCGTGAAGTGGTGCGCACCATCTGCGAGCGCGGGCTGGTTGACTACGTCGACCTCGACATTGGCCTGGAGCCGCAGCAATTCTAC
>CAYZQP010000454.1:266-1747 GCA_964480545.1 uncultured Mesorhizobium sp. | reverse complement strand
CAGCACATCGCTGACTTTATCCCGCCCGGAGGTTCACTTTCGGGCGCGTAGCCACGTGTACTCTATGGCGTTACTTCCATCCGCAGGCGCGCAGGAAGCGCTGCACAGTCTCCGGCATACCAAACTCCAGCGCATCCGCCGTCAGACCATGGCCGATGGAAACTTCAGCCAGATGCGGAATGGCCTTCGCCAAAGCTGGCAGGTTGGCAACGGTCAGGTCGTGTCCGGCATTGACGCCAAGCCCGACCGCCTCGGCAGCCAAAGCCGCTTCCTTGAGCTTTTTCAACTCGATAGCAGCCTTTGCGGAATCATCATATGAGCCACCATACGGCCCGGTGTAGAACTCGACCCGGTCCGCACCTGTCTGTTTTGCCAGATCCAGTCCGGCCACGTCGGGGTTGGCAAAAAGCGAAACCCTGAACCCGCCCCTCTTCAACCGCGTCACCACCGGCTTCAGTTGTTCGAACCCGGCAGCAAAATCCCAGCCATGATCGGAGGTCGGCTGCGCGGGGTCGTCGGGCACCAAGGTCACCTGTTCGGGCTGGTTCTTCTCAACCAGTTCAAGGAACTCCTCCGTCGGATAGCCCTCGATATTGAACTCCCGGCCCGGAAACTCGTCATCGATCAGCGCCCGGATTTCCGGCAGATCGCTTGCGCGCGTGTGCCTCTCGTCGGGGCGCGGATGCACGGTCAGTCCATGCGCGCCTGCCTGCAGCGCCAGCCGCCCGAGATGAATGACGCTCGGCCACGGCAAATCGCGGCGGTTGCGCAGCATGGCGACGGCATTGAGATTGACGGAGAGTTTGGCTGGCATGAGTCGGTGAATGGTGAATGGTGAATGGTGAATGGTGTCATACATATCAAAGCTGGCAACTGCTATCCAAAGCAATGAGGCCAGCCTTGTTCCTCACCATTCACCATTCACCATTCACCATTCACCATTCACCACTACCTCACCACCGTCAGCCGCTCGGCCGCCCGGGTGATCGCCGTATAGAGCCAGCGCTGGCGCGTATCCCTGAACGCAAAGCTCTCGTCGAACAACACGACATTGTTCCACTGAGAGCCCTGGCTCTTGTGTACGGTCAGCGCATAGCCGAAATCGAAATCATCATAGCGCTTGCGGCTCGACCACGGGATTTCCTCCGGGTTCTCGTCCTCGAACGCCTGCTTCAGAAGCTTGATCTTGGCAACGCCGCGATCAGGATCATCCTCTTCCGGCGAAACCAGCAGGTTCAGCCCCGGCTTCACCGTCTCGCGCGATGAGGTCATCACCTTCCACAGAGAGCCGTTCAGCAGCCCCTTGGCTGGATCGTTGCGCAGACAAACCAGCTTGTCGCCCGCCTGCGGATAGAGCGCGTTGAAGCCCTTCAGCTCGCGCAGCCGCCTATTGTAGCGCCGGCGCGTCTGGTTGCGCCCGACCAGCACGACGTGGCAGCCCTCGCCCGAGATGCTCCGGCCCGCGAGACCCGCGAGGATGC
>CAYZQP010000454.1:0-256 GCA_964480545.1 uncultured Mesorhizobium sp. | reverse complement strand
CCGAAATCGCATGTTGTAGGAACGGCGGGTGTTGTTGCGCCCGACCAGCACCTGATCGGCCTCCATCACCAGATCCTGCGTCACCTGTTCACGGCCGATCACCTGCGCGGTGCCATAGTCGCCCTGCATGAACTCCCTGCCCTCACGCACATCCAGCGCCAGGCGAATGATCGGGTTGTCGCGCGCCTGCCGGTGGATTTCGGTCAGCAGAAAGTCCGGCTCGTGCTCGGTGAAAAATCCGCCGCCCGAGATCGGC
>CAYZQP010000453.1:0-1780 GCA_964480545.1 uncultured Mesorhizobium sp. | reverse complement strand
TACACCGCGACCAAGCACGCGATCAGCGGCCTCACCAAGACGCTGGCGCTGGACGGGCGGCCCTTCAACATCGCCTGCGGCCAGATCGATATTGGGAACGCGCTGACCGATATGGCGGTGGCGATGACCAAAGGCGTGCCGCAGGCTAATGGCACCATTGCGATCGAGGACACGATGGATGTGCAGCACGTGGCAGATGCCGTCGTTGGCATGGCCAGCCTGCCGCTGGAGAGCAACGTTCTGTTCCAGACGATCATGGCGACGAAGATGCCCTTTGTGGGCCGGGGATGATGGCGCGGCGGTCACTTTCCAGGATTGTATTCTAAAATTACCTGACTAAAGTCAGGTAATGGATAAATCGCAGATCGAGCAGGTACGCAGTTTCAACCGGGCGGTGACGCGTCGCATTGGCGTGCTCGAGCAGGACTACATGTCGCGCGGGCGGCCTTATGGCGAGGCGCGCATACTGTTCGAGGCGGGGTTGCGCGACGGCGTCGAGGTGCAGACGCTGCGCCAGATGTTCAAGCTCGATTCCGGATATCTCAGCCGCATTCTGCGCGCTCTCGAAAAGGAGGGGCTGGCTCTGCTTGCGCGCAACCCCGAGGATGGTCGCAGGCGGGAACTGCGGCTGACCCCGCGCGGCCACCAGGAGTTTGAGGGCTATGACGCCGCGTCGGCCGAACTTGCGTCCGCTCTGCTTGAGAGGCTCGCGCCGATGGAGCGCAGCCGGCTGGTTGCGGCGATGGCGGAGGTCGAGCGCTTGCTTGAAGCGGCATCCATCGAAACGGCCGTTGAACCCGCCGATACGGCCGATGCGCGCGCCTGCCTCGGTGCCTATTATGACGAGTTGGCGCAGCGCTTCGAGGCGGGCTTTGACCCCGAGGCTGTCAAGAATTTCGATCCCGCCGAGATGGCCCCGCCGAAGGGCTGGTTCGTGGTTGCGCGGATTGATTGCAAGGCGGTTGGCTGCGGGGCGCTGAAGGTGCTGGAGCCCGGCATTGGCGAGATCAAGCGGGTGTGGACCTCACCCGATGCGCGCGGCAAGGGCGTTGCGCGGCAGATCATGGACCGGCTGGAGCAGATCGCAGCCGAGCAGGGGATGCGTGCCGTGCGGCTGGACACAAACCGCACGCTGACCGAGGCGCAGGCGTTTTACCTGAAGCGCGGCTATGCCGAGATCGCGCCTTACAACGACAATGTTTATGCCGACCGCTGGTTCGAGAAGGGTCTCGGGTAGATAGTCAGCGCGGCCATTATCATTGCTTTCTGCATCGAAGCGCCGAAGATTGGCCGTGAATCACAGTCACTTTTCTCGTATCCAAAGTAGGTGCAAAGTGATTTACCGCCGGATCTCGTCCTTGCTATGTGCCCTCTCTGCCGTGGCTGTCTTCTTGACGGGCTGTGAAGACGAGGTGCCGCGCATGAACCTGCCGGAACTTCTTACACCGGATAAGCGGCTCGACCTCCAGTCGCTTGCGACGGGCCACAGCGTCATCTGCCTCGCCTCGAATACCGACAGCGGCGACATCGATGCTATGGATGACAACATGCCGTTTCTTGGACAGTTCGGTATCAACTCAATCCCAAATACGGACGAGAGCAGCCTCCTGATTCTTGTTGGTGGCGATGCTGGTAAATCCAGGTTGTACGTTGGCGATTTTGACAATCAGGCGGCCATGAAAGTGAACACGAGTTACCGGGGCAAGCCGGTTGCAGGCTACGCCCAATGCACGAAGGCCACGGCCATCGCGACCTGCGTGACGGGGGAGGGAACAGGTAT
>CAYZQP010000452.1:1496-1786 GCA_964480545.1 uncultured Mesorhizobium sp. | reverse complement strand
CACCATGTTCCTGATGTGGCTGGGAGAGCAGATCACTGCCCGCGGCATCGGCAACGGTATTTCGCTGATCATCTTCGCAGGCATCGTAGCCGGCATGCCGGCGGCACTCGGCCAGATGTTCCAGCTTGGCTCCACGGGTGCTTTGTCGCAGGGCTTCATCCTGGCCATCCTGATCCTGGCTGTTGTCGTCATTGCAGTGATCGTGTTCTTCGAGCGCGCCCAGCGCCGCCTGCTGGTACAGTATCCGAAGCGTCAGGTCGGCAACCGCATGTTCCAGGGCGACACGTCGT
>CAYZQP010000452.1:0-1486 GCA_964480545.1 uncultured Mesorhizobium sp. | reverse complement strand
CTGCCTTTGAAGCTGAACACGGCCGGTGTTATCCCGGCGATCTTCGCCTCGTCACTGCTGCTCCTGCCGGCGACGGTCGCCGGATTTGCCGATACGACCACCATGGGACCATGGGCCAGCTCGATCCTGGCGGCGCTCGGTCACGGCCAGCCGCTGTTCATGTTCCTCTACGCTGCGCTGATTGCGTTCTTCTGCTTCTTCTACACCGCGCTGGTGTTCAATGCGAAGGACACCGCCGACCAATTGAAGAAGCACTCGGGTTTCATTCCCGGCTACCGGCCCGGCGAGCGCACGGCCGAACACATCGACTACGTGCTGACCCGCGTCACCACAGTCGGTGCAATTTACATGGTGGTGGTCTGTCTGTTGCCCGAGTTCCTGATTGCTCGCGCCGGCATCCCGTTCTACCTTGGTGGCACTTCGCTTCTGATCGTTGTCAGTGTAACGCTGGATACGGTCGCGCAGGTGCAGGGACACCTGATCGCCCATCAGTACGAAGGTCTGATCAAGAAGTCGAAGTTGCGTGGAGGTAAGAGGGGACGATGAGGCTAATTCTGCTTGGACCCCCGGGGGCGGGGAAGGGTACTCAGGCACAGCGTCTTGTCGAAAAATACAAGATCCCTCAACTATCGACCGGCGACATGTTGCGCGCAGCCGTCGCCGCCGAAACGCCGGTAGGGCTCAAGGCCAAGGCCGTGATGGATGCGGGCGAGCTGGTGTCTGACGCGATCGTCAACGCTATTGTCGCCGAACGCATTGACCAGAAGGATTGCAAGAAGGGGTTTATCCTGGACGGCTACCCGCGCACGCTGGCGCAGGCCGATGCCGTCGGCAAGATGCTCTCCAAGCGCAAGCTGAAACTCGATGCGGTGATCGAACTCGTCGTCGACGACAAGGCTCTGGTCGGGCGCATTGTGAAGCGCGCCGAGGATGCCAGGGCCGCCGGGCAACCGGTGCGCAAGGACGACAATCCCACTGTGTTCGATGAGCGTTTGCGCGAGTACTACAAGAAGACCGCGCCGCTGACCGGCTACTATTACGCCAAGAAACAGCTCTCGAATGTCGATGGCATGGCGGGTATCGATGATGTCACCGGCCAGATTGACGCTGTGTTGAAGGCTGCTGCCAGGAAGGCAAAGGCCGCGAAGAAGAAGTAATCTACGCCGCGACTTGTTTCGGCGTTGACTCCGGGGCGTGGAGCTATTATCTGCGCCTCACATTCCAATCAATTTGGGACTGGCCGCCCTTTCAGGGCAGGCTGGTTTTTTGGTTGGAAGAACCCGCAAGGGCCGGCCTCCACCGGACGCGGGGTAACAACAACCAGCCGGCATTTCGATGACTGGCCCCACATGGAGACGAAAATGGCACGTATAGCCGGCGTCAATATTCCGACGAACAAGCGCGTCATCATCGCGCTGCAGTACATTCACGGCATCGGCCCGAAGTTCGCGGCCGAGATCGTCGAGAAGGTCGGCATTCCGCTTGA
>CAYZQP010000451.1:0-1786 GCA_964480545.1 uncultured Mesorhizobium sp. | reverse complement strand
GGCATAGCGCTCGGCCAGCGGCCCGGACAGCGCCTTGTCCTCGACCATCGCCGCCGCTGCTTTCAACCCGCGCGCACAGCAGTCCATCGCGCCGATATGGCCAATCAGCAAATCTTCCGGATCCAGCGACTGCCGCCGCAGCTTGGCGTCAAAGTTCGTTCCACCCGTCTTGAAGCCCCCGGCTTGCAGCACCTGATAGTAGGCCAGCGCCATTTCCGGCACATTGTTCGGGAACTGGTCGGTGTCCCAGCCCGACTGGTAGTCGTTGCGGTTCATGTCGATGGAGCCGAAAATTCCAAGCGCGCCTGCCAGCGCCAGTTCGTGTTCGAACGAGTGCCCGGCGAGGATCGCATGACCCTGCTCGATGTTCACCTTCACTTCCTTTTCCAGCCCGAACTTCTTCAGGAAGCCGAAAACGGTCGCGACGTCATAGTCATACTGATGCTTGGTCGGCTCTTGCGGCTTCGGCTCGATCAGGATCGTGCCCTTGAAGCCGATCTTGTGCTTGTAATCGACCACCATCTGCAGGAAGCGCCCGGCCTGTTCCTGCTCCTGCTTCAGGTCGGTGTTGAGCAGCGTCTCATAGCCCTCGCGCCCGCCCCAGAACACGTAGTTCTCGCCGCCGAGCCTCCTGGTCACGTCGATGCATTTTTTGACGGTTGCCGCCGCATAGGCAAACACGTCCGGATCCGGGTTGGTCGCCGCCCCCGACATGTATCGACGATTGGAAAAGAGGTTCGCCGTTCCCCACAGCAGTCTGACACCGGTCTGCTTCTGCTTCTTCGCAAATATGTCGACGATCTCATCCAGCCGATCAGCACTCTCGGAGAACGTCGCGCCCTCGGGCCTCACATCGGCGTCGTGGAAACAGTAATAGGGCACGCCCAGTAGTGAAAACATCTCGAACGCAACGTCAGCCTTCAGGCGCGCCTTGTCCATGCCATCGCCAAACCACGACCGGTCAAATGTACGTCCGCCGAACGGATCGCCACCCTCCCAGGCGAATGAATGCCAGTAGGCGACCGCAAAGCGCAGATGGTCCTCCATCCGCTTGCCCAGTACCCTTTCATCCGGGTTGTAGAAGCGGTAGGCGAGCGGGTTGCGGGAATCCGGCCCCTCATATTTAACCGGCTTGATGTCGCCGAAGAATCCGGTTGTCATGCGTTTGCATCCTTCATCGCTGGGTAGAGCGCGCGATATCGCGCGTAGGCATCATCATAGGCCGCCCGCTGCGCAGCGACCGGCTCAATCGTTTCGGTTGTCTCTGGAGGCTTGCAGATGCTGAAAGGATCGACGCCTTCCGCAGCAATCAGTCCGAGCCGCGCTGCGCCGAAGGCTGCGCCAAAATCGCCGTCGGCCGGCAGGTCGACCGGAACATCGAGCGCGGTTGCAATCGACTGCAGCCAGTAGCGCGAGCGTGAGCCGCCGCCGATGGCCGTCACCCGCTTGAGTTCGGTGCCTGCAGCCTTCAGCGCCTCCAGGCAGTCGCGGAACGCAAAAGTGACGCCTTCCAGCACAGCCTGTGTAAGTGCCGGGCGTCCGCTTTCGTGGCCAAGCCCGCTGAACGCGCCACGGATCGCCGCGTTGTTATGCGGTGTGCGCTCGCCGGAGAGATAGGGCAGGAACGTCACGCTGCCCGGCGCCTTCAACTCATCGCCAAGCTCTGCCGTCAGTTCGCCGGCGCTCTTGCCGGTAATCCCCGACAGCCAGTTCAGCGAGTCGGTGGCAGACAGGATCACCCCCATCTGATGCCAGGTTCCCGGCAACGCGTGGCAGAATGTGTGCA
>CAYZQP010000450.1:0-1794 GCA_964480545.1 uncultured Mesorhizobium sp. | reverse complement strand
ACGGCCTATTTCCAGCGCGAAGTCGCCTCGCGGCTGAAGCTGAAATATGCGGCGAAGATCAAGTTCGTGCCCGACGAGAGCTTTGACGAGGCAAGCCGGATCGACGCGCTGCTCGCCGACCCGCGCGTCGTGCGCGATCTGGGGGAACATGATGACTGATTTCGTCTTCCTGCACGGCGGCGGGCAGGGCAGCTGGGTGTGGGATGAGACGATCGCCGCGATAGCGGCGCAGTCAGGCGGCTCGGTACGCTGTCTGGCTCTGGATGCACCGGGATGTGGAACCAAGCGTGGCCGCGAGACGGACGCCATCGAATTTGCCGCGATCACCGGCGAGCTTGTCGGGGATATCGAGGCCGCCGGAATGAACAATGTCGTACTCGTCGGCCATTCGCAGGCGGGAACTTCAATGCCGGCAATGTTTGCCCATCGGCCTGAGCTGTTCCGCAAGCTGGTATTTGTCAGCTGCATCGCCCCTGATCCCGGCCTCACCGTGGTCGAGATGACGGCAACGCGGATGCGCGAGCAAGGGCATACCGCGGGGAGCCGCGCGCTGACCGATGAATCGCTGCCGATGCAGGAACGCTACCGGATCATGTTCTGCAACGACATGACGGCGGCGCAGACCGAAACATTCCTGGGCAAGCTGGGTCAGGATGGCTGGCCGCGCAGCTGCTATGCCGAGACCGGCTGGACCTATGATCATCTTGCCGGCGTGCCGGTCAGCTATGTGTTGTGCGAGCAGGATGCGATCCTGCCGCTAGAATGGCAGGAACGGTTCGCCGTTCGTGTGCACGCAGCGTCCACGCCGCGCATCGATGCGGGGCATCAGGTGATGAACACACGCCCGCAGGCGCTTGCCGAGGTTCTGCTGTTGGAAGCGGGCGCAGGCTGAATGTTCCGGCGTTGCCATCAGTATTGAGGTGTCAGGCGTTCCTTGCCGGCAGTCGCGGTTGCGTGCGGCCTGGCCTGTCTCTAGATCGCGACGATGAATGAAACCCTGTACCAGGCCGCAACCCTGATCATCCCGCTGATGCTGGCGATCGTCTTCCATGAAGTCGCGCACGGCTGGACGGCAAAGGCACTGGGCGATCCCACCGCCGAAGAGCATCAGCGGTTGAGCCTCAATCCCCTGCGCCATGTCGATCCGATCGGGACAATCATCCTGCCGGGTATTCTCAAGCTGATGGGCGCGCCAGTCTTCGGCTGGGCCAAGCCGGTGCCGGTCAACAAGTGGCGGCTGCGCAATCCGCGTTTCGGCATGATGGCCGTCGCGGCGGCCGGGCCGGGCAGCAATCTTCTGATGGCGCTGTTCGCGGCCATCGGCCTGGGGGTACTGTTCGGGGCGTTCATGGGCGAAAATCCTGGCGAGCCATGGCTTTTCATTGGCTATAACCTGCAGAACTTCATCCTGATCAATATCTTTCTTGCGCTGTTCAACCTGTTGCTGATCCCGCCCTTTGATGGGTCGCACATCGTCGAAAGCCTGTTGCCTGAACGCGCAGCGGCTAGCTATGAACGCCTGAGGCCGTTTGGCTTTCCCTTGATCTTCATACTGCTGATAGGCCTGCCGATGCTGTTTCCCGGTCTGAGCATCGTGGAGAAAGTGGTCTTGCCGCCGGTGGAATGGCTGCACGGCTGGTATTTTTCCATCGTCAAGGCACTGGCGCTGGCCTGAACCGATGCCCCACGGCTGGATCATCCTCGATAAGCCAATCGGCCTCGGCTCGACGCAGGCTGTGGCGGCGGTTAAACGCAATCTGCGGCAGGCGGGGTACGGCAAGGTGAAGGTCGGCC
>CAYZQP010000449.1:0-1810 GCA_964480545.1 uncultured Mesorhizobium sp. | reverse complement strand
GTGGCTACGCGCCCGAAAGTGAACCTCCGGGCGGGATAAAGTCAGCGATGTGCTGTTGAGGGAGCGGCGTCAGAACGTGTCGAAGCGCAGCGCCAGCCAGGCCGCGCGCTCGACCGGCGTGCGGGGCGTGACGGCATGGACGAACCGGCATGACAGAAGCTGCTCAGCCAGGGCGGCAAGATCTGCACGCGCCGCACGGATGGCAGACGGCTCAACCGGCAGCGGATTCGACCAGCGCTCGAAGCGCCGCAGGGTCTTCAGGAAGTGACGGCCCTGGCGCGCCAGCTTGCGCAGACGCTTTGCCATCAGCCGCAGTTCTTCAGGGCTGTTGCGGCGCAGGCCAGCAGGCCAGTCAGGCACGGGCATGCCGGTGATGCACTTATGGCCGATGATTTCCGCACGGCGGAACAGCCACAGGATGAAGCAGCGCACAGGCAAGGAACGCCGGGCGGCAACTTCTGCCATGCGCGCAAACGAGAAGAACAGCGCGACGATGCTCTTCAGGAAATAGAGATCGTTTTCATTCGGGTGGTCTTCGTATTCTGCTTCGTCCATCGCTGCCTCCTTTCCATGTCTGGGCAAGGGGCATTATGGGGCAGCGTGGAGGGGTGTGAATAAAATCCTGAAAGAATTTTTCAGAACAATGATAAGCGACTGGAAACACGCCTGTATTTCTGCATCTCACATGTGAGAATTGACCGCCAGAGTCTACTTCCCGGCAAGCGTAAGGCTTTCGACTGTCGAGCCTTCTGCGGGAAGAAGGTAGACTGTCCCTCTGAGCCTTAATGCCCATCCAGCGATGCAACTGCCGCACGGCTGGTGCGTTGACCCATGCGCAAACGCCAATTGTTATTGCGCTGCAGCAGGCATAGAAGCCGCCGCCCAGTAGTCTGGAGTTTTCGGTCATCATGGCCAATAGCGAAGTCGGCGGCGAACCTCTCGCACCACCCGTCGATCAGGCAGCGCACCCGCCGCAAGGGATGGGGGTGCTGACCCTTGGTGCGCTCGGCGTGGTCTATGGCGATATCGGCACGAGTCCGATCTATGCCTTCCGCGAGGCGCTGATCGCCTCGTCGTCCGGCGGCAACGTGGCCTCGCGCGAGGATATTCTGGGCGTGCTGTCGCTGATCATCTGGGCGCTGACGATCATCGTCACCATCAAATACATCCTGTTTGTGCTGCGCGCTGACAATCGCGGCGAGGGCGGCACGCTGTCATTGATGGCACTGGCGCGCTCCAGCTTTGCCAACCGTCCGGTGTCGATCCTGTTTCTGGGCATGCTCGGTGCTTCGCTGTTCTACGGCGATGCGGTTATCACACCGGCGATTTCTGTGCTGTCGGCAACCGAGGGTCTGAAGGTCATCACGCCTGCCTTCGAGCCACTGGTCCTGCCGCTGACACTGGCCATTCTGGCGGCTCTGTTTGCCGTGCAGCGTTTCGGCACCGGCAAAGTGGCGGCGATCTTTGGGCCGATCACCTTGATCTGGTTCCTGGCGATTGGCTGGTCGGGCCTGACGCATATTTTCGACGACCCTGAAATCCTCCACGCCATCAACCCGATCTGGATCGTCAGTTTTCTGTCGAACCAGCCGGAAGTCGCCTTCGTCACCATCGGTGCAATTTTCTTGGCGGTGACCGGGGCCGAGGCGCTCTATGCTGATCTCGGCCATTTTGGCCGCAGGCCGATTGTGCTGGCATGGCTCGCCATCGTGTTTCCCTGCCTGCTCCTGAACTATGTCGGGCAGGGCGCATTCGTGCTTTCACATGGTGGCACGGTGGGCCATCCGTTCTTCGAGATGAACGAGGGCTG
>CAYZQP010000448.1:926-1821 GCA_964480545.1 uncultured Mesorhizobium sp. | reverse complement strand
AGAACAAGGACCACATCTTCCTGCATCTGGATCACCTCGATCCGGCGATCTTGCATGAGCGCCTGCCGGGCATCTCGGAAAGCGCCAAGATTTTCGCCGGCGTCGATCTGACCAAGGAGCCGATCCCGGTGCTTCCCACCGTGCACTACAATATGGGCGGCATCCCCACGAACTACTGGGGCGAGGCGCTCGCGCCAACCCTGAAGAATCCGGACCAGGTAACGCCAGGCCTGATGGCCGTCGGTGAAGCCGGCTGCGCCTCGGTGCATGGCGCAAACCGCCTTGGCTCCAACTCGCTGATCGACCTCGTGGTGTTCGGCCGCGCTGCCGCTATCCGCGCCGGTCAGGTGATTGACCGCGAGTCGGCAATCCCCTCGCTCAACATGAAGTCGGTCGACAAGATCATGGAGCGCTTCGACCGTCTGCGTAACGCCAACGGCTCGATCCCGACCGCCGAAATCCGCGACCACATGCAGCGCGCCATGCAGACTGACGCCGCCGTGTTCCGTACCCAGGAAACGCTGGAGAACGGCTGCAAGGAGATGTCGAAAATCTGGGGCGAACTGAAGGACATCAAGGTCTCCGACCGCTCGATGATCTGGAACTCCGACCTGGTCGAGACGCTGGAGCTGGAGAACCTGATGGCCAACGCCATCGCCACGGTTTACTCGGCCGAGGCGCGCAAGGAGAGCCGCGGTGCGCATGCACGCGAGGATTTCTCGGCGCGCGATGACAAGGAATGGCGCAAGCATACGCTGTCCTGGGTCGCCGACGACGGCAAGGTGACGCTGGCCTATCGCCCGGTGCATACCGAGCCGCAACTGGCCTATGACAATGGCGGTATCGATCCGGCCAGCGTCACCTTGCCGTCGTCGGCGACCCAGGACAGCGTATG
>CAYZQP010000448.1:0-916 GCA_964480545.1 uncultured Mesorhizobium sp. | reverse complement strand
TCAAGCCCAAGGCGCGGGTGTATTGAGGTATAGTCGAGTGGCGATGAAAGGGATTTCGCCATGAACGTGATGATTGGGCATAACCGACCCAGAGGCGGGCGCATGTACGCGATCACATTTGATCTGGACACCCAGACGCTGGAAGCCAGTTGCGGCAGTGCTTCCTGGCGCAACGCCTATACCGACATTCGCAACGCGCTTCGCAAGCACGGCTTCGACTGGCAGCAGGGCAGTGTCTATTTTGGCGACGAGTCCGTGAATGCGATTACCTGCGTGCTTGCAGCACAGGATCTTACACGCAAGTTCCCCTGGTTCCGTGCTTCGGTGCGGGATATGCGCATGCTGCGCATTGAAGAAAACAACGATCTCGGACCGGCGATAGATCTCGCCGCGCAAGGCTAGTTATCATGGTCGAATTCGCACTCCCCAAGAACTCGAAGATGCGCGAGGGCAAGACCTGGCCCAAGCCCGAAGGCGCGACCAATCTGCGCGAGTACCGCATCTATCGCTGGAACCCGGACGATGGCGAGAACCCGTCCATCGACACCTATCACGTCGATCTCGACGATTGCGGGCCGATGGTGTTGGACCACCTGCTCTACATCAAGAACAAGATCGACCCGACGCTGACGCTGCGCCGCTCGTGCCGCGAGGGCATTTGCGGCTCCTGCGCCATGAACATTGATGGCGCGAATACGCTGGCCTGCACCAAGGGTGCTGACGAGATCAAGGGCGCGGTAAAGGTCTATCCGCTGCCGCATATGTCGGTGATCAAGGACCTCGTCCCGGACCTCACCAATTTCTATGCGCAGCACGCGTCGATCCAGCCCTGGCTGCAGACCGTTTCGCCGACGCCGGCCAAGGAATGGCTACAGAGCCACGAAGACCGGCAGAAGCTGGACGGTCTGTATGAGTG
>CAYZQP010000447.1:1540-1854 GCA_964480545.1 uncultured Mesorhizobium sp. | reverse complement strand
GGGCTGCGGTCAACGATGCGATGAGGCAAGTCACCGCAGCCCCCGTCTCTGTAGCCTTAATCTGGGCAGCCCTGGCCTGCGACACGTACACGCGCCGCGAGCAGTCAAGCTGCTGCCACAGGGCGAGTTTCGCTTCGACACGCCCGCCGAAGCTGTTAACCGTTTGCGTCTGCTTCTCGCGCAAACCCGCGTCGAAGGATTGAATCCATTCGGGGTCAGAGGCGGTGGCAAAGGGTGCGGGGACCAACCGATCGGTGGAGGCGCAGCCCGAGATCGAAAAGCGTGTGCGCCCCGTTCTCCGGATTGTAGAAAGC
>CAYZQP010000447.1:0-1530 GCA_964480545.1 uncultured Mesorhizobium sp. | reverse complement strand
TCACGCTGTACGACTCCGAACCCTTTAACAGGCCGTTGAAAAAATGCTCATCGAACGCGCCAGGGTCGAGGATTTCGAAGAAGCGAGTCGCCCAGACGCGCCTACGAAACGAATGCGAGGGCCATTTCGGCCTGTTTGCAGGCCGCTTTGCCCGTTTCGGGCGCACGTATCCCATGGCTCACGCATGATGCGCGTCCCACCAGCCGCCCAGACTGCCCATGCGCACCAGGTTGTAGGTGGCAAAGCACAGCAGCGCCTGGCCCGCGAGCTTGGCCTGACCGATCAGCTTGGTCTTGGCCAGACCACCCACTGTCTTGATCCAGCCAAAGGCCTCCTCGATGCGCTTGCGCACCTTCAGACTGGCCTTGTAACCCTCGTGGCGCTTGATGCGGCCATCGACGGCCGAGTGCTTGTCCTTGGCCGCCACGTGTGGCGTGACCAAAAGCCGGCGGCAGCCCTTGACGAAGGCCTTGCTGTCGTAGCCCTTGTCGGCCCCGACCGTGGCCCGTTTGTTTTTGCTGCCCCGGCGTCCGAGCATCGCCAGCGCCGCGTCGCGCTCGGCGGTGCCGCTGGCGTGAGTGATCTCGACATCCACGATCAGACCGTTACGGTTCTCCATCAGGATGTGCCCCATGTGGCACAGGCGGGACTTGTCGCCCGGGCTCTTCTTGAACAGCCGGGCATCGGCGTCCGTGGTGCTCTCGTGGGTGTCGTTGCAGCGCTCCTGCCCTTTGAAGTCCACCTCGGGGTTGCGCCCAGGCGGCGTGCCGCTGTCATCGTCCTTGCGCTTGAAGCTCTTGTGCGAGGCCCAGGCCTCGATGAGCGTGCCGTCCACGCTGAAGTGTTCGTCGCTGGTGAGCCGCCCCCACTGGGCGCTGAGCTTGACGCGCTCGAAGAAGGCGCGCGCCAGGTCTTCGTTGAACAGACGTTCGCGGTTGGCGCTGAAGGTGGAGTGGTCCCAGACCTTGTCTTCGATGTTCAGGCCCACGAACCAGCGGTACAGCAGGTTGTAGTTGATGGCCTCGACCAGTTGGCGCTCGCTGCGGATGGAGAACAGGATCTGCAGCAGCAAGGCCTTGAGCAGCATCTCCGGCGGCACCGAGGGGCGGCCACGGCGGGCATACACCGCTTCGAACTCGCGGTGCATCGTCGCCAGCAGCGCATCGACCACGGCGCGCAACTTGCGCAGCGGGTGTGTCTGCGGCACGCGCTCTTCAAGGCTGATGTAGCTGAACATCGCCCCCTGGAAGTCTTGGTTGCCTCTCATCGTCCTCGTCTGGGTCGTTCGCGGATGGCTTCAGATCGTAGCGGCAGACGCGGGCGGCGGAGAAGGATTTTTCAACGGCCTGTTAAGGTGATGGAAAGCGAGAAATGAGAAAGAGTGCTGACATCAAGTTTCAACATTAAACTCGGCCAAAACAACACGCAAGTTCGTCGCCCCAGGTGGATTTCTCCCCTGGGGCTTTTTCTTTGTCCAACGAGAAGGAGATTTCCATGATCTGGATTCCGTTTGTGGCTGTGCCCGCTGCC
>CAYZQP010000446.1:0-1857 GCA_964480545.1 uncultured Mesorhizobium sp. | reverse complement strand
ATGGCAGGACTATTTCGATACGGCGCGGCTCACCGCCATCGGCCTCCATACGCTCGGCCTTCGGCCGGGCGACCGCGCCGCGGTGGCCGGCGACGACAGCCCGGAATGGCTGTTTTCGGATCTCGGCGCACAGATGGCCGGTGCTGCCTGCCTCGGCATCTACCCGACCAATCCCTGGCCAGAACTGCAATACATCGTGCGCCATTCGCGCGCCCGCATCGTTGTCTGCGGTGATCAGGAGCAGACCGACAAGGTGCTGGATGCCCGCCGCGAGGGCGAGGGCCTGCCCGACCTCGAGCACATCATCTGCGTCGATATGAAGGGCATGCGCCAGTATGACGAGCCCGGCCTGATCTCCTTCGAGCAACTTCTGGATCTCGGCCGCAGCCGCGAGAAGGACATCGGTCACCTGATCGACGCGCAACTGATATCCGGCAAGCCAGACGATATCGCCATTGTGGTTTACACCTCGGGCACGACGGGCATGCCGAAGGGCGCGATGCTGTCGCATCGCAACATGCTGCATTCTGCCGCCCAGGTGGTCGACACGCACGGAATGAACCGCGAGAACTATTCTGTGCTGTGCTACCTGCCGCTGTGCCACGTCGCAGAGCGCAGTTTCTCCACAGTGATGCAACTGGTGACCGGCTGCTCGGTCTCATTTGCGGAATCTGTCGATACGGTTGTTGTGAACCTGCGCGAGATCGCCCCGCTGGGCTTCCTCGGCGTGCCGCGCATCTGGGAAAAGATGCAGCAAAGCGTGCTCTACCGGGTCAAGGACACGACGCCCTTCCAGCGCCGCGTCTATGATGCCTGCATCGCGCGTGGCAGGCCGATCGCCGAGCGCAGACTGGCCAATGGCGGCACATTCGCCAGCGCCGGCGACCGGCTGCAATACGCCCTGCTCTCCCTGATCTGCTTCCGCAGCCTGCGCACCTATCTCGGCATCAACCGCGTCAAGCGCGGCTTTTGCGGCGGCGCCACAGTATCACCCGAAGTGCTGCTGTTCTTCTGGATCCTCGGCGTCCCCGTCTACCAGATCTACGGCATGACGGAGAGCGCCGGTGTCTCGCACGGCCAGCGCCCCGGCGCCACCACACTTGGCCGCTCGGGTCCCATCATTGCCGGGCTGGAACAGAAGGTCGGCGAGGATGGCGAACTGATGCTGCGCGGGCCAAGCGTTTTTGCCGGCTATCTGTTTGACGAGACGGCCACGCAGCGCGCCTTCACTGACGGCTGGCTGCACACCGGCGACATTGTCGAGTTGGAGGGCAACGGCGAGGTTCACGTGCTCGACCGCAAGAAGGACATTCTGATCACCTCCGGCGGCAAGAACATCACGCCGTCGCTGATCGAGAATGCGATGAAGGATTCGCCCTATATCCGCGAAGCAATCCTGCTTGGCGATGGTCGCAATTTCCTTTCGGCGCTGATCCAGATCGACCTCGAGACGACCGGCAAATGGGCGCAGGGCCAGAACATCCAGTACACGACATATCGCACCCTGGCGCAGAACCCGCAGGTGCGCGACCTGATCGACGCCGAGGTGAAGCGCGTCAATGACCGCTTCGCCCGCGTCGAGAACATCCGGAAATTCGTCATTCTCGCCAAGGAGCTCGATCACGACGATGGCGAGCTGACGGCAACCATGAAAGTCCGTCGCCGCATCATCGAGCAGAAGTTCGGCGAGGAAATCCGTTCGATCTACGGGGAGGCAGCCTGATGGATTTTCTGCTGCTTTTGATCTCGACCGGTCTGGTCTCCGGAGCCGCCTACGGGCTGATCGCCATGGGCTTCGCGCTGATCTTCAAATCAACCGGCGTGGTGAACTTCGCGCAGGGCGAGCTGGTCATGCTC
>CAYZQP010000445.1:0-1881 GCA_964480545.1 uncultured Mesorhizobium sp. | reverse complement strand
TTGATGAAGTCGGCAACGATCAGGAAGTAGCCGGGATATTTCATGCGCTCGATAATGCCGAGCTCATATTCCAGCCGCTGCTGGTAATCCTCGACCGTGTAGCCCTCGTACGGCCCGTGCGCGGCCAGACGCATGGCCAGCCCCTCGCGCGCCTGACGTGCCAGCTCAGCCGCTTCCGCCGCAATTGCGTCCGTGTCGCCTGCGTCACCGCCAGTGAAGCGCGGCAGGATCGGATCCCGGTTCTTCGGATAGGCAGAGCAGCGCCGCGCGATCTCCAGCGTATTGTCCAGCGCCTCAGGCAAATCGGCAAACAGCGCCGACATCTCCTTGGCAGACTTCAGATAATTGTCCGGCGAAAGCCTGCGCCGTTCGTCCACCGCAATCACCGAGCCCTCGGCAATCGCAATCAGCGCATCGTGCGCCTCGAAATCATCGCGCGACTTGAAGAAGGCCTCATTGGTGGCAACGATGGGCAGCTCCAGCCGGTACGCCAGATCAACCGTCACCGCCTCGACCGCGCGATCATAACCGCCAAGCCGCTCAAGCTCGACATAGAGCCGGTCGCCAAACAGCTCGCGCAGCTCGATCAGCCGCCCCTCGGCGCGCTCGCGATCGCCACCGGCAATCGCCACGCCAATCGGCCCGCGCGGCCCACCGGTCTGGCAGATCAGACCGTCAGTGAAACCGCGCAGATGTTCAAACGTGCGGTTCACCGGCTCGCCCGGCGGCGTGTCCATATAGGCCGCACTGACAATGCGGATCAGGTTTGCGTAGCCCTGATCCGTCGCCGAGATCAGCACGATAGGATGCAGCTCTATGCCATTGCGGCGGCGCGAAAACTCATCCTCGCCTTCCGTGAACGCGATATCCAGCTGCACGCCGACCAGCGGCTGCACGCCATCTTTCGAGGCCTTTTGGGCGAACTCCAGCGCACCGAACAAATTGTTGGTGTCGGTCACTGCAATGGCAGGCGACTCGTCGCCAATCGCATGGCCGACGATCTTGCCGAGTTGCAGAGCGCCTTCCAGCAGCGAATAGGCCGAGTGCACCCGCAGATGCACGAACGGCCTGACCGTTGCCGGTGGAGCGGTCCTGGTCTCGTCCTGTGCCGGGCCAGCAGGGCTATCGCCATTGATGGCGGCGCGCAAAATTGGGTCGCGGATCGGACGGTCGGGGATCATCCACGCAGACTAGCGGATTCGAAAATCCGTTGCATCATCAAGCTTCCGCTGTCCCGGCCTTTGAGGCCGCACCGGGCCGGCATTCGCTGGCCCGGGGGTAAGCCAGGTGTCAGTCGTCCAGGACGAAGGTCACCTTCAGATTGACGCGGTAGGCGACGATCTTGCCCTCGACCACTTTCACTTTTTGCTCCTGAACCCAGGCGCCTTTCACGTTGCGCAGCGTTTCGTTTGCCCGGCGCACGCCAACATTGATGGCGTCTTCAAAACTCTTTGTGGACTCGGCGGTGATTTCGGTCACTCGTGCAATCGACATGGAAGGCTCCTTCTTGTTGTTGCCAACCAGAACGGCACAGGCGCGCAGATGTTCCGAAAAGCCTTTCGTGCTACGGTTGCCAGGTGAGCTACGAACCCGGATCGAGCCGTAGCCGATGCGATTGCAGCTTGCGAATTCAGGCCTTAGCCACGCGATCCAGCGCCATCAGCTTCTCGATCAACGCCGGCATGTCCTTCAGCGGCACCATGTTCGGCCCATCGGATGAGGTCGAGTTGTCGGGGTCCTCATGCGTTTCGATGAACACGCCGGCGACGCCGACAGCCACAGCCGCCGAGGCCAGTGTCTTCACAAAGCGGCGCTCGCCTCCGGATGAACCGCCCTGCCCGCCCGGCTGCTGCACCGAATGGGTTGCGTCAAAGATCACCG
>CAYZQP010000444.1:0-1881 GCA_964480545.1 uncultured Mesorhizobium sp. | reverse complement strand
GCACGGCGGCGGAATTCGCGGTGGCTGGGACAATCTCCTGGGCGTGATCCCCGGCGGCGCATCCTGCCCCGTAGTGACGGCGGAGAACATCATCGACGCCCACATGGATTTCGACGGCATGCGCGAGGTGAAATCCTCGTTCGGCACGGCTGCCATGATCATCATGGACAAGTCGACCGACATCGTGAAGGCGATCGCGCGACTGGCCTATTTCTTCAAGCACGAGAGCTGCGGCCAGTGCACGCCGTGCCGCGAGGGCACCGGCTGGATGTGGCGCGTCATGGAGCGTCTGGTGCGCGGAGAGGCGCAGAAATACGAGATCGACATGCTGCTGGATGTCACCAAGCAGGTGGAAGGGCACACGATCTGCGCGCTCGGCGATGCGGCCGCCTGGCCGATCCAGGGCCTGATCCGCAACTTCCGCCCGGAAATCGAGCGCCGCATCGACGAGTTCTCGCGCAATGCGCATAATGTTCGCCCTGTGATGGAGGCGGCTGAGTGAGCAAAGAGCCCGACAATCTGGTTCTGAAGATGCTGCGTGAGATCCGTGAGGTTCAGGATAGGCATTCGGAAGAGTTTGTCGAACTGCGGAAATCGATTGAAGACTGGACGCGAGCCTGCGTACTCAGGCCTTGGAACGGGAAATATCGGAACTGAAACGACGTATCGACAAGCTGGAGAAGGCGCACTGGCGCGAACAATGAGTGACCCGAAGAAGCCAATGGATGACGAGAAGGACCGGAGCGGCGACGCTCCGACCGATCCGTTCGTCGCGGCGACGGCCCTGGGCATGGCGATGGCCAGCCAGGCGGTGTCGCTGTGGTTTGGCGTCGTGTCGGGGCTGGCGCGGGCAGGGCAGGACATCGCCGAGCGCCAGAAGGACAGTGATGAGCCGCCGGCCTATGCGCCAGGCGCGAAGTCGGCAGCATCTGCAGCACAGGCAGCGGCCCGCACCGTCGCCGCCGAGTTCGAGCGCACCGCAAAGACAGTCACCGAGACGGTGCAGAAGATCGCCAACGAGGCGAAGCCCGTGACTGCAGTGAAGCCGAAGGCTCCGAAGGGAGAGCCAAAGGTCGAGCCTGCGCCGAAGGTTGAAAAGCCTCAGGAAGAACTTAGGGCGAAGGCCGAAACGCCAAAGCCAGAAGTCGAGAAGCCAGCTCCGGTGGTTGTGTCGCCTGCGCCGGCTACAGTGGAGCCGGGCAAGCCAGAGGCAGCACCGGTGAAGGCTGCTCCAGCAGAGCCCACCAAGCCTGCAAAGCCGAAGCCTTCGCCCGCCGCGAAGCCCGCGCCTGTGGCAAAGCCGAAGCCTGCACCCAAGCCAGCTACTGCCAAGCCTGTCGCTGCGAAACCTGCTGCACAGCCCGCTGTCGCGATGACCGCGCCGGCAAAAATCGACAAGCCCGCTAGCCCAGACGACCTGAAGCAGATCGAAGGGCTGGGACCGAAACTTGAGCAGGTGCTGAACTCGCTGGGTGTCTGGACCTTCGCGCAGATCGTCGCCTGGTCGCCCGAGGAAATCGCCTATGTCGAGGACCTCACCGGCCTGTCCGGTCGGGTTGCCACCGACGGCTGGCAGGCGAAAGCCGCTGCTCTTTCCGGGCAGAGGCGCGCATGACGAATTTTGTAAAGAACAGACCTCTGTTCAAGGCATACGAAGCGGCGAAAGCCGCCGGAGAACGGTAGAATGGCCAATATCAAGGTCGACGGGAAAGAGATTACTGTACCCGACCATTACACGCTGCTTCAGGCGTGTGAGCAGGCGGGCGCGGAAGTGCCGCGCTTCTGCTTCCACGAGCGGCTGTCGATTGCCGGCAACTGCCGCATGTGCCTGATCGAGGTGAAGGGTGGGCCGCCCAAGCCGGCCGCGTCCTGCGCCATGGG
>CAYZQP010000443.1:522-1887 GCA_964480545.1 uncultured Mesorhizobium sp. | reverse complement strand
GCCATCGGCTTGGTTGGCGTGATCTCCAGTTTTCCGGGCCGGCCCATGGCGTGAAAGTTCAGCGCCTCCTCGGCGGTTACGGATGGACCGGTGGGCTCGGATTTCTTTGGTGGCATGCTATTCTCTTCCCTGAATTACCTGACGCAATGGCATTGTTTTTGTGGAGCGTCCAGATTTCACGCTACACTTGCGCGCATGAAATCGCCAAGAGATGAACAGCAGTTTTTGGATAGCAGTGGTGAACAACCTGACGCCCGTCAATCCTGAAGCGGCAGCGCCTGCGGCGACGCCGATGATGGAGCAATATACCGAGATCAAGGCGGCGAACCCGGATTCGCTGCTGTTCTATCGCATGGGCGATTTTTACGAGCTGTTCTTCGACGACGCGGAGAAGGCGAGCCGCACGCTCGGCATCGTGCTCACCAAGCGCGGCAAGCATCTGGGGCAGGACATCCCGATGTGCGGCGTGCCTGTACATGCGGCTGACGACTATCTTCAGAAGCTCATAGCTGCCGGTCACCGCGTCGCCGTGGCTGAGCAGATCGAAGATCCCGCCGAGGCGAAGAAGCGCGGCTCCAAGTCGGTCGTGAAGCGCGATGTGATCCGGCTTGTGACGCCGGGCACGATCACCGAAGATAAGCTGCTTGCTCCATCCGAGAGCAACTATTTGATGGCGCTGGCGCGCATCAAGGGTTCGCCTGAGGACTCTTTCGGACTTGCCTGGATCGACATTTCCACCGGCGCGTTCCGGGTTGCGGAGAGTACCGCCGAGCGTTTGCTCGCTGATATCTACCGTATCGATCCGCGCGAGCTGATCGTGCCCGATCCCGTCTTCTATGATGAGGCGCTGAAGCCGGTATTCGATGTGCTGGGCCGCGTCGCCAGTCCGGCCCCGGGCAGCCTGTTTGACTCGGCCTCCGCGCCGGGCCGTATCGCACGCTTCTATGATGTCGCGACGCCCGACAGCTTTGGCGCCTTCAGCCGTGCAGAACTGGCTGCGATCTCCGGCGCGATTGCCTATGTCGAGAAAACGCAGAAGGCCGAGCGTCCGCCGCTGGCGCGGCCCGAGCGCGAGCAGCCGGGCTCGTCGCTGTTCATTGACCCTGCGACGCGCAACAATCTCGAACTGCTGAAGACGCTGAATGGCGGGCGCGACGGCTCGCTGTTCAAGGCGATTGACCGCACGGTCACCGTCGGTGGTGCGCGGCTTCTCGCTGACCGGCTGACCTCGCCGCTGACCGACCCGGCACGCATCGAAGCGCGGTTGGATGCCGTGGCCTTCTTCCTGGGCGAAACGCGGCTGCGCGAAGCCATACGCGAAGTGCTGAAGGGTGTCGCTGACAGCGCGCGCGGCATGTCAGCGAC
>CAYZQP010000443.1:0-512 GCA_964480545.1 uncultured Mesorhizobium sp. | reverse complement strand
GATGCTGGTCGATGTTCTGGGGCAGGCCAATGCGCCCGGCGAGATCACGCAGGCGATCGAGGCCATCCGCGCGCTGCCGGCAGAGTTCGCCGAGCACGTCGGCGTGGCGCTGGATGACGAGCTGCCGCTGCTGAAGCGCGACGGCGGTTTCCTGCGCGCCGGCTATGACGCCGAGCTTGACGAGATGCGCGCGCTGGCAACGGAATCGCGCAAGGTCATCGCCGGGCTTGAGCGCGACCTGATCGAGGAGACCGGCATCCGCTCGCTCAAGATACGGCACAACAATGTGCTGGGTTACTACATTGAGGTGACGGCCAATAACCATCAGATCATGTCTGGCACGGATGAGGCGAAGGCGCGCTTCATCCACCGCCAGACCATGGCCAACGCCATGCGCTTCACCACAACGGAACTGGCCGGGCTGGAGACGAAAATCGCCAACGCTGCCGACCGCGCGCTGGCTATCGAGCTCGCCGCCTTCGAGCGCCTGACGGCCGAGGCCGTCTCCCATG
>CAYZQP010000442.1:0-1887 GCA_964480545.1 uncultured Mesorhizobium sp. | reverse complement strand
GATCGACGAAGATGGCGCGACGGCTTTCTTCCGCGACCACACCGCGCCGTTGGCCGAATAATCATCGCGGCCACGCGCGGCTAGCTCGTGCGGTTCCGCTCTGCGGTCACGTTCGAGAATTTGCTCTTCTCGCTGACCAGGTCGCCTGTCGCCGGTTCTGCCCAGCGATGGCCGATAATCGCGCCCTGCTTTGCGCCGTCAATCAGGTTGTCGGTGATCAGCGCTGTGCCCGCACCTTCCACAACAGAGACGCCGATGCCGATCTTTGCATTGCGGATAATGTTGCCGGTGGCGACTGCGTTGCGCAGGTACTTGCCCCAGCCGAGATTGATGCCGAACAGTGGTGCGCCCTCGATCACATTGCTGCTGACGACGGTTTCGGCCTCGACGCCGATGCCGGTGCCGAAGCCGGGCGGGCCGGGATCATACGGACCTTTGGCGCGCAGGTTACGCACGATATTGCCGGTGCAGGTGCCAAGCCGCCCGCCAGTGTCCAGATTGACGATGGAGATGCCATTGGCCGCACCATCAACGATGTTCGTGGAAATGGCCGCTCCCTCGAAGCCGAACTCGGAATAGATCGCCGTCTCGCCCGAGTTGGTGCAGTTATTGCCGATCATCTGGATGTTGCTGGCGCTGTTGCCGCGTATCGCCGAGAAGGCGCAGTCGGAAATGATGTTGTTGGCAATCACCACGCCATTGGCGCGGAAAGCGTTGATGCCATTGCCGTTCTGGCCGGTGCCGCCATCGCGCGCGGCGATACGCGAGATGCGGTTGCCGGTGATGATTGTCCTGTCGTCGGCGGCCTGCCAGCGGTGCACCAGAATGCCGCCATTGCCACAGTCGGAAATCGTGTTGCCGCTGATGTCCATGCCGGCGGATTCGACCGCAAACACGGCAGCGTCTGCCGCACCGACAATGGTGTTTCGTGTCACGCGCCCGGCGCAGCGCTCGAGCCAGAGTGCGTTTTTGCCTGCACCGCGGATTTCGCAATTCTCGATCGACAGCTGTTTCACGCCACTCGCATGGATCAGTCCGGAGACATTGTCGCCGAGCCAGCGGTTGGCACCATCAATCACGAGATCGCGCAGATCGAGAAGCTCCGTGCCCTCGCCGACGAACAGCGCGCCGTCGCCGCTATAGACGATGCGCGTTGCCCCCGCGATGCCGGTGATGCGCGTTGCGCGCGGCAACTGGATGTTGGAGACGGCGTAGGTGCCCGGCGGCAGAAACAGCGGTTTGTCGCGATCCGACGCATCGCGCAGCATACGCGCGAAGTCCTGGCTCTGGTCGTCCAGCACACCCGGCTCGACACCGATCTCGGTGGCGTTGATCGAGCCGCGCAAGGTGTTCAGCGTCGAGCGGTCTATGCCCTGTGCCAGAACTGGCACAACTGCACCCACCGTCAGACCCGCACCCAGGCCAAGAAAATGCCTTCTGTCCAGCATTGGCACAGCTCCCGTGTTCGATGGGGCTGCCGTGCATGCTGCGTGCCATCACGCTTGCCGCGACCGGCGATGCGGCATAGCCTGCCTCGATGGAGGATGTGACATGAGCCGAGCCTTTACCCGTGAGGACGACAACGAGGCGATCTTCGACATTGGCGAACTGCCGATCAGCCCGCACCGCAACCTGGTGACGGAAGAGGGCATCAGGCAGATGGAAGATCATGTGAACCGCCTGCGCCGCGAATTCGCGGAGGCCGAGAAGAAGGAGGAGCGCGAGCAGATGGCGATTGCCACGCGCGACCTGCGCTATTGGCAGACCCGCCGCGAAAGCGCTGAACTGTCGGTTCCTGATCCTGACGGGACGGTGGTGCGCTTCGGCATGAGCGTGCAACTGGAAGGCGAGGATGGCAAGCACGTGACCTGGAAGATCGTCGGCGAG
>CAYZQP010000441.1:1129-1894 GCA_964480545.1 uncultured Mesorhizobium sp. | reverse complement strand
CCGCTGCCGGAAAAGGGCGAGCCGAAGCGCGCCATCATGGATACCTACACCAAGGAGCATTCGGCCGAATACCAGAGCCAGGCGTTGATCGATCTGGCGCGGCGCATGGGGCCGAAAGTTGGTGACCTCTCCAAGGTCAAGAGCATCGTCATCCACACCAGCCACCACACGCACTACGTCATCGGCACCGGGGCGAACGATCCGCAGAAGATGGACCCGAAGGCGAGCCGCGAAACGCTCGACCATTCGATCATGTATATCTTCGCGGTCGCACTGGAGGATGGCGGCTGGCACCACGAGCGCTCCTATGCGCCGGAACGCGCCAACCGCCCTGAAACGGTGTCGCTGTGGCACAAGGTATCGACCGTTGAAGACCCCGAATGGACACGGCGCTATCACAGCCATGACCCCAAACAGAAAGCCTTCGGCGGCCGCGTTGTCGTAACGCTGCAAAATGGCAAGGTGATCGAGGACGAACTGGCGATTGCCGACGCACATCCGCTCGGCAGCCGACCATTCTCGCGGCCCGACTACATCAACAAGTTCCGCACGCTGGCTGACGGTGTCGTGGCCAAGGCCGAGCAGGACCGCTTCATCCAGACCGTCGAACGGCTGACATCGCTGAAGCCGAAGGAACTGGCCGGGCTGAACTTCGTGGTTTCACCAAAGAAGCTTGGCGCAGCTCCGGCGCGCGGCATCTTCGACTGGAAAAAGAAGACGTGAGGAGGACACGATGAGCGAAGCGCCAAAACCCAAGAAGTCTGT
>CAYZQP010000441.1:0-1119 GCA_964480545.1 uncultured Mesorhizobium sp. | reverse complement strand
CGCCTTGTCCGGCGTTGTCGCCGGCAACACCGCGCTCTGCACGGTGGGCCGCACAGGCAATGATCTGCACTATCGTGGCTACGATATTCTCGACGTTGCCGAGACCTGCGAGTTCGAAGAGATCGCCTACCTGCTGGTGCACGGCACCCTGCCGACCATTCAGGAACTGGCTGCCTACAAGGCGAAGCTGAAGTCGCTGCGCGGGTTGCCGCAGACGGTCAGGCAGGCGCTGGAGTTGCTGCCCGCTGCAACTCACCCGATGGACGTGCTGCGCTCTGGCGTTTCGGCGCTTGGTTGCGCCCTGCCCGAGGCTGCTGACCACAACCATGCGGGCGCACGAGACATCGCCGACAAGCTGATGGCCTCGCTCGGCTCGATGCTGCTCTACTGGCATCACTTCGCCCACAACGGACGGCGGATTGAGGTCGAGACAGACGACGATTCCATCGGCGGACATTTCCTCCACCTGCTGCACGGTACCGCGCCAAAGCCATCGCATGTGAAGGCGATGCATATCTCGCTCGTCCTCTATGCCGAACATGAGTTCAACGCCTCGACATTCACTGCTCGGTCAATTGCCGGGACCGGTTCCGATTTCTATTCGGCGATCACCGGGGCCATCGGCGCGCTGCGCGGTCCGAAGCACGGCGGCGCCAACGAGTTCGCCTTCGAAACGCAGAAGCGCTACGCAGACCCGGATGAGGCAGAGGCAGACATTCGCCGCCGCGTCGAGGCGAAGGAGGTCGTGATTGGCTTCGGCCATCCGGTCTACACGGTCGCTGACCCGCGCAACAAGGTCATCAAGACCGTTGCGCGCCAACTGTCGGTCGAGGCCGGCTCCACGCGGATGTTCGACATTGCCGAACGCATAGAGTCGGTGATGGACGAGACCAAGAAGATGTTCGCCAACCTCGATTGGTTCAGTGCCGTGTCCTACCACATGCTCGGCGTGCCGACCGCCATGTTCACGCCATTGTTCGTTATTTCGCGCACGTCAGGCTGGGCCGCGCACATCATCGAACAGCGCCAGGACAACAAGATCATCCGCCCCTCGGCCAATTACATCGGCCCTGACAACCTGCCCTTCGTGCCGATCGAACGGCGGGGCCGTCCGTCGCA
>CAYZQP010000440.1:0-1897 GCA_964480545.1 uncultured Mesorhizobium sp. | reverse complement strand
CAATGGGCCAGAACGAACTTCAATCCGGATTAGATCGCGGGGGCAACGTCATGGTCTATCCGGTGGCGCGGGGAACTGGCCCCCTGCTCTCCACTGTCGGCGCTTTTCTGCTGCTCGGTGAGCAGCCGGCAGCACATGGCCTGCTTGGGCTGGCGCTGGTTGTCGGCGGCATCGCGCTGATTGCCACGCGTGGCGATCTGTCTGCGTTCCGAAGGCCGGAAGGTCAGGCCGGCGTTGCATGGGGCACCGCGACCGGCGGGCTGATCGCCTGCTACACCGTAGTCGATGCTTTTGCCGTCAAGGTGCTTGGCGTCTCGCCGGTTGTGCTGGACTGGTTGTCGAACCTGTTTCGTGTCGTCTTCATGCTGCCGATGGTGCTGCGCCGCCCGCACTACGGACTGGACGCAATGCGTGGCTACTGGTGGCTTACAATCGGCGTCGGCGCGCTTTCGCCGCTCTCCTATATCCTGGTGCTGATCGCCTTGAACCAGGGCGCGCCACTCAGCATCGTCGCGCCGATGCGCGAAATGTCGATGATGGTTGGCGCATTGATGGGCATGCTCATTCTGAAGGAAACAGTCGGCCCCTGGCGCCTGCTGGGCTGCGCCGTGCTGATCGCAGGCGTCGTACTTCTGTCCACGGCGTAGGGGATGGTCAGCGGCAGCCTGGAAGCCACAAGCCCCCGGTGAAAGGCCGCCCTGGCGGCCTCCATCGGGGGCATTGCCCTATTCGCTCGCCGGTGCCGGTGGCGTTGTCTCGCCCGCAGGTGCCTCGCCCTCGTCCTCCTCGCCTTCCGGCTCGGAGATGCGCTCGACCGAAACCACCTTCTCGCCGTCAGCGGTGTTGAAGATGGTGACGCCCTTGGTGGCGCGGCTGGCGATACGGATACCGTTCACCGGCACGCGGATCACCTGACCGCCATCGGAGACCAGCATGATCTGGTCTTCCGGCTCGACCGGGAAGGTGGCGATCAGCGGACCGATCTCGTCGGTCTTGGCAACGTCGGTGGCGCGGATACCCTTGCCGCCGCGGTTGGTCAGGCGGAAATCGTAGGACGATGAGCGCTTGCCATAGCCGTATTCGGTGACCGTCAGCACGAACTGCTCGTGCTCCTTCAGGAATGCGTAGCGCTCTTCAGAGAGCTGCGCCTCCTCGGTTACCTCCTCGTTGGTCAGCACGACCTCGTCCTCTTCACCGCCGGCCAGACGACGCTCGTTGGTGGCGCGCTTCAGATAGGCGGCGCGCTCGGCAGGGTCGGCCTCGACATGCTCGATGATTGCCATGGAGATGGCGCGGTCGGCTGCCCCAAGTGTCATGCCACGCACGCCCTGTGACGAACGGCTGGCAAAGACGCGAACGTCGCTGACGGCAAAGCGGATGCACTGGCCCGAACTTGCGGTCAAGAGCACGTCGTCATTGTCGGTGCAGGTCTCGACCGCGAGAATGGCATCGCCCTCCTCGTCGAACTTCATTGCGATCTTGCCGTTGCGCTTCACGTCGGCGAAATCGGACAGCTTGTTGCGGCGCACGGTGCCGCGCGTCGTTGCAAACATCACGTCCAGCTTGTCCCACTCGGACTCATCCGGCAGCGGCAGGATCGCGGTGATGCGGTCGCCATTTTCCAGCGGCAGCATGTTGCGCAGGAACTTGCCTTTCGACTGCGGTGTGCCGATGGGCAGGCGCCAGACCTTCTCCTTGTAGACGATGCCACGTGAGGAGAAGAACAGGATCGGCGTGTGGGTATTGGCAACAAACAGACGTGTGACGAAATCCGTGTCCTTGGTCGCCATGCCCGAGCGGCCCTTGCCGCCGCGCGCCTGCGCCCGGTAGAGCGACAGCGGAACCCGCTTGATATAACCTTCGTGAGTGACTGTGACGACCATGTCCTCGCGCTGGA
>CAYZQP010000439.1:0-1901 GCA_964480545.1 uncultured Mesorhizobium sp. | reverse complement strand
GTGAAGGAGGCCGATGCGCGGGCCGGGCGTCTGGCCGGCACCATCGCCTCGCGCCAGGAGCGGCGCACCCGCACCGGCAACAAGATGGGCATTGTCGTGCTGTCGGATGCGTCGGGTCAGTACGAGGCTGTGCTGTTTTCCGAGACGCTGGCGCAATATCGCGACCTGCTGGTTGAGGGCAGGTCTGTGGTGATCGAGGTTGCCGCCGAGAACCGCCCTGAGGGTGTCAGCCTGCGCATCAACCGCGTGCAGCCGCTGGATGAGGTGGCGAGCCAGGTGCAGAAGACGTTGCGCGTTTACCTGCGCGATCCGAAACCGGTTTCGGCCGTCGCTGGCCAGCTCACCACCAAGGGCGAAGGCCAGGTCAGTTTCATCGTGATCAAGAACGAGGGCAAGGGCGAGGTCGAGATCAGTCTGTCAGACCGCTATCGCTTCGATCCGCGCGTTGCGGCTGCAATGCGCGCTATTCCGGGCGTGGTCGAGGTCGAGCTGGTGTGAATATTTTCGGTATCCACAACGCATCGGAGAAACCGGCAATCCAGGTGCGCACGGCGCTGCGCGCATTCGGCGGCTTGGATGGCCTCATGGATCAACTTGGCGGCTGCGTGACGGACGAGCTCGCGCTGCAGGTCAGGCTCCAGGCTTTCAGACTGATCTTTGTCAGATGGAGCAGCCTCTATTTCGGCGATGTTCGCGACGACGCAACAAGTGAAGCGCTCGCAGCGTTCTCGGCACTGTTCGACCGCGTTCAGAATTGCGTAGCGACATTCTACCGGGACGCGGCCGGGTGGGTCAGCAGCGACTATTTTATCAGCTCCAAACAGGAAGAGCTGGAGGCGGCGTGGCGCGCCTGCGCGCTCATCGAGATGTATGGATCTGGCAAGCGCCGCGCCAGACCATTCAAGAGTGTCAGGGACGATATGCAGACACTCGCATTTTCTGGCCCGGACGGATGGGATAACGGTCATCGCTGGGCCGACGCGCATCGCGCGGCTATCCAGTGGGACGGCAGTGCACTTTCGGGCGGGATGCCGATTCAGGACTTGCTTATGGAGCCGCTGTGGCCACGCGGCGGCTATGCCGCGCTGGAAACGAACTTCGTGACCCCGGTCAGGAAGGGGCTACGGCCCGAAGCGGAAACCTGGTTGCGGGAACGCAAGGATGGCGAATTGCTGCTGTCGAAGCGCCCGCGCGACGTTGCAACCCGGATGACTGCAATAGCGAACCTGCCGCGTGCGTTCTGGGAAAGAGAATCGTTCGAACAGACGGTCGAGGCCGTGGACTATGCGCTCCATGGCGACATGGCCAACGACCATTGGGGCCGCTGACCTTCGTCGGACAAGGTCAGACTTTCGCCGAGACCATCATGAAGGCCGGCGTTTCGTCGCCGAAACCGACAGTCGTGTTCTTCTCAAGCTCGTCACGATAGCGGCGCGGCTTGTCGTCCCGGCTGCGCTCGTCGCGGAAGTCGCGGGTAGGGCGGTTGTCTTCGCGTGGGGCCTTTGAGCGGTGCTCGTTGCCGGAGCGGATCGCATCCTTGCGGGCGCGGCGCTCGGCCACTTCCTCAACGCTCACCACGACTTCCTCGGCAGCATCGGCCTGCGCTTCGACCTTGTCCTCGCGCGGCTCGCGCTCACGGCTGGGGCCACGGCCTTCGCCGCGTCCACCACGGCCTTCGCCACGCTCGCGGCCCTTGCGATCGCCACCGCGCTCGCGGCCACGGCGCGGACGCTCGTCCTCGCCCTCGACCGGGGCCGGCAGCGTGGACAGGTCGCCATCGTGCCACTCGATCTGCTGATTGATCAGTTTCTCGATGGCGTCGACGTATTTCTTGTCGTTGCGGGTGACCAGCGTGAAGCTCTTGCCGAGACGCCCGCATCGGCCGTACCGGCCGCGCCGGG
>CAYZQP010000438.1:0-1911 GCA_964480545.1 uncultured Mesorhizobium sp. | reverse complement strand
CCCATGCCGCGCGTCAGCCCGACTTTTTCGACCGGAGCCTTGTGCGATGAATCATAGCGCCGGCTGGTCACCCGCGGCGCCCATTCACGGAAAAGTTTCGGGCTGGCCATCAGTGCCGCCAGCGAGGCGTTGGTCATGGTGATCGGGCAAAGATGCCCACACTCCAGTTGCGCGGTCAGATAAAAACGCGCGGCGCGTGCCTGATGACGAAATCCGGCCTCGGCATCGCCATTTTCCCATATCGAGCAATGCAGTCCAGCAGCCGTCGAGCGGCGCATCAGCGCGTGGTAGGCCGGATGGAAGTCCACCACATCGGCGCGAAATCCCTGCCGGTCATGCGTTCTGAGTTTGGGCGTCTCGGTATTGGCAAGCCGCGCTGATTCCTGCGCTTCAGGGGCTTGCACAAAGCGCCCGATGGCGTCGAGTTCGGTGCGCACGGGCGGCGCAAAACGCTCGCCAAGTTGCAGAAGCAACGGGTCGGACCGCCAGGAGTTTCCGCCGGTCAGTGGTTGTGACTGATTGGTGACTTCGTGAGTCAAGACGATTCCACAATTTGCGTATTCTTTCCGGGTACGACGAAGCGGCCGGCGGAGCAACAGGTGGATAACTGCACGACCAGAGGCAATTCACTGGCGCCAGCGCCTTGCCGCATGGCGGCAGGCTCCCTATAGGGGTCGCTTCAGATGACCAAGTCTGACACCTATCCCCTGTTCCCGCACCGGCATTTGCTGGGTATCCGCGACCTGTCGCCCCCCGACATCGAGTTGTTGCTCGAGCGCGCGAATGACGCCGTGGCAATCTCGCGACAGGCCGAGAAGAAATCCGCCGACCTGCGCGGCCGCACCCAGATCAATCTGTTTTACGAAGCCTCGACCCGGACGCAGTCCTCGTTCGAGCTCGCCGGCAAACGGCTCGGCGCCGACGTCATGAACATGTCGGTCGCCAGTTCGTCGGTCAAAAAGGGCGAGACGCTGATCGACACGGCCATCACCCTGAACGCTATGCGGCCCGACATTCTGATCATCCGTCACCAGGCCGCAGGCGCACCTGATCTGCTCGCGCAGAAAGTCGGCTGCTCCGTGGTCAATGCCGGGGATGGCGCACATGAGCATCCGACCCAGGCGCTGCTCGACGCGCTCACCATCAAACGCGCCAAGGGGCGCATCGCAGGGCTGACCGTGGCGATCTGTGGCGACATTCTTCACTCGCGCGTCGCGCGCTCCAACATTTTGCTACTGAACGCAATGGGTGCGCTGGTACGGGTGGTCGCACCCTCGACGCTCTTGCCTGCGGGCATCGCCAATATGAGTGTGGAAGTCTGCCGCACCATGGCCGAAGGCCTGAAGGGCGCAGACGTCGTGATGATGTTGCGGCTGCAGCGCGAGCGTATGGCCGGATCCTTCGTGCCATCGGTGCGCGAATATTTCCGCTACTACGGGCTGGACGCCACCAAACTGAAATTTGCGAAGGACGATGCGCTGGTGATGCACCCGGGCCCGATGAACCGCGGCGTCGAGATCGCCTCGGAAATCGCCGACGGCCCGCAAAGCGCGATCCAGGAGCAGGTCGAGATGGGCATTGCCGTGCGCATGGCGGTGATGCAGGCGCTGCTGGACCCCCGCCGTAACCCGGAGGCGGGCCAATGAGCGTCACAGTCTTTGAGAACGCCCGCATCGTCGACCCGTCGCGTGGCATCGACAATATCGGCACGATGATTGTCGACGGCAGGGAAATCATCGCCTGCGGCCAGGGTGACCTGAACCAGGGCATCCCGGAAGGAGCCAGACGCATCGACTGCACAGGCAGGACCATCATCCCGGGTCTGGTCGACAGCCGCGTTTTCATCGGCGAACCGGGCGGCGAACACCGCGAAACCATCGCCTCGGCCAGCCTTGCCGCGGCTGCCGGTGG
>CAYZQP010000437.1:0-1926 GCA_964480545.1 uncultured Mesorhizobium sp. | reverse complement strand
GATCGACCTGTGCCCGGTCGGCGCGCTGACCTCGAAGCCCTACGCCTTCCAGGCCCGTCCGTGGGAGCTGACCAAGACAGAGTCGATCGACGTGATGGACGCGGTGGGCTCGGCGATCCGCGTCGACACGCGCGGCCGCGAGGTGATGCGCATCATGCCGCGCGTCAACGAGCAGGTGAACGAGGAGTGGATTTCCGACAAGACGCGCTTCATCTGGGACGGCCTGCGCACGCAGCGCCTCGACCGACCCTATGTGCGCAGGAATGGCCGTCTCGCCCCTGCCAGCTGGGCAGAGGCGTTCGCCGCGATCAAGGACAAGGCCGCCTCGACTGCGCCGGAAAAGATCGGCGCCATTGCCGGCGATCTCTCGGCTGTCGAAGAAATGTATGCGCTGAAGGAGCTGCTGGCCGCACTTGGCTCGACCAATGTCGACTGCCGCCAGGATGGTGCAGCACTTGACCCGTCGCTTGGCCGCGCCAGCTACATCTTCAATCCGACCATCGAGGGCATCGAGCAGGCCGACGCTGTGCTGATCATCGGCTCGAACCCGCGCTTCGAGGCCTCGGTGCTGAACGCCCGCATCCGCAAGCGCTGGCGCGTCGGTGACCTGCCGGTCGCAGCCATCGGCGACATTGGGGACACTCGCTATGACTATGAGTCACTGGGGGCAGGGCCTGATACGCTGAAGGACCTCGCTGCCGGAAACGGCAAGTTCTTCAATGTCTTGAAGAAGGCAAATCATCCGCTGATCATCGTTGGCCAGGGCGCGCTGTCGCGCGGCGATGGCGCAGCCGTGCTCGGCCAGGCTGCCAAGCTGGCGCAGGCCGTTGGTGCTGCGACCGAAGACTGGAACGGCTTTGCAGTGCTGCACACCGCCGCTGGCCGTGTCGGCGGTCTCGATGTCGGCTTCGTGCCGGGCGAGGGCGGCAAGGCCGCCGCCGAACTGGCAACGGAAGCCGAACTGCTGTTCCTGCTGGGCGCAGACGAAATCGACGTGCCGACTGGCGCGTTCGTGGTCTATGTCGGCACGCATGGCGACAAGGGTGCACACCGCGCCGATGTCATCCTGCCGGGCTCGGCCTATACGGAAAAGTCCGGCACCTATGTGAACACCGAAGGTCGCGTGCAGCAGACCGGCCGCGCCGGTTTCGCACCGGGCGATGCCAGGGAAGACTGGGCAATCATCCGCGCGTTGTCTGATGTGCTTGGCCACAAGCTGCCTTACGATTCACTTGGACAGCTGCGTCAAAAGCTGCATGGGGAGCACCCGCACCTTGCACATCTCGACGAGATCAGGCACGGGGACGCTGCCGATCTGACGAAGGTCGCCAAGCTTGGCGGTTCACTACGCAAGACGGCTTTCACCTCTGCGGTGAAGGACTTCTATCTGACCAACCCGATTGCGCGGGCTTCGGCTGTGATGGCCGAGTGTTCGTCGCTGGCCAAGTCGGGCTTCAAGCAGGCGGCCGAGTAATGGACACGTTCTTCGCAACATATGTGCTGCCAGCGCTGATCATCCTCGGCAAGTCGGTCCTGCTGATTGTCGTTCTGCTGATCCTGGTCGCCTATCTGCTCTACGCCGACCGCAAGATCTGGGCTGCCGTGCAGTTGCGCCGTGGCCCGAACGTGGTTGGCCCATGGGGCCTGCTGCAGGCTTTCGCTGACCTCTTGAAGTTCGTGTTCAAGGAGCCGGTCATTCCGTCCGGCGCGAACAAGGGCGTGTTCCTGCTGGCACCGCTGGTTTCGGCGGTTCTGGCGATCGCCTGTTGGGCGGTCATCCCGGTCAACGAAGGCTGGGCGATTGCCACCATCAACGTCGGCATTCTCTACGTCTTCGCCATTTCCTCGCTCGAGGTTTACGGCGTGATCATGGGCGGCTGGGCCTCCAACTCGAAGTATCCGTTCCTTGGTGCGCTGCGCTCTGCC
>CAYZQP010000436.1:0-1935 GCA_964480545.1 uncultured Mesorhizobium sp. | reverse complement strand
GCGCATAGAAATGGGTGAAGTCCGGCACCAGGTCCTTGATCACTTCCATGTGCGGAAGCGGAGTGATGCGGATATCGCCGTTCAGGTCTTCGATCGCAGTAGTGCACGCGAGACCGTTACGCCCGTTCATGTTCATCGAGCAGGAACCACAGATGCCTTCGCGGCAGGAGCGTCGGAAAGTGAGCGTCGGGTCCTGCTCGCTCTTCATCTTGATGAGCGCGTCGAGCACCATCGGGCCGCAGTTGTCGAGGTCGATCTCGAAGACGTCGTAGCGGGGATTCTCACCGCTATCGGGATCGTAGCGATAGACTGTGAACTTCTTCACCTTCCCGGCGCCGTTGGCCTTGTGGACCTTGCCCTTCTTGTTGACCACACTGTTCTTGGGGAGGGTGAAGGTCGCCATCGTTGATCCCTGTCAGACTCTAGCCCCAGCCTGGGCCGCTTTCATGCCCTCTCTAGCGATTCATCTGCCGGGAGCAAGGGTGTTGCGTTCAGGGCCTAATCCCGCTGCCAATCGGGCCGTGTCATCCCTACGAAACGGTCGCCTAGGCTGCTGGAGTTGCGCTGCAGAATGTCGCACAGTTTTGCAGGCCAAGTTCTGTCGCATGGTTGACCGAAACCTCCGCGAAAGCGGTGGCGAGCCCGTCTTTCAGCAACAGCAAGTTGTCGAGCAGCAGGGTTTCGGTGTCATGCATTGTGCCGCCCCATATTGTCGTCCGGGGCACCAGTGAATGCCAGCGGTAGAACAGGCTGAACTCCGTGGTCATCCAGTTGGTGCGGTTCCAGTCCGCCTCCCACGCGACGCGGGGATCGGCCTTGAACCGGAAAACCGAAGTGTTGATGTGGTTGATGTACTCCTCGACCATGATCTTGATGAACATGACAATCACGATGTTTCGTGCCGTTTCGAACACGCGCTCGCTGTCCCAGGCTGGGTAGGCCTTTTCAGCAAGGCCGCGAGCCGGTTATGTTCGCGCAGCCACAGGGTGTTCATCATGGCGGCTTGCGGGTTGGCGTTTACCCGGTCGATGCCCAGCGGCATGTCGAGGAGCGGCGTGCCGGATGCGTCGCAGAACTCCGCCTTCACCTTGCCCTTGGCATCAAGCAGGAAGGGCGGGAATTCCTCTCCGTTGACAAGCTGGCTCTTGAGCCTGCCCTTGGTGCCCGGCTTTCCGCTCAGGTCTCGCAATACCTCGGTCTGCGGAGGAGTACGGCCATAGAGCGGGCTCTGGTCGATCTCATGATTGGAGGTGGTGCGCCTGCGGTCTTCGATGCCGGTGCCCCAGGGCGGGTTGTTCTGCATCTGGGTGCGCAGGAAGCCGTCGGTCAGATACTGGGCGAAGGTCGGGAACAGCATGGTTGACTTCGGGCACGTCCGCTGACCGGTGGGGAGTGCGCGAAACAGGTTGAGAACATCCGCCAGCGGCTGTCTACGCGTGCCCCAGCGCTTCCATGGCAGGATAGGGCTTTGCCGGCAGCATCCGCGCACTGAAGCTGCGGTCGGTCAGGCCGGACCAGCTGATATAGTCGTTCCTGGTGCTCCACGGGTGCGGCCGGTCCCGAGCACGGCTCACCAGCTTGTTGATCAGGAATGCGTTGATTTGATCGTCATTGACGATGGCCGAGGCGGCTTCCAGGGCGAAGTCTTCGAGACGGCCCATAGTGACCTGTCCTTGCTCCAGGTGGTTGAGGCAGGACCCGATCTGTTATGGACTTGAATGCAGGCTATCAGTTGGGGAGCAGCGTGGGCAAGCGCGTTAACGATGATCCTGCCTCCGCTCCAATTCGTGCTCCCGAAATGTCGCCCGTTGCGAAAGAGTTTGCTGTCATGACATACGAGGGAGAGACACGCCATGGCCGGAAAGTCGCATCGGGACATCTTCGCCAGGGACATCGCCTGGGGTCGGGGCAGTTCGGACGGCATACAGTACGCCC
>CAYZQP010000435.1:0-1938 GCA_964480545.1 uncultured Mesorhizobium sp. | reverse complement strand
CTGCGCTGATGCGCTTTGAAATGGCGCTGTCAGCGCAGCCGCGTCTGCACCTGCCATCGGTGTCTCGACCGCATAATCGGCCGGCGACAGGGCGTATTGATCCGCGCCGGCCATCAGCCTGATCGCAGCATCGGCCTTTGCATTTGGCTTGCCGTCGGTGATCCAGATGAACGATTGCGCGGTTGAATAGTAGTCGCCGATTGCTGCGGCGACCGGCTTCTCGGCGCGGAGCACATAGTCACTCAGGCCGGGCAGGCCTTGCGAGAACGAAGCGCCGGTCAATGCCGCCTTCTGTGGAGCATTGACGATTTTCGAGAAATCGACACGCACCATCACATCCGGCTTGTAGGTGTAGTAGGCAGGTGCAGCAATCAGTGGCGCTGCCTTCTGCGGCTTCCTGGCGGCTTGCTGAGGCGATGCTTTGGGCTTTCGCGGCTCTATCTTTGGCGCAGGCGGGAACTGCTGGCCGCGCGCGCGGGGCCTGTCGTCATCAATGATAACGCGACGCTTCGGGGCGCCAAACAGGCTCTCGAAGAACCCCTGCGCCTGGGCCTGCACGGGAACCATTGCCGGGACAAGTGCAACGGTCAGCAGGAGTGCTCCAAGTTTCGATGCTCGCGCCATTCGATTTCCTTGCCGCAGAAGCAGCCGTTTTCGTTGCCAAATCAGAAAGCGCGACACAATACTGCCGGTTCGAGACTTTGCATACGGGGCCACAATTAGTTGAGGACGTTTTGGCTTCGCTGTTGCGTTGCCGCCGCACCCTTCACCACCAAAGCGTGTCGCGATCTTTCAGATTCGCTCCGTACGCTTTAGTGTTTGTCTGTCGCATGTCGTTCTCGCAAAACCGCGTCACACTTTTGCGCGACATGCTTAGAGGCAAATTTTATGAAAAAAGGATATAAGGACTACCTCCAGGAGGCGAATGCGGAAGTCGTTGCGGTCTCCCCGGCCGATGCTGCCGCCCTGCTGAACCAGCCGGACGTGACTTTTGTCGATATTCGCGACCCGCGCGAACTGGAACGCGAGGGCCGCATGGCGGGCGCAAAATCCTGTCCTCGCGGCATGCTGGAGTTCTGGATCGACCCGGAAAGCCCCTATCACAAGCCGATGTTTGCCGAGGACAAGACCTTTGTCTTCTTCTGCGCCGGCGGGTGGCGTTCGGCGCTGGCGGCCAAGACCGCCCAGGATATGGGGCTGGAGAAGGTCCGGCACATCGAGGGCGGGTTCGGTGCGTGGAAGAAGGCCGGTTTGCCGGTTGAAACCTGACATTCCGGCCGAAAGCGATTGCTTCCGGCCGGCCTGCGATCAGAACCGCGTTGAAACACCGAAGGTCAGTTCCTGCGCCTCACCAAGGCGCAGGAGGGTCAGGAATTCGGAGCGGTAGCCGAACAAATCCTGCCCGCGCGCCGAGGCTGCTATTTCCTGAATGGCCTGCATGGTGAATTGTTCGACCGCCCGGTCGCGCCGCAGCCGCTGGCCGAAGGCGGCCACCGCAACCGAGAAGCGCTGATCCTCGCCGGCATCGGCAAAATGGCGCACCTCGTTGGCAGCACTCACCGGCTGGGTGATGAGCCTTGAGACATCCTCGTTGGGCAGTTTGTAGCGGAGCTTGAGGAAGGCGTACTCATTTGCATCGGGTGCATCGGGCGCTCCGGACGCAGTGGCTGCCGTGGCCTCAGCCTTCGCCCTGTCATTGCCGGCATAGCGCGGTTCGTCGACCTGCTGTGCCGTGCTACCCTTCGGCGTGATCTCGTAGATTGCCGTCACCGAATGGCCGGAGCCGATCTCGCCCGCGTCGATGCGGTCGTTGTTGAAGTCCTCGCGGTTCAGCGCGCGGGTCTCGTAGCCGATCAGCCGGTATTCGGAGACCGTGGCCGGATTGAACTCGACCTGGATCTTCACGTCCTTGGCGATGGTGAACAGCGTCGAGCCCGC
>CAYZQP010000434.1:1572-1943 GCA_964480545.1 uncultured Mesorhizobium sp. | reverse complement strand
AATGTGCAACCCGCCGGTCTGCGAATAGGACGTGTACTGGTCGGTGCCGGCGCCGATCACCAGCTCGCCCTTGTCCGACTGCGAGATATAGGCGTGCACAGTGTTGGACATCACCACACAGGGGAACACCGGCTTCACCGGCTCCGACACCAGCGCCTGAAGCGGATAGCTTTCGAGCGGCATGCGCACGCCGGCCATCTGCATGACCACAGACGAATGCCCGGCCGCCACAACGCCGATCTTCTTCGCACCGATAAAGCCCTTGGTCGTCTCGACACCGAGCACATGGCCTTCCGGAGCGCGCTTGATGCCGGTGACTTCGCAGTTCTGGATAATGTCGACGCCGCGATCATTGGCGGCGCGCGCATAGC
>CAYZQP010000434.1:0-1562 GCA_964480545.1 uncultured Mesorhizobium sp. | reverse complement strand
CCCCAGGCGACCGCATCGTGCCGCGCGGTGCCGCCGCGGCGCTGCAGCGTTGCGCCCATCACCGGGTAGCGCGCATTGCGCGAAATGTTCAGCGGCGGGCAGAATTCCTTCGCCTGCTCCGCCGTCATCCATTCATTGTCGACGCCATGCAGCCGGTTGGCGTGGACGTGCCGCTTCAGCACCTGCACGTCATGCACATTATGCGCCAGCATCATCACGCCGCGCGCCGAATACATCACGTTATAGTTGAGATCTTGAGACAGCCCATCCCAAAGCTTCACCGCGTGGTCATAAATCCCGGCAGACTCATCATAGAGATAGTTGGAGCGGATGATCGTGGTGTTGCGCCCGGTATTGCCGCCGCCGAGCCAGCCCTTTTCGATCACACCGACATTGGTGATGCCGTGCTCCTTGGCCAGATACCAGGCCGTCGCCAGCCCGTGCCCGCCGGCACCGATAATGACGACGTCATATTCCTTCTTGGGCTCGGGCGAGCGCCATTGCTCCTCCCAGCCCTTGTGGCCGCGCATCGCCTCCCGGGCGATAGCAAAAGCGGAATATTTGCGCATGGGGCGTGACCTCGGCTCAAGCGGGAGAGCCATATCACTATCGAAACCGCGCCGTCACCCATTGCGCGATTGCGACGTGGCGATGCGGATTTGAAATGGTGCGAGCAGGCAGCGGGCTGAAACAACCCGCTGCCTGAATCATCACTTCCAGATCTTGTAGTCGATCTTGTCCTTCAACTCCGGATAGGCATCCGGGTTGAAGCGCGGCGAGCCAGACTTCTTCTGGTCGAAATAGTCCTTGGTCAGTTTCGCCACTGTGCCCGAGAGCAGGACAATCGCGATCAGGTTGACCGAGGCCATCAGCCCCATCGCCGCGTCAGCCATGTTGAACACGACGGCCACCGACGTGTAGGCACCCCAGATCACCATCAACAGCACGCCAATGCGCAAGGCGGTCAGTGTGCCCTTGTTGTCCGCCTTCAGGAACACCATCGCGTTTTCCGAATAGGCGTAGTTGCCGATGATCGACGTAAACGCGAAGAAGAAGATCGCAATGGCAATGAAGTAGCGCCCGGCCTCGCCAATATGCGCCACCATCGCTTCCTGGGTGAGTGGTGTGCCCGTCAACTCTGATCCCGGCCCCATCACACCCGAGAGCAGGATCATGATACCCGTAGCGGTGCAAATCAGGATCGTGTCGATGAACACGCCGAGCGCCTGCACAAACCCCTGGCTCGATGGGTGATGCGGCGCAGGCGTTGCGACCGCCGCAATGTTGGGCGCAGAGCCCATGCCGGCCTCATTCGAGAACAGACCGCGCTTCACACCGTTCAGCATCGCTCCGGCAATCCCGCCAGCGGCTTCTTCCAGTCCAAAGGCGCTCTTGAAGATCAAGGCCAGCACGCCCGGAACTTCAGAGATATTGGCAATCACCACATAGAGCGCCATTGCGAGGTAGGCGACCGCCATGAACGGCACCACATATTCCGCGACCTGCGCGATTTTTCGGATGCCGCCAAAATTGCGAGCGTATTATGCTCAAAAATATTAAGT
>CAYZQP010000433.1:0-1952 GCA_964480545.1 uncultured Mesorhizobium sp. | reverse complement strand
CTAAATCTGGCGCAGGATCGTTGGATCGTCGATCTTGTCGTCCTCGGCTAGCAGGAAGGCCTTCGACAGGATGACCGACAGGATGTCATCGCCCTCAAACGGCACATAGGATTCGCGCGGACCGCCCTGCCCGGTTTTCACGATGCAGAGATATTTGTCGTTCGGTGCGATCAGAATGTTCCCGGAATTCAGGTTGATCTTGTAGGTATGGCGCTTGCCATCGACCATCAGGAATTCCGGCGTCAGCGTGCACTGGTCGGCGATTTCCAGACCCGGCAATATCTGCTCGATGAAATCATGGCGGGCCCTGCCCAGGCCGCTGGTCTGGCCCGAAGCGTAGCGCTGGCGATAGTCGGTGAAGGCGACCTCCTCCGACTGGGGATGCTGGGCACCCTGCCCGCGATCCTGCCAGAAGCGGTCAGCACCGATCGAGGTGCGGCCAACCACCGTGTCGATGTCGTACATCGCCTCGCCAAAGGCGTGAGGATGAACGTCAGCAACCGCAAGCGGCTGGTCGACGGGCTTTTTGGTCTTCGGATCAAGTGGATAGAACACCATGCGGTCGGTCGAGATGAACGCGTAGAGCGCGCCGCCGGCATCTGCTGCCGCACCTTGCTGGATGCGCGTGCCGATGCCTGCCACCCAGTACTCGGCGCAGACGCCGAATTTCGGCAGCATCAGCCGAACGCGCTCGTGCTCGACATTATTGGCCTCAAGCATGGAGCGGTTGAAGGCGATCCAGCCGCGTGCCTTCAGCATCGCCATGACCGGTGCCTGCTCCAGAATGTGACCGGCAAAACGGTTCGAATAGGTGCGCGTGTTGAGCTCCGCCTCGGTAACCGGATAGACCGGCCGCCAGGCCTGGATAAAGGGCTGCGTGATGCGCCTGTCGACCAGGAATTTGCGCCAGGCTGCAACCTTGTCGGCGCTGCCGTCCATCGGATGCCAGAGCGCAACCATTGTGCCTTTGGCAGGCTGGGCAAGTTCGCTGCCGTCCGCCGCAAGGAGCTTCTCGCCAAGCGGCATGGCGGTGAACGTCGTGCCATCAGGCTGTATGAATTCCCAGATCAGGCGCTCGGCCAGTGTGCGCAACAACCCGTTGTCGAGGAGACGCGCCGTCCAGCCGTCATAGGACCAACGGCGACCGGCGCGCCATGCCGCCTCGATGCGGCGACGGGCCTCGGGCAGGATTGCCTCGATGTCCTTTGCAGCCTCTTCCAGTTCCTCGACGATCTCCTTCGCACCTTCCTGCGCCTTGAAGGCTTTCGAGATGCCGCGCACCGATTTGCCAGTCGCATCGATTGTGCGCAGGCTGGCTTTGCGGGAAGAGCTAACGCGCAACTCGACAGTCAGGTCGCCAAGCGTCACGGTGCGAACACCACCCTCGCCGATGCCCCAATCGGCCATCGCCATCTCGTGCATATCTTCCGGCGCAAGCTCGAGGCTCTTGCCCATCGCAGCAAGCTGACGATCTACTGCATTGAGCACGTTCTTCGAGCGCACGGAGCGGCGAATGCGACCGAGCGCCAGCGCGCCGGGCATGCCGAGATGTGTCAGCCCGTGCACGGCAGCGCTGCCAGCGCCATCTGCCGGAAGCGTGGCCCACGAGTTCGGGCCAATCGAGAGTTTGGCCAGGTGCTCCAGCATCGGGGCCGTCATCCCGGTTTTGTGCTGCGCCAGAATGAAAGCAATGCCGCGCATCACGATGCTGTTGTTTGCGGAAACGCCGAGGCGGCGCTCCAGGTCTCGTGACGAGGTCGTTTCCTTCCGCAGCGTGAAGGACCAGGTAGAATCCATGACAGCTTTCAAGGCAGCGGCTGCCACGGCCAGTTCGTAGTCGCGCGTACCGGCGGGCGGCACGATCTCCGGTACGGGCGAGGTGCGGCCATACCCGGTGGTATAGCCGTAATGGTAGTTCTCCAGCTGGTAATAGAAATCCTCGTCGAATCTGG
>CAYZQP010000432.1:0-1955 GCA_964480545.1 uncultured Mesorhizobium sp. | reverse complement strand
CCGATGCCATCGAAGAGGCCGCGCCGCGAATAGTCTGCCAGCAGCAGCTCGCTCATCAGCTTCTGCGTGCCGTAGGAGGTCAGCGGCGTCGGGTGGAACTCGTCGGGAATGACATCCGGAAACGGCGCGCCAAACACCGCAATCGAGGAGGTGAAGACGACACGCGGAAAATACTCGGCCATGCGGATCGCCTCGAACAGCGCCCGCGTGCCATCGAGATTGACGGTGTAACCGAGGTCGAAATTCGCTTCCGCCTCGCCCGACACCACGCCGGCGAGATGATAAATCATGTCAGGCTTTTGCGAGATCAGCGCTGCCGCTGCACCGGGGTCTGCGAGGTCGCCAGTATAGGTGGAGACAACAGCACCATGAATGTTCGGCGCAGTTGCGGGCACGATGTCGTGCAGGTCGATCGCAGTGATCTTCTGTCCGGCGAGCTTCTCATCCCGCACCAGCCGCTCGATCAGCTTGCGGCCGACCATGCCGGCCGCCCCGGTAATCAGAATGCGCAAATTCAGCTCCCTCTGCGGCTTCTCCCACGCAGCCAGAATACACCGAAGAACGCGACCACGAAAAGCACCGCAAACGCAAAGCCGATCCACGGCGAGAAACCACCAAGGAACAGCACGATGTTCGGCATGTAGAATGCCGTCAGGCCAAAGCCGAGCAGAATGCAGGCTGCGGCAAAGGCGGTGCGTTTTGTCTCAGAATCCATGGCTCTGCAACGCGTCCGGGTTGGTCGAGGCTCCGGCCTCGCATGTCGGCATGGCGATGTCCAGCATTTGCGCTCATCCTTAGCGCCGCACCCGGTGCTTGGCTCATCGACATTGGATGCTGATCACCCCCCTCTGTCCTGCCGGACATCTCCCCCTCCCGGGGGGAGATTGGCTGTCATGGCGGGTTTCGCCAACCGCTACCGTTGCAGAAAGGGCGCTCAGATATCAGCTGCCAATCTCCCCCCGGGAGGGGGAGATGCCCGGCAGGGCAGAGGGGGTCCCAGAGCCGCACCAGGAGTCATCCCGTCGGACGTAATTCCTCAAGTCTGCGCTTCTGGTTGCCGTCGCCATCAAAATTAGCCGGATCGAGCCAGGCTTCGTAGGCTGCCTTCAACGCTGGCCATTCCTTGTCGATGATTGAAAACCAGGCGGTGTCGCGGTTCTTGCCCTTCGCCACCATATGCTGGCGGAAGATGCCCTCAAACGAATAGCCAAACCGCTCTGCCGCCTTCTTCGACGGCAGATTGTCATTGTTGCATTTCCATTCCCAGCGCCGGTAGCCGAGTTCATCGAATATATACCGCATGAACAGGTAATGCGCTTCGGTCGCGGCCGGGCGGCGGGAGACCAGTGGCCCCCAGTAGATGCTCCCGATTTCGGCGACGCCAAAGGCATTGTCAATCCGCATAAGCGCCTGCCGCCCGGCCACTTTGCCGGTCGCCTTGTCGATCACCGCAAAGAACATCGGGTCTTCGCTCGGCTCAACCTTCTCCAGCCAGAGCTGCATCTCGGCCCGCGTCTTCGGCGCAACCTCAAACAGATACTGGAATCTCGCGTCCTCCGAGTCTGATGCCGCAAACAGCCCGTCGCCATGCTTCGCCGCGCTCAGCGGCTCCAGCCGCACATAGCGGCCATCCAGCACCTTGCGCTCCGGGCGCGGGCGTGGGGTCCAGTTCGACAGATCGTCAGACAAATGCATATCCTCGCGTTGACAGGTGGCCGCACATTTCCAAAACTCCCGCCCCCGAAACAGCACCAGCTGGCCCAATAAAATGATCCAGACCGTACCCGCCTTTGACCGCCTCGGAGAGGAAAATGCCTTCGCCGTGCTGGCGCGCGCCACCGCGCTTGCGCAATCCGGCAAGGACATCATCAATCTCGGCATCGGCCAGCCGGATTTCCGCACGCCCGAGCATATTGTCGAGGCCGCCATCAAGGCCCTGCGCGACGGCCACCATG
>CAYZQP010000431.1:377-1990 GCA_964480545.1 uncultured Mesorhizobium sp. | reverse complement strand
TGGGGCATCTCGATCCGCGTCGGCTCGCATCTGAGCCTGTTCGACACCGGCTCGGGCCATGTGCTGCTGGCGTTTCGTCCGGATGAGGAGCGCCGCACGATGATTGCCGAACATCTCCATGCGCACGAGCAGCGCGAGGTGCCGGCCGAGTTCTTCGCCCGGCTCGACCAGGTGCGCGAGCGCGGCTACGAGGTTATGCCGAGCGCCCAGACCGCCGGTGTCGTCAACCTCTCCGCGCCGGTCCTGGCACCCGATGGTCGCGCCATCGCCGGCCTGACGATCCCCTACATTCCCGTGCTGAACCGGCCCGAGGCGCCGGACCAGGATGCCTCCATCGCGCTGCTGCTCGCCGCAACGGCCGAGCTGTCGCGGCTCGCCGGTTATGGTGTCGGCGAAGGAGACGGCAAGTGATCATCGACACGCATCTCCACCTGATCGACCGTGGGGTCATGACCTATCCGTGGCTGGCCGGCGTGCCGCCGCTGGATCAGGATTTCCTCTATGCGCGCTACGCTGCCGAGGCCGAGGCTGCCGGGATCACCGACTGTCTGCATATGGAGGTCGATGTCACCGGGGCGCAGAAGCAGGCCGAGATTGACTACGCGCGCGCCCGCTCATCCGAGCCGCAGAACCGTATCCGCGGCGCTATTGCCGGCTGTCTGCCCGAAGAGCCGGGTTTCGCGGCGTTTCTGGAGACCCAGCTTGCCGATCCTTTTGTGAAAGGCTTCCGGCGGGTGCTGCATGTCATGCCGGACGAGCTGTCCCGGAGTGCGACGTTTCGCGAGAATATCCGCCGGCTCGAGGGGACGCGGATGAGCTTTGATCTGTGCGTCCTCCCGCACCAGATTCCGATCGTTGCAGAACTGGTCGACCTTGCTCCCGGCGTGCAGTTCATCCTCGATCATTGCGGCAATCCGCCAATCAAGAACTGGACCGAGCAACCGTGGCGCGGGAATATTCTCGAACTGGCGAAGCGTCCGAATGTGACTGCCAAGATTTCCGGGGTGCTTGCCAATACCGATGGCGGCAACTGGACGGTCGAGACGCTGCAGCCCTGGATAGAGTACACGATCCAGGCCTTTGGCTGGGACCGCGTGGTGTGGGGCGGCGACTGGCCGGTCTGCAATCTCGGTGGCGGACTGACGCGATGGGTCGAGGCGACCAACGCGCTGCTGGTAGGATGCTCCGCCAGCGAACGCAGCCGGTTGCTTGCCGACAACGCCCGCCGCATCTGGCGCCTCTGATGGGTGAACCGGGCTGGAGAGCCAGCCCGGCAGTGACGGGACGCTACTCGGCCGCCTGCTGAACCTGCGGTGCGGCACTGCGCACATTGCTGTCGACATGATCCTCGAACTTCTCGAAGTTCTTCACGAACATGCCCACAAGCTTCGCTGCCTGCCGGTCGTAGGCTTCCTTGTCGGCCCAGGTCGAGCGCGGATCGAGAATGCCTGCGTCGACACCTGGAACCGAGACCGGGACCTCGAAGCCGAAATTCGCATCGGTGCGGAACTGGACATTCTTCAGCGAACCGTCCAGCGCCGCTGACAGCAGGGCACGGGTCGCCTTGATCGGCATGCGGTGACCGACGCCATAGGCACCCGACGTCCAGCCGG
>CAYZQP010000431.1:0-367 GCA_964480545.1 uncultured Mesorhizobium sp. | reverse complement strand
TGTTGACCAGCCAGCAGTCCGAGCCGTGCTCGGCAATCAGCGCGCGGAGCAGGTTGCCATATTCTGACGGGTGACGCGGCATGAACGGCGCGCCGAAGCAGGTCGAGAAGGTTGCCTCCGGCTCGGTGACGCCTTTTTCAGTGCCGGCAACCTTGGCGGTGTAGCCTGACAGGTAGTGGTACATGGCCTGCGCCGGGGTCAGCTTCGCGATCGGCGGCAGCACGCCGAAAGCGTCGGCGGTCAGCATCACGATGTTCTTCGGGTGCGCGGCGCGCCCCGTCTTCGAGGCGTTCGGGATGAACGGCAGCGGGTAGGCGCAGCGCACCCGAAGAACATCGTGATGCTGACCGCCGACGCTTTCGGCGTG
>CAYZQP010000430.1:0-2011 GCA_964480545.1 uncultured Mesorhizobium sp. | reverse complement strand
GGAATCCATCTTGTCCAGCGTACCGCCTGTGTGTCCGAGGCCGCGACCGGAGATCATCGGCACAAACACGCCACTGGCCGCGACGATCGGTGCCAGCATCAGCGAGACATTGTCGCCAACGCCGCCGGTTGAGTGCTTGTCGGATACCGGCCCGGGCAGATCCGACCAGTCCAGAACTTCTCCGGAATCGCGCATTGCCAGCGTCAGCGCGACGGCTTCGTCGCGGTTCATGCCGTTGAAGAAGACCGCCATGGCCAGCGCCGAAATCTGGCCCTCGCTGACTGACCCATCCGTGATACCGCGGACAAAGGCTTCAATCTCGCCTTTGTCGAGTGCTTTGCCGTCGCGCTTGTGGCGAATGATCTCCTGCGGCAGCATCAGAGCTTCCTCAGCGCCACTTCCTTGACCAGGTGGTCTTCGCCCTTGGTCAGGATCAGGTCGGCGCGCGGCCGCGTCGGCAGAATGTTTTCGCGCAGGTTCTTCAGGTTGATCGTCTCCCAGATGTTCTCGGCGACGGCGCGCGCCGCATCCTCGGAGAGCTGCGAGAAGCGATGGAAGAACGAGTTCGGGTCACGAAAGGCGGTGTCGCGCAGCCCCATGAAGCGCGTCACATACCATTTGCGGATCAGGTCCTCCTCGGCATCGACATAGATCGAGAAGTCGAAGAAGTCCGACAGGAACGGAATGATCTTGCCATCAGGCGGCAGCTTGCCGGGCTGCAGCACATTGATGCCCTCGAAGATCAGAATGTCCGGAGCGTCAACAATGACGCTTTCGTTCGGGATGACGTCATAGACGAGGTGCGAATAGATCGGCGCCGGCACGTCGCGCTGGCCGGACTTGATGCCAGACAGGAAGCGCAGCAGCGCGCCGACATCGTAGCTTTCTGGAAAACCCTTGCGATCCATCATGCCCTTTTCGCGCAGCACATCGTTCGGATAGAGAAAGCCATCTGTGGTGATCAGGTCGACCTTCGGGCTCGACGGCCAGCGCTTCAGCAGTTCTTTGAGAATGCGCGCAGTGGTCGATTTGCCAACTGACACCGAACCGGCAACACCGATGATGAAGGGCGTCTTGCGGGAATCCGCGACATTCAAAAAAACCGCGCGCTGGTGATACAGCATCTGCATCGCCTCGACATGCGCCGAGAGCAGGCGCGACAGCGGCGAATACACGCGTTCGACCTCGCCGAGATCAATCGGGTCGTTGAGCGAGCGCAGCCGGCTGATTTCTTCCTGGGTGAGGGAGAGTGGCGCATCAGCGCGGAACTTCGCCCATTGCTCGACGGTGAAGAACCGGTACGGCGAATACTTCGCCGTGGGTGCGAGCTGGTCCATCAAAAAATCTCCCCGTCAGGAGTGCCTCATTCTGAACGCGAGGCTTTCTCGGCTAGTCCCGTCTGCGACGTCCGCCGCTCCAGCTCGGCCATCACCTCGGACAGAGGAATGTCGGCCAGCGCCAGAACGACCAGCAAGTGATAGAGCATATCAGCGCTCTCGGAAACAAGTCCGTTGCGGTCGCCCTTTACCGCGGCGATGACGGCCTCGACCGCCTCCTCGCCCATCTTCTGCGCGGCCTTGTCCTGGCCCCTGGCGAAGAGTTTTGCCGTCCACGAGTCCGCTGCGCCCGAGCGGCCACGTTCGGCGACGGTCTTTTCCAGGTCTTCCAGCGAAAATGCGGTCATCGCCGCGCTTTAAGACGCGGGGCCGGGAGAGTCCAGCCGCATCGGCAACCCGGCAGCTGCCATGTAAGCCTTGGCCTCGCCGATGGAATAGGTGCCAAAATGGAAGATCGAGGCGGCGAGCACAGCCGTCGCGTGTCCATCGCGGATACCCTCGACCATATGATCGAGAGTGCCGACACCACCGGACGCAATGACCGGCGCGCGCACCGCATCAGCCACGGCGCGGGTCAGCGCGATGTCATAGCCTATCTTCGAGCCATCGCGATCCATCGAGGTCAGCAGGATCTCGCCGGCGCCGAGATCGACTACTTTTCGCGCGAATTCCAC
>CAYZQP010000429.1:0-2014 GCA_964480545.1 uncultured Mesorhizobium sp. | reverse complement strand
CGGCCGACAAAGCCCTGATGCTTTTGGCCGTGAACATCGGTCCACGGCTGCTCAACAAAAATCGCCTCGTCGAACGCAACCCGGCCGATCTCGGCAGCAAGACCACGAATGGTCGCGGTGGGCACACCGGTCTGCGCGGACACAGCCTCCGGCGCATAGCGCTCATCCAGATAGCTTTCGGCCAGCAACTGGAACGACGGCACCGCGGCACGTCCATCCGGCAGCAACACCCGGCCCGACAGTGCCACATGCGCGCCCGGCGTCCTCGCTTCCACCGCACGTTCGGTCACGCTTTCATAGACCAGTGGCTTGCCATTGGCATCGCGCGCAAACAGGCCATGGTCAGCGCTGCCCGGCGCATCAACAACCAGCCAGGGCGCATTCGTGTAGCGAACCAGATAGTCAAGATCGATGCGCTTCGCCTTCAACAGCAGGTGGATCACCGACAGGATCAGCAGCGCATCCGTACCCGGCCGGATGCCGATCCAGTCATCGGCAATCGCGGAATAGCCGGTTCGCACCGGATTGACCGAAACGAAGCGCGCGCCGCGCTTCTTCAGCTTCGAGATGCCGATCTTCAAGGGGTTGGAATCATGATCCTCTGCCACGCCGAACATCACGAACAGCTTCGTGCGCTCCCAGTCTGGCGCGCCAAACTCCCAGAATGCGCCGCCGATGGTCATGATGCCGGCAGCCGCCATGTTGACCGAACAGAACCCGCCATGCGCGGCATAGTTTGGCGTGCCGAACTGCTGCGCCCAGAACCCCGTCAGTGATTGCGACTGATCGCGCCCGGTGAAGAAGGCGAGTTTCTTGGGGTCAGTGCGGCGCACCTCGCCCAGCCACCCGGTCGCAATGCCCAGCGCCTCATCCCAGCTGATCTCCTCAAACTCGCCAGAACCACGCGGCCCGACGCGCTTCAGCGGCGCGCGCAGCCGTGCCGGCGCATAATGCTGCATGATACCGGCCGAGCCTTTGGCACAAAGCACACCCTTGTTCACAGGGTGGTCGCGATTGCCTTCGATGTAGCGGATCTTCCCGTCTTTCAGATGCACGTCGATGCCGCACCGGCACGCGCACATGTAACAGGTCGTCTTGCGCACCTCGTCGCCGACCGGTTCGGAAAGCGCCAATGGCGGCGGCTGTGGCATCGATTCCTCCAGGAACCCTCAGCCTATGCGGCCACGCGTCGGAAGGAAACGGCTGAAACGACCGCAGGCGTCGCTGCACTGTTGCTCCCGGTCGATCACAAGGCTCCCTGTATCGCCATCGTCGGGCGCGCACTCGACGAAAGCGGTATGATACAGGTTTGCACGGCGAAAACCGCTTTGCTATAGCGCTCGGGACAGTCCGCAGTTCCGCGCACGTTTCCGAGGCAAGAGGCTCCTACATGGCGAAGATCAAGGTCGCAAATCCGGTTGTTGAACTCGATGGCGACGAGATGACCCGCATCATCTGGCAGTTCATCAAGGACAAGCTGATCCACCCATATCTGGATATCGATCTCAAGTACTATGACCTCGGCGTGGAGCACCGCGACGCCACCAACGATCAGGTCACCATCGACTCGGCCAACGCGATCAAGAAGTACGGCGTCGGGGTCAAATGCGCGACGATCACACCGGATGAGGCCCGCGTTGAGGAATTCAACCTCAAGAAAATGTGGAAATCGCCCAACGGCACGATCCGCAACATCCTCGGCGGCACCATCTTCCGTGAGCCGATCATCATGAAGAACGTGCCGCGTCTGGTGCCCGGCTGGACCAAGCCGATCATCGTCGGCCGCCATGCTTTCGGTGACCAGTACAAGGCAACCGATTTCCGCTATCCGGGTGCCGGCAAGCTGTCGATCAAGTTCGTCGGTGAAGACGGTCAGGTGATCGAGCATGACGTGTTCGACGCACCGGGCGCCGGCGTCGCGATGGCCATGTATAATCTCGACGAGTCGATCCGCGAATTTGCCCGCGCCTCGCTGAACTATGGCCTGCTGCGTGGCTACCCGGTCTACCTGTCG
>CAYZQP010000428.1:0-2039 GCA_964480545.1 uncultured Mesorhizobium sp. | reverse complement strand
GAACGAGATGTGGCAGACCGACTTCACCTACTTCAAGATCATCGGGTGGGGCTGGGTGTATCTGTCGACCGGCCGCACAGCTCGCTGGGATATCGACCGCCGGCGCCGGAGGCCGTGCCATCGCCAGTGTCGCCCTCCGGTTCCGCTTCGCTCCACCTACGGCCAACACTGGCGATGGAGGCGTCAATGCACTAACAATCCCCGCGGACCACTCGGTGGGGGCCGGTCAGCTATGTGGATTTCACATACACCGGACGATATCGGGTCAACACATCACCCAAGCAATCGGTGACCGCAAGTTTCACGGTTGTCGATGAGGATGAATACGCCAATTCTGTATCGCGTTTCATCGAAGATGTTCGTTTGATTGACGATCTCCAGATCATCTTTTGCGAAGATGGTATGAATCGTTGCGCCAAGGCCGAGGTCGATACTGGCAGAGCCTCAGGGTGGAGGCACATCCAGCCAACCGTCCTGAACCTGGAAGATATGACCGTCTCGGGCGGCGAGGAAAGCTACTACAGCTCCGCGAACGGCGCCACCTGGATGAGCAACAAGTTCACAACCACGGGGACTTGCCGACGTTTGTGAGCCTGCCGAGCCTTCCTTTCTTTTCATTTTTGGGATGGAGATTTTATCGATGACCCGCATCCTCCGAACAACATTGGCGGTATCGGCGACGGTGATGGCCGCGACGACCGCTCTCGGCATCGGTTTTCCTGGCCAGGGCGTGGCAGTCGCCGCTATGGCGCAGGATGGACCTTACGCATATTGCTGGACGCGGCGCGATACCGGGACACCCGGCGGCAACACCTATTATTTCTCGCGCGTATTCGCGATGGGGCGTGACGGTCCGACCGTTGGCTTCCAGCCTTCGTTCCAAAGCTTCGTGAGCGCCAATTACACCAGCGCCGGTCGGTCGTCGTCGGCCACATGCACTCGCTTCTTCGGGCGTCGGGCGACCGAGGACAATATGAACAACCGGATCAGCAGTTTCCGCAATGGTGGCGCGCGGATCGTCAGGACCAACTGGGCGGCCTAGAGGGAAACAGCAAAGAAGTTGGGAAGGCTGTTGAGCGCGTTGGCGGGGATCGGGGATAAGATGATTGGCAGAATAATGACCAGCGTGGCGATTGCCGGGGCGGCGATGGCGGCGTTTGCGGCGTCAGCAGCGCCCGAGAAGTACGAGCAGGGAGCAACGATCAATCTGGAGGGAACGTCGTTCGTTGTTGATGCATGGAAACTTGCGCTGCACGACAGTGAGGCTTTTGCCGCTTATACACGCACGGGCAGTCGACCATGGGCAAGTATACAGATCAACGTCCCGATCAGTGCCGACAAGAGTGCAAGTTGGAAGGTCACCTGGAAAGATATCGACAACGGCGGAGCCGGCTTGTCTTGTGCCGAGGAAGAACGTTGGGTCAGGGCATTTGCCTTGCGGGTCGGGCTGGTCGTCCAATCCGTTTCAACATCTAAATGCAAACGCTATCAGGGCTATAAATGGGGTGGATCGAAGTACTTCGACACGAACGGCGAATTCACATTTTCTCGCGCGGGCACTCCTTCCACCAAACCCGCTGCCAAATGCGATGCCAACGCGTTTATGGGCAACTGGCAACGCCTTGGCACCGACCAGCAAAAGGGGCGGCAGCTCCAGATTCGTTTCGAAAAGCATGGTGAGTACAACGAGCATTACGGCCGAGCCTTTGGCTTCACCAATGATCGCTACCCGTCCGGACATGTTTTCATCCGAAATGTCGAGCCGGTGCCGGGACGGCAATTAGCTAATGAATGCGCCTTCACCGCACGGTGCGAGGTTCCTGGCGGACATATGCGCTCGCCCACTCGAGAGGTTGCGAAGCTCGGCGGACACTGTGTTTTGAGGGTGGATACTGCAAAAGATACGCTCAATATTCGATACCTTGCTTCTGAGATGTATAATGTCGACTGGGTTCGCGGCGGTTCTACTCCGCAAGCTGAAGCCGTCTGCAAGCGCGAGGATATCGAGCGGGTGTGGGTTCGGGACGACGGTGCCTATA
>CAYZQP010000427.1:0-2077 GCA_964480545.1 uncultured Mesorhizobium sp. | reverse complement strand
CCTTCCTCTCCCTCCGGAGGGGGGAGAGGTGGACCGGCGTAGCCGGGACGGAGTGGGGGAAGGCGGTCCATCCTATCGCTTAGCTGACAAAATCGGGTTGTTGGCGACATGACGCCATTGCTACGGTTCCCAGCGACATAGGACAAGCGAAACAGGACAAGCCCATGCGGCGCATCGCCAATCTCGCTGACATCACTGAGGGCCTCGACGCGCTGGAGAGGATCGACCCGCGCCTCGTCGCCGTGCGCGCCGCTGTCGGCGAGGTGCCGCTGCGCTTGAACCCACCAGGCTTCGCCAGTCTGGCGCAGATCATCACGGGTCAGCAGGTCTCGACCGCAAGTGCATCGGCGATCTTCGGGCGCATGATGGGACTGATCGATCCATTCACGCCGGAGGCCGTGCTGGCGGCAGACGATGCGCTGTTTCGTCAGGCCGGGCAGTCGCGCGCCAAGGTGCAGACCATCCGGGCAATTGCGCAAGCAATGAATGACGGCCTCGACCTCCATCATCTCGTCGACGCCGATGCTGACCACGCGATTGCCCGGCTCACCGCAATCAAAGGCGTTGGTCCCTGGACAGCGCAGCTCTATCTGTTGTTCTCAGCCGGGCACCCCGACATTTTCCCGGCCAAGGACGTCGCGCTGCAATCAGCAGTTGGCCACGCGCTCGGCCACGAATCGCGGCCCGGTGACCGTCAACTCTCGTTCATTGCCGAGTCGTGGATACCCTGGCGCGGGGTCGCTGCACGGCTGTTCTGGGCCTACTATCGAACGATGAAGGGGCGCGAAGGTGTTCTCACGGGCACAATCTCGCCCAAATAGTAGTATTTTTGCGCCGCCCACCTGTGACTTGGTGCTTCACAACCCTGTCATGTCCTGCATAGATTGTGCGCGAAAGAAGAGTAAGCGGAGGGTTGCGTGACAGTACACGTGTCTCCTGATGGACTGCCGGCTTTGGTGCTGAACGCGGATTACCACCCGCTCAGCTATTACCCGCTGTCGCTCTGGTCCTGGCAGGACGCCATCAAGGCGGTGTTCCTGAACCGGGTCAACATCGTTGCGGAATATGATCATCAGGTCTCGTCGCCGACCTTTGCGATGAAGGTGCCGTCTGTTGTCTCGCTAAAGGAATATGTGAAGCCGTCGCGCTACCCGGCGTTCACACGCTTCAATGTGTTCCTGCGCGATCGCTTCGAGTGCCAGTATTGCGGCTCGCCGCATGACCTGACCTTTGACCATGTCATCCCCCGCCGCTGCGGCGGGGCGACGACCTGGGAGAACGTGGTCGCTGCCTGCTCGCCCTGCAATCTGAAGAAGGGCGGCATGTTGCCGGCCCAGGCCAGGATGTTCCCGCGCCAGAAGGCCTACCAGCCCACCGTGCACGACCTGCACAATAATGGCCGGCTGTTCCCGCCGAACCATCTGCATGAAAGCTGGATGGACTATCTGTATTGGGATGTCGAGCTGGAGCCGTAGGCTTCGGGCGTGAGGACGGTCTGCAAACTGTGGCGTCATCCGCTACCGGTGCTCACGTACGTTAAGTACGCTGCGCGCCGGTTCTCGGACGCCGCAGTTTTCGCCACGTCCTGACGCCCGAAGGCCAGCGTTGCTTCTGTCAAGCCTTGCGCAGACCCCGGATCGCGACCAGCAGCAGGCCGAGGCTGATCACCGCGTTCCAGCCGGCGAAGGACAGCCGCAGGATCGGATCGCGCCAGGCGGCCTTGTCGCAGGATGGGGGGATCGACTTGTTGATGAGATCCAGCACGCCTTTGCCGCCGGTGTCGGTGGTGGTGTAGGCGACCGCGCCGCAGTCGGTGGGGCCTGCCCACCAGCCATACTCGACGCCCATATGCTTGATGCCAAGGAATACGCTGACCGCCAGAATGATCGCGCCGAGCAGCAACAGCAGGCGCAGGGTTCCGCGCGAGACGCCTACCGCGCCGGCATAGACAATTGCCAGCATCAGCGGCGCGCCAATGTAATAGGGCCAGCGCTGCTCAAGGCAGAGCTTGCAGGGAATGTAGCCGCCAATGTGCTGGAAGCCGAGTGCCATACCGACCGTTGTGAGCATCCCGGCC
>CAYZQP010000426.1:0-2081 GCA_964480545.1 uncultured Mesorhizobium sp. | reverse complement strand
CCCATGCGTGTGGAATCGGAGTTCCAGTAGAGCAGGTCGAACGGCATCGGATCCTTGCCGCGCATGTAGTTGTTGATGACATATGGCCAGATCAGATCGCCGGACCGCAGCATGTTGAAGGCGGTCGCCATCTTGGTGCCGTCGAGATACCCCTTGCCTTTCATCGACCGCTCCACAGCGGCAATCTGGTCCTCGTCGACAAACACTTTCAGGTCGCCGGCATTGGTGAAGTCCACCTGCGTGGTGAAGAAGGTCACAGACTTCACCCGGTCGTCGCCCTCCTGCGCCATAAGGGCAAGTGCAGCAGCAAGCAGCGTGCCACCGACGCAATAGCCGATCATGTTCGCGCCATTCTCGCCCGTCGTGCGCTCCACCGTATCGAGCGCGAATTGCACCCCCTCACGCGTGTATGCTTCCCAGTCCTTTGAGCCGTGACGCTCATCCGGATTGACCCAGGACATCACAAACACTGTGTGGCCCTGTTCGACACACCAGCGGATGAAAGACTTCTGCGTGTTCAGGTCGAGAATGTAGAACTTGTTGATCCATGGCGGGCAGATCAGCAACGGCACTTTCAGCACCGTCTCGGTAGCGGGCTCGTACTGGATCACCTCGACGACATCGCTGCGCCCGACCACCTTGCCCGGCGTAATTGCGATGTTCCTGCCGATCTCGAATTTCGACGAATCGGCCTGGCGCAGCTTCAGCGTGCCCTTGCCGGCATTGATGTCCTCGGCGAGCATCTTCATGCCCTTGACCAGGTTCTCGCCCTTCTTCTCCACAGTCTCCCGGAAAAGCTCGGGGTTGGTCAGCACGAAGTTTGACGGCGAGAGCGCATTTGCAATCTGCTTGACGTAGAACCCGGCCTTGTGACGCGTATGGTCGTCCAGCCCCTCGGCCTGGTCGACAAGGTCGCCAGCCCAGCGCGAGAACACCAGATAGGTCTGCTTGAGGAAGTCGAAAAAGGCGTTCTTGCCCCATTCCTCGTCCAGAAACCGCTTGTCGCCACGATCCGGCTTGACCGGGTCCTCGACGCCTTCCGCGCCGCTCATCCGGTGAATGGTGCTGGTCCACACGGTCATGAACCCGGCAAACAGTTTCGTCTGCGCCTCAAGCGCCCGGCCCGGATCAGCGAGCCAGTACTCTGTCACCTTGGAGAAGGTTTTGACCATGTCGGCGACGGGTTCGGAAACTGTGTCCGAAATTTCGCCATTCTCGCGCGGCTTTGCCCAGGCTGCTGCAGCTTTGCCAGCCTGTTCCACCATGCGCGCCATATTCAGCGCGAACTCCTCCGGATCCTTGATCAGATACTGTTCGACTGGCGACACAGAACTCGATCCGGCTTCCCCTTGCACGGATTCTGACATGTTTTGCGCATCTCCTCCCGGCGCTTTCTTGACATGTTTACATGACAGACATCTAAGGGGCCAAGCACAATCGGCGAAGCGGGAGCCGGCAGATGAGATTTTCTTTTCCCAGACACGCGACGGCCTTGCCGGCGGCTCTGCTTTTGGTAGTTCTTGTTGCCGGATGTGCAGGCACGTCCGAGGACACTGGCACAGGTGCTGCCACAACCGGTAACTACCCGAACCTGAACATCAAGCCGGGCGTCGCAGCAGATCAGTTCACGCCGGAAGAACGCGCCGCCAAAATCCAGGGCGTGGAGCAATCGCGCTCACGTTCCGTGGCGTCTGGAGGGGCAACGCCGCCAAGCCAGGTCGCCCAGATGCAGCAAAAGGCTCGAACGCACGGGCCGCAAACCGTCGCCCAGATCGAAAGAGGCGATTGCAGCCCTCGACCGACCTGCGACTGATGTGTATAGCGCAGCCACGGCGCTGAAGGCCGAATCTGTCAGGAATTCCAAGCCATGGAAGAGTTTCACAAGGTCCGGCGGCTTCCGCCATATGTCTTCGAGCAGGTCAATCGCCTGAAGGCCAGCGCGCGTTCGCGCGGCGCCGACATTATCGACCTTGGCATGGGCAATCCGGACCTGCCGACACCACAGAGCGTTGTCGACAAGCTCGTTGAGGTGGTGAAGGACCCGCGCACCCACCGTTATTCGGCGTCCCGCGGCATTCCGG
>CAYZQP010000425.1:0-2085 GCA_964480545.1 uncultured Mesorhizobium sp. | reverse complement strand
CGCGCCCTCGTCCAGCGCGGCGGTATCCTGCAACTGCCAGGCACGCATAATGGGCAGGCGGCAATCCAGGCGCGCAATGCCGGATTTGACGGGCTCTACCTTTCAGGGGCTGCAATGACGGCTTCTATGGGACTACCTGACCTCGGCGTGATCACCATAGATGAGGTCGCCTTCTTCATCCGGCAGGTGGCGCGCGCTTCCGGTCTGCCGGTTCTGGTCGATGGGGATACGGGTTATGGCGAGGCGCTGAACGTGATGCACATGGTACGCACGTTCGAGGATGCGGGCGCAGGTGCCGTTCATATCGAGGACCAGCTGCTGCCGAAGAAATGTGGCCACCTGAACGACAAGAAGCTGGCCGACGCACATGACATGGCGGCCAAGGTCGCTGCTGCCGCCAAGGCGCGCCGCCATCTCTATTTGATCGCGCGCACCGACGCTGCCGCCAGCGAAGGCATGGACGGCGCAGTCGCCCGGGCCAAGCTTTACGTGGAAGCAGGCGCTGACGCGATCTTTCCGGAGGCGCTGAATACGGCCGAGATGTTCCGTGAGTTCGCGCGCCGCATGCCGGGCGTGCCGCTGCTCGCCAACATGACGGAGTTCGGCCGCACGCCGTTCTTCACCGCCAAAGAGTTCGAGGAGATGGGCTACCGATTGGTCATCTGGCCTGTGTCGTCACTGCGCGTCGCCAACAAGGCGCAGGAGAAGCTCTACGCAACCCTCAAGCGCGATGGATCCACTGAGGCGATGGTTGGCGAGATGCAGACCCGCGCAGAGCTCTACGACACAATCGGTCTGGCCGACTACGAAGCGCTCGACGCATCGATCGTTGCCACCGTCCTGCCCTGACATCACGGACACTAAGGGAACGTTACCGCTAATTCCAATAAAGACATAAACATTTCTTTATACGATATTGACTTCGGACGCCTGATGCAGCAATGTGCTGATGCCTAGGTTCCCCGGTCGTTGCGTGCGATGCGCCGGGGCTAAGAGGGAAGCCGGTGCCCCACTACGGGAAAGCCGGAGCTGCCCCCGCAACTGTAAGCGGCGAGCTGATGTCCAGCATGTCACTGGGGTAACCCCTGGGAAGACGGACAGAAGCACCGACCCGCGAGCCAGGAGACCTGCCTCGGTGAAATAACGTCCACGGGCGGGGTGTCCCAGTGTGCCGTAGCAGATGCTGCGCGAGCAGCCCGTTGCTATGCGTCCGCTGACCCATGCCCCCAAATTGATCGGGGTAAGTCATGTCTCAAGCCAGAAAATCAGCCACCCTGAGCGCGTCCACCCATGTGGGTGACGACTTTACGTTCCGTCTCAAGAGCATCCGTTTCGACGAGGATTACCGCCCCGCTGACAATACGCGGGCGACGACCAATTTTGCCAATCTGGCCAGAGGTCAGAACCGCCAGGAAAACCTGCGCAATGCCCTGAAGATGATCGACAACCGGTTCAACGCTCTGGCGCATTGGGACAATCCCAATGGGGACCGCTACACGCTCGAGCTCGACATCATTTCCGCTGAGATGAACATTACCTCAGAAGGCAATTGCGATGCGTTTCCGCTGATCGAAATCCTGAAGCCCACGATCATTGACCGGACGACCGGCAAGCGCTTTGAAGGCATCCCCGGCAATAACTTCTCCTCTTACGTTCGCGACTACGACTTCAGCGTGGTGCTTCCGGAGCACAATAAGGATCGTCCCGGCTTCAGCGTTCCGGACGATTTCGGCGATCTCCATGGAAACCTGTTCAAGTGTTTCCTGAACTCGGCTGCGTACAAGGAGCATTTCAGCAAACCGCCGGTCATCTGCCTGAGCGCCTCAAGCAGCAAGACCTACCATCGGACCGGGAATTTCCACCCGGTGCTGGGCACCGAGTACCAGCAGAACGAGCTATCATCTACCGATCAGTATTTTCAGAAGATGGGCCTGAAAGTTCGTTTCTTCATGCCGCCGGACAGCGTGGCACCCTTCGCGTTCTATCACACAGGCGACCTGCTCAGTGACTACACCACCCTGGAGCTGATCGGCACGATCAGCACGATGGAGACGTTCCAGAAGATCTACCGGCCGGAGATCTACA
>CAYZQP010000424.1:0-2101 GCA_964480545.1 uncultured Mesorhizobium sp. | reverse complement strand
GAAGGAAGCCGGTCCGGTTGGTGCCTCGTCCAACGGCTTCAACGAGAACCTCGCGCTGTTCCAGCAGGGCAAGTGCGCCATGTGGATCGACGCCACCGTTGCTGCCTCGTTCGTCTCTGATCCGAAGAACTCAACGGTTGCAGACAAGGTCAGCTACGCGCTGGCGCCGGACAATGGTCTGGGCAAGCGCGGCAACTGGCTGTGGGCCTGGTCACTGGCGGTTCCGGCCGGCTCGCAGAAGGCGGACTCGGCCAAGAAGTTCATCGCCTGGGCAACCAGCAAGGCCTATCTCGACCTCGTCGCCTCGAAGGAGGGCTGGGCCAACGTGCCTCCGGGCACGCGCAACTCGCTCTACGCGAACCCGGAATACCAGAAAGCAGCGCCTTTCGCGAAGATGACGCTGGACTCGATCAACTCCGCCGACCCGAACAAGCCCACCGTCCAGCCGGTGCCTTATGTCGGCGTGCAGTTTGTCGCCATCCCCGAGTTCTCTGACCTCGCCACCAATGTAGGCCAGTTGTTCTCGGCTGCACTCGCTGGTCAGAAGTCGATCGATGATGCGCTGACAGAGGCCCAGGCCGCAGCACAGCAGACGATGGATATGGGCGGCTACAGCAAGTAAGCGCCTCTCTGGCGGGGCTGCCTCTCTCTCCCTGGGTGGCCCCGCAATTTTCCTGAAAAGCATCGGCGCGCGCAGCGCTCCGCACCACGCTCTTCGGCGTGAACGAACACGGCTATCGCTCGCCGGGCGGTAGCCACCTCACGGGACAATGGCGGTTTCGCCAACGGGGGCAGTCATGGCAACACGCAACACAAGCACTCTGGCTCGCAGCATGCTGGCGCCGGCGGTGATCGTCCTGTTGATCTGGATGGTCTACCCGCTGCTGCGCACGCTGTATTTTTCGTTCATGCGCTACAATCTGCAGCGCCCTGACAATTACGGCTTCGCCGGCTGGAACAATTATTACTACTTCTATTTCGATCAGGGTTTCTGGCCGGCGATCATTAACACGCTGATCCTTGTCGTCGGGGTTCTCGCGATAACCGTGATCCTCGGCATCCTGCTTGCGATGCTGCTTGACCAGCCGATGTTCGGGCAAGGGCTCGTACGTATTCTGGTCATCTCGCCCTTCTTCGTCATGCCACCGGTGGCGGCGCTCGTGTGGAAGAACATGATCCTGTCGCCGAGCTACGGCGTTGCGGCGGATATGGCCAAGGGGATCGGGATAAGTCCGGTCGACTGGTTCGCGAACTATCCGCTGTTTTCGGTGATCATGATTGTCGCCTGGCAATGGCTGCCTTTCGCGACACTCATCCTGCTGACCGCGCTGCAGTCCCTTGATGGCGAGCAGAAGGAAGCCGCCGAAATGGATGGCGCAAGCTTCTTCAGCCGGTTCTGGTATCTGACGCTGCCGCACCTGTCGCGCTCGATCACTGTGGTGATCCTGATCCAGACCATCTTCCTGCTGGGCGTCTATGCCGAAATCCTCGTCACCACAGGCGGCGGACCCGGCTATGCCTCAACCAACCTGCCGTACCTGATCTACAAGGTCGGTTCCGTGGGCGGCGACGTCGGTCGCGCCTCCGCTGGCGGCATCATCGCCGTCATCCTCGCCAACATCGTCGCCATCTTCCTGATGCGCGCCGTCGGCAAAAACCTGGACAAGTGAGGAGGACGTCATGGCACGCGCAGTCACCACACAACGAAAGGTCGTCGCTACCGTGGCGGCCTGGACCATCGGCCTCATCATCTTCTTCCCGATCCTCTACACGATCATCACATCGTTCAAGACGGAGCAGGAAGCGATCCAGGGCTTTAACCTGATCCCGTCATTCACGCTGGAGAGCTACCGGGACGTGCAGTCCCAGTACAACTACTTCAAGCCGTTCATGAACTCGGTCATCATCTCGGTCGGCTCGACCATTCTCGGCCTGCTGATCGCGATACCCGCAGCATGGTCGATGGCCTTCTCGCCGACCAAGCGCACCAAGGACATCCTCATGTGGATGCTCTCCACCAAGATGATGCCGGCTGTGGCTGTGCTGATGCCGATTTACCTCTTGTTCCGCGACCTCGGTCTGCTCGACAGCCGCATCGGCC
>CAYZQP010000423.1:442-2129 GCA_964480545.1 uncultured Mesorhizobium sp. | reverse complement strand
GCTGTGGATGAGGTCGAGCGCGCCGGCAAGCTGGTGATCGGTGGCAAGTCGATGGGCGGACGCATGGCCTCGATGATCGCTGAAAAGCTCTATGGCGATGGCAAAATCGCCGGCCTGCTCTGCCTCGGCTATCCGTTCCATCCGCCGGGCAGTCCGGAGAAATTGCGCACGGAGCACCTGACGCCCTTGACGGTGCCGACGCTGATCTGCCAGGGGGAGCGCGACCCGTTCGGGACGAAGGACGAGGTTGCCGGTTACGCTTTGTCAAACTCGACGGATGTATTCTGGCTGCCAGATGGCGACCATGATCTGAAGCCGCGAAAAGCGTCGGGCAAGACCGCCAAAGAGAACATGGCTGCTGCCTGTGATCGCATCGCTGCGTGGGCGAAAGCGCTATAACGCGGCCTTGATAAACTGATTCAACACGCTGACGAACTGATTCAAGTGGCTGCCGGATTGATTCCGGTCGGCCCCATAACCATCTGAAAGCATTGAGCATAGAGGGCGCGACGACGCGCAACGACTCTGCTAGAATGAGCGCCAACTGCCATGCCAAACAACACCGATCTCAAGCCGCGCACCAAGGTAAAACCGAAGCTGGAGCGGCCGAAACTCTACAAGGTCATTCTGCTGAATGACGATTTCACGCCGCGCGAGTTTGTGGTGATGGTGCTGCGCGCCGAGTTCGCGGTGAATGATGCGCAGGCCGAACAGATCATGCTGACGGCGCACCGCAAGGGCGTCTGCGTGGTTGCGGTGTTCAGCAAGGACGTCGCCGAAACCAAGGCGACGCGCGCCACCGATATGGGCAAGGCGGCGGGCTATCCGCTGATGTTCACCACCGAGCCGGAAGAGTAGCGCCATGCCTGCTGCAACTGCCGATGTCATTGTGATTGGCGGCGGCCCGGCAGGTATGATGACAGGGCTGCTGCTGGCGCGCGCCGGGGTGCCGACGCTGGTGCTGGAGAAGCACGGCGACTTCCTGCGCGACTTCAGAGGCGACACGGTTCACCCTTCCACGATGGTGTTTCTCGATGAGCTCGGCATGCTGGACCGCTTTCTGCAGCGGCCGCATGACAAGGCCTATGACATCGAGGCGCGGGTCGCCGGGCAGATGATCCGGGTCGCGGACTTCTCCCGCCTGCCTGTCCCTGCACCCTTCATCGCGATGATGCCGCAATGGGACTTTCTCGACTTCCTGCTGGTTGAGGCCAGCGCCTTCCCGGCCTTCAGTTTTCGTCGAAACGCGGAGGCTGTTGCGTTTGTCGAAGAGGGCGGGCGGATCGTCGGCGTGCGCCTGGAAGACGGCGAGGAGTTGCGTGCGGGGAAGCTGGTGATCGCCTGCGATGGCCGCCGTTCCATCGCGCGCAATGAGCTGCCGCTCAAGGATCTCGGCGCGCCGATGGATGTCTTCTGGTTCGGTGTGCCAAAGGTCGATGATGGCGACAATCGCACCACCGGCGTGTTCGAGGCCGGGCGCATTTTCGTGATGATTGACCGCACGGATTACTGGCAATGCGCCTACGTGTTTCCCAAGGGCAGTATCGATCAGGTGAAAGCGCGTGGATTGCCAGCGCTGATTGCCGAGGTCGAGCGGCTGGCACCGGAGGTAGGCCCACTCGGCGACGTGCTGACGAGATGGGATGATCTGAAGCTTCTGTCCGTCGCGGTGGACCGGCTGGAGCGC
>CAYZQP010000423.1:0-432 GCA_964480545.1 uncultured Mesorhizobium sp. | reverse complement strand
TGGCACAAGCCGGGGCTGCTGGCCATCGGCGATGCGGCGCATGCCATGTCGCCAATCGGTGGGGTCGGGGTGAACCTCGCTGTGCAGGATGCGGTGGCGACGGCGAACATTCTCGCAGAGCCGTTGCGGACGCGGGCAAATGTCGATGATCTGCTTGCGAAGGTTCAGCAACGCCGGATGTTTCCGACCCGCGTGATCCAGCGCTTTCAGGTGACTGCGCAGAACAACATTATCGGGGCGCTGCTGCGGCCGGGAGCGCAACTGACGCGCCCGCCCTTGCCTCTCAGGCTGCTCAACCGTTTTCCGTTGCTACAGCGGATTCCGGCGCGGATGCTGGGGCTGGGGGTTCGGCCGGAGCATGTGAGGAGTGGGCAATAGGGGAGTAGGGACTCCAAGTTTGCGTCATCCTCGGGCTTGACCCGAGGATCTGCC
>CAYZQP010000422.1:1304-2131 GCA_964480545.1 uncultured Mesorhizobium sp. | reverse complement strand
CAGGTGCAGCCGTACTGGAGCCGCGCGGCGGTCGCCATGGCGCGGCCGACATCGCGGGTCCACACCGACGAGGCCAGGCCGTAGTCGCTATCATTTGCCCAGTTCACGGCCTCATCGACATCCGAGAAGCGGGTGACCGATACAACCGGCCCGAACACCTCGCGCCGCACGATCTCATCATCCTGCAAGGCACCCGCCACCACAGTCGGCTCGTAGTAGAAGCCGCCACCGGCCGGTGCCTTGCCGCCGGTGGTGATCTCGACATGCTTCAACTCCGAGGCGCGCTCGACAAAGCTCGCAACACGGTCGCGCTGGCGTTTAGAGATCAACGGTCCGATCTCGTTCTCGCTGTCATCTGCCTGGTCGAACTTGATCGTGGATACGGCGGAAGACAGCTCAGACACCAGCTTCTCATAGACCTTCTTGCCGGCATAGATGCGGCAGGCGGCGGTGCAATCCTGCCCGGCATTGTAGAAGCCGAAGGCGCGCAGACCGTTCACGACAGACTCGATGTCTGCATCGTCAAACACGATAACCGGCGCCTTGCCGCCCAGCTCCAGATGCGTGCGCTTGACCGACTTGGCGGCAGCCTGCAGCACCTTCTTGCCGGTCGCGATATCGCCGGTGATCGAGATCATGCTGATCTTTGGGTGATTGATCAGCGTGTTGCCGACGCTCTCGCCGCGCCCGAGCACGATGTTGACCACGCCCTCCGGCAGCACCTCGGCAAACACCTTCGCCATCTTCAGCGCCGTCAGCGGCGTCTGTTCGGATGGCTTGAACACCACCGTGTTGCCACCGGCGATTGCCGGTGCCAGCTTCCAGGC
>CAYZQP010000422.1:0-1294 GCA_964480545.1 uncultured Mesorhizobium sp. | reverse complement strand
GGGTAGTTCACGGCGCGATGGAGCCGACGATGCCGATGGCATCACGCCGGATCATCGAGGTGAAGCCGGGGATATACTCGCCAGCAATCGCGCCCGGCATGGTGCGCACCGCACCGGCAAAGAAGCGGTAGCAGTCCACGATGGCCGGGAGTTCGTCATTGCGCACGGCGTTGATCGGCTTGCCGCAGTTCAGCGCCTCAAGGGCTGCAAAGGCATCAGCGTCACGCTCAATCGCATCCGCAATCTTCAGGAGATATCCCGAGCGCTCGGCCGGCGTGGTGCGCGACCAGGTCGCGAAGGCCTTCTCGGCAGCAGCCACTGCAGCCTCGATCTGGCCCTGCGAGGCTTCGGGGATTTTGAGCACCACATCGCCGGTTCGCGGGTTGAAGATCTGCTCTTCGGTCTCGGTCCCCTGCTCCAGTCTGGAGCCGATCAGCATCGCGGTATCCATTTTTGTCTCCCTGTGCATCGGGTGAATGGTCAATGGTCAATGGTGAATGGCAGAACGCGTTCGCATCCATTCACTATTCACTATTCACCATTCACCTCTTTCTTCACTTGCCCCCGCCGGCGACCTGGTCGCCATCGCGGGTCAGATAATAGGCCGCCAGAATTGGCAGCAGCGTCACCAGCACCACCACCATCGCGACCACATTGGTCACCGGGCGCTGGCGCGGACGGATCAGTTCTTCAAGCATCCAGATTGGCAGCGTTTGCTGCTGGCCGGCGGTGAACGTGGTCACGATGACCTCGTCAAAGGACAGCGCGAACGCCAGCATGCCACCTGCCAGCAGCGCCGTGCCGATGTTCGGCAGCACGACATAACGGAACGTCTGGAAGCCATTTGCGCCGAGATCGGCAGAAGCCTCCATCATCGAACCCGACGTGCGCCGGAAGCGCGCCACGGCATTGTTGTAGACCACGACGATACAGAAGGTGGCGTGGCCCAGAATGATCGTCCAGGTCGAGAACGGAATGCCCATGAGCGAGAAGGCAGAGCGCAGCGAGATACCGGTGATGATGCCCGGCAGCGCAATCGGCAGGATCACCAGCAGCGAGATCACCTCGCGGCCAAAGAACCGCGTCTGGCTGACCGCCGCAGCGCACAGCGTGCCAAGCACGATGGCAATGGCCGTCGCGATGGAGGCGACGCGTACCGACAGCGCCAGCGCATCCCACACATCGGGTCGTGCCCAGGTCGCGGCGAACCACTGCGTCGTGAAGCCGGGCGGCGGCCACTGGTAGGATTTTTCCTCGGTCGTGAACGCGTAGACGAAGATCAGCAGGATCGGCA
>CAYZQP010000421.1:0-2149 GCA_964480545.1 uncultured Mesorhizobium sp. | reverse complement strand
CAGCCGGCAATGACAAGCTGCAGGCCAACCAGCAGATCTCGGATCTGATCCAGGCGCTCGGCTGCGGCACACGCACAAAATACCGCGACGAGGATCTGCGCTATGACCGCGTGATCATCATGACCGACGCCGACGTCGACGGCGCGCATATCGCGACACTGCTGATCACCTTCTTTTACCAGGAGATGCCGTCGCTGATCCGCAGCGGCCACCTCTACATGGCGGTGCCGCCGCTGTTCAAGATCACCCAGGGCGGCAAGACTGCCTATGCCCGCGACGAGGCGCACAAGAACGAGTTGCTGCGCACCGAGTTCACCGGACGCGGCAAGGTTGATATCGGTCGCTTCAAGGGCCTTGGCGAAATGAACTCTGACCAGCTCAAGGCAACCACAATGGACCCGCGCAAGCGCACGCTCCTGCGTGTCGAGGTTGAGGATGGCGAGGGCGCGGCGACCAGGCAGACCGTCGACGACCTGATGGGCACCAGACCGGATGCGCGTTTCCGCTTCATCCAGGAGCGCGCCGAGTTCACCACAGCGGACGAGCTGGACATCTGAAATGAGCCCGACGCTGAGGCTGCTCGTCATTGGACTTGCAACCTGCGTAACCCTCTATGTTGCTGCAGTTGCCGTCATGTATCTCGCGCAGGGCAAGCTGTTGTTTCCAGGTGCCGGGCGTGGCGAATTGGCCGGACCTGCCCCGGTGGGCCGCTGGGTAGAAATCCCGACTCCGGATGGCGAGCGCCTGACCGGCATGTATGTGCCACCGCAGCCCGGCAAACCGGTCGTCATCTACTTTCATGGCAACGGCAACAACATCCTGCAGTACGCCTTCCTCGCCGAGGCTTTCGGCAAGACTGGTTTTGGATATCTCGGTCCCTCCTACCGCGGCTACCCCGGCTCGACCGGAACGCCGGACGAGACAGGCATCCTGACCGACGGGCTCGCGGCCTATGACTGGCTGAGGCGCGAACTGCCTGATGTCCCGGTGATGCTCGCCGCGCATTCGCTGGGCACCGGCGTTGCCGTAAACACGGCAGCCGAGCGTGAGGTGAAAGCTGTTGCGCTGCTGTCGCCCTATGACTCGATCGAGAATGTCGCGGCCTACAATTATCCCTGGTTGCCAGTGCGCCCGCTGATCCAGAACCCGATCCGCTCATGGCAGCGGATTGCTCGCGTTTCCGCCCCCAAAATTCTCATCCATGGCGATCTGGATGACCTCATTCCAATTGCCCGCGGCGAGGCACTGTTTGCCGCCGCGCCCGAGCCAAAAACCTTCATCGCTGCAAAGGGACTGGGCCACAACAACATGTGGACGCAGGAGAATTTCGACACCGTGCTGAAGTTCTTCGAGGCTGCGAAATAGCGCGGATCAGATCGGCACGGCGATTTATGCTGCAAGACAAGGCCCCTGCCCTGCCAAGGTCACTCTCGCGGTCGCCGGAAGCTGGTTGCGCGATGCGCCCGTCTTCCTCCAACTCGTTGGCAAATCAGGCAGCAGTGGCAATCCGCTCAACCTTGATGCGGGACTCATCTGCACGTGCGACCGCAAGATCGTGAGCAGCCTGCATCCGCAGCAGCGTATCCGCCTGAATGCCAAATGCCTTTTCGAACCGGATTGCCATCTCGGCGGAAAGCCCCGCCTTGCCATTCAACAGATTGCTCATCGCCTGACGCGTCACGCCAAGCTTCTCGGCAGCCAGGGTGACGCTGAGCCCGAATGCGTCGATGAACTCAGCCCGGAGCCATTCGCCGGGATGGACTGCAAAGGAGGGATGAAGCTTGATCGCCATCAGTGGTAATCCTCAAGGTCAACGTTCTGGATCGTCAGCGCTTCGCTGATCGAAAATGTCATCCGCCAATTCCTGGTAACGGTCAGCGACCATACACCCTGACGGTCCCCGGTGAGTAAATGGGCTCCAAAGTTCGGCGGGACTCTCAACTCCTCCACGGAATCAATGGCCGCCAGGTAGCCGAGCATATTCCGCAATCTGCCTACCACATTGCCGGGCAGCCCTTTTGGCCTGCCAGTCTCGGCAAACTCCCGCAGCGCCTTGTTTCGAATACTCTCGATCTCCACCGCACCTCCATGACAGTTTGCGCGTCAACCGTCAAGTTACGGTTTACATACTCACGTCGCGCAACCGCAA
>CAYZQP010000420.1:0-2173 GCA_964480545.1 uncultured Mesorhizobium sp. | reverse complement strand
CAAGCAGGTCGAGCTCGACCTGCTTGCGATGCAGGACGGCATCCAGCTTCATCAGCTCGGTCTCGGACAGGTTGCCCGCCGCCAACAGCGCAGGAATGGCTGAGGTTGCCTTGCAGGCAGCCTGGCCGTTCGCTGTGACGCGCCTCTCGAAATTCATTCCCACTCAAAATCCTACGCCCGCCCTAATTTAGGATTGCTTGATTCTGGGGTCTCTTGTCGAGGTGTACGTGTATTTATGTGGGGGATGGTGGGCCCGGAGGGACTCGAACCCCCAACCAAGCGGTTATGAGCCGCCGGCTCTAACCATTGAGCTACAGGCCCCACGCCGGCTCGACTTAGTTGCTTTTGCGCGCGCGCACAAGCCAGCGTCGACAGTTGACGCGCAGTCATCTTTCGCCGCCCCAATCAGCGCACAATCATCAGGTTGAAGCCAGGCCAATCGCAATTGGAGATTTCACCATGAAACGTCTCGGTCTCGCGCTCGCTCTGGGCATCAGCCTTGCCCTGCCGCTGCCGGCTTTTGCCGACGACCCGACGCCGAAAATTGTCGTCACCGGCGAAGGCGAGGCGACCGTCGCCCCTGATCTGGCGCTGCTGACGCTGGCTGTGATGCGCGAGGCTGCAACTGCCCGCGAGGCGCTCGACGCCAACAACACGGCGATGACCGAGGTGGTGAAGGCACTGAAGGAAGCCGGTATCGAAGACCGCGACCTGCAGACCGGCGGTGTACAGATCAACCCGCGCTACAACTACACCAACAATCCGGACGGCTCGCAGGAGGCCAAGCTGGTCGCCTATCAGGTGACCAACTCGATCAATGTGCGCATCCGCGATCTGGCCAAAACCGGCCAGGTGATCGACAGCTCTGTCACGCTTGGCGTCAATCAGGGCGGAAGCATCACCTTCACCAATGATGACCCCGGCGCGACCCGTGAGGAGGCCCGCAAGAAGGCAGTCGCCAATGCTGTGGCGAAGGCGAATACGCTGGCCGCCGCCGCAGGTGTACAACTCGGCAAGGTGCTGGAGATCAACGAGACCTCGTTCGCCCAGCCACCAATGCCGATTGCCGAAGCCAGGGGGTATGCAAGCGGCGCAGCTGCCGCGCCGCCGATCCAGGCTGGCGAAAATGCCTACCGCGTTCAGGTCAACATGACCTGGGAAATCAAGTAGAAACAGCAAAGGCCCGGATCGCTCCGGGCCTTTCCATTTCCAGGCTCATCAAGCCGTCAGAACACTGCCCGCACCGGGCAGTTGGGCGAGCGGCCGAAGATCACGGTCTGGCGCTCGCCCCACTTGCGGCCAACGACGACGATCTTGCGGCCATCGACATCCACGACACGGGCGCGGCGCAGGCCCATATCGCGGGCCTTGCCTTCAGCCCGCCAGGGCGAGCAGGCAGGGCCATAGGCCGGGCGGCCGTAGCCACCACCCCAGCCCGGACGCGGGCCGTCCCGGTCACGATCCCAACGCGGGCCGTCGCGGTCGCGATCCCAACGTGGGCCACGATCACGGTCGTAGCGATCATTGATCTCGACGCCGACACCCACACCACCATCTTCATCAACGGTGAAGCGCAGCGTATCCGCGCTCGCCGCCGACGATGCACCGGCAATCGCGCCGATGGCGACCACCACAGAAAGAGCTGCCGCCTTGATATTCAACATTGTCGTAATCTCCTGAGGGCCTCGGCCCGGTTTCGCTTTGTTCGAAGCGTGAGGAGATATTTGCATCCGCCGGCTGAACGGCTCCGGAACCGGATTGTTAACTTTCGTTCATGTTGGAGAGCGAGATTGTAATGTTTCGGGAAAATTGACGCACTGGCCCTGAGCCACACGTGGCTTCGCGCCCGAAAGTGACCCTCCGGACGAATAGATTTCAGCGATGTGCGGTGACGAGCTTCTGAGCCTGAGCCGCGTCAGAACGTGTCGAAGCGCAGGGCCAGATATGGCTCACGTTCTATCGGTGTACGGGGCGGCGTGGCGAAGGTGAACTGCCGCGCCAGCATCCGGCCGGCCAGAGCAAACAGCTCCATGCGGTGGCCACGGATGGCAGACGGCTCGATCTCGCGCGGCTCGTCGGCGCGGGCATAGCGCTGCATGAACTTCAAAAGGGATCGCGCCTCACGCGCCAGCTTTCGCAGACGCTTTGCCATCAGCCGGGCATCGGCGGGGCT
>CAYZQP010000419.1:0-2183 GCA_964480545.1 uncultured Mesorhizobium sp. | reverse complement strand
GGATGGAGCGGGACAGCCCAGCCCGGGCATGATCGTGAACGAGGGCCTGATCGTCGAGATCGTGCGGCCCGGCACCGGCGACCCCGTGCCGGAAGGCGAGGTCGGTGAACTGGTCGTCACCAGCTTCAACCCGGCCTATCCGCTGGTTCGGTTCGGCACCGGTGACCTCACCGCCGCGCTGCCCGGCCAGTCACCGTGCGGGCGCACCAACATGCGCATCAAGGGCTGGATGGGCCGCGCCGACCAGCGCACCAAGGTGAAGGGCATGTTCGTTGATCCAAAGCAGATCGCCGAACTCGTCAAGCGCCATCCCGGCGTGAGGCGCGCCCGCCTTGTGGTGGAGCGCAACGGCGAGCAGGACGCGATGCGGCTGCTCTTTGCCGGTGACGCAGATGGCAAGGCCCTTGAGGCCACCTTGCGCGAGATCACCAAGCTTGGCGGCAAGGCCGAGCGCGTGGACGAGTTGCCCAATGACGGCAAGGTGATTGCCGATGAGCGGGATTATTCGAAATAGACGGCATGGGAACCAGCAAGACATCCGCGAGCATAAGCTATAGAATGGCGTCAGGCTCTGACACCGGATGGAGGCTGATCAAATGAAGAGCGTGGTCGACACCAGCTGGATAAAGCCTCAGGTCTCCCGCTTTCATGATCGCAACCAGCAAATCAACTACATGCTTGCAGTTGAGACTGCTCGTCGGATTGTGCTCAATCCAGCGCTGATCGCGCAAGGCAGGGCACATATCGAGCGTCGCCTTCGCGATTTCCCGACCACTCGACAGTATGATTTGATGTGGCTCAAGGTGCTGGGCTGCCCGCCGGAGGAGATTGCCCGACGATTGATCGCCGACAACGATCAAGGTGACCAGTTGCGGGCAAGCCGACCGGTTTTTGAGGTCATCAGCACCCACGAGCGCCGGGCTGTGATGGAGCAGCACAAATGGCCGAGTTGAGCCGGTCGTCGATCACCCACGTGGCGCGCGCCGTGCACGCGGCAACCGGTCGCAACCAACTCGTGCTGGTTGACTCTGCTGCTTTGATAGCGGCCTATGGCGAGGATAAACTGCCGTCCGGGATGCTTCAGACCGGAGATGTTGATATTTTCGCGCTCGACGCCCCGGATGACGAGAAATTCTCGGATGAGGTTGGACAGATCGGCATAGGTTCCAGTTTCGAACAGGAGTTCAACTATTTTCCGGATGGCGTCTCGCGCTACACCGCCATGATGCCAGCCGACTGGCAAGATCGAGCCACTCGCAGACTGCTCAACCAGATTACGCTCTTTGTGCCTGATCCCAATGACATTGCGATTTCCAAGATTTGCGCCTGGCGCGAGCGAGATCGTCACTGGGTTGATGAAGCGCTGAAATTCGAACTGATCGACATCAAGGTCATCGCAAAAAGGATCGCTGGCGAGATCGTTCAGCGGCCAGACGGGCACGAGCCACCACCGCCGGTAGAGGAACGGCTGCGACGTGTCCGCTACATTGGCGGCAAGGACATCGTCTGATCACCAGCCGAGAATCCCAAACGCCGGGAGAACATCGGATTCCGCTTGCAAGCGGCAAGGCTCTGGGGAAACATGTCCGCGGAAAAGCGTCGTGCGCCTGACATGCAGGACCAATAAGACGCGACAGGGATTCTTTCGGGAGACGTTACATGAAGAAGTTCGCCGCAATCGCCGCGCTGTCGGCGTCCACGCTGGGCCTGTCGGCGGGAGGCTCGTTCGCGCAGGACTACACGCTGAACATCCTGCACTTCAACGATTGGCACAGCCGTCTGGAATCGAACAACAAGTTCGAATCCACCTGTTCGACCGAGGATGAGGGCAAGGGCGAGTGCTTCGGCGGCGCCGGCCGTCTGGTTACCGCCATCAAGCAGGAGCGTGAGCGCCTGAAGGACAAGAACGTCGTGCTGCTGAATGCCGGCGACAACTTCCAGGGCTCGCTCTTCTACACCTACCACAATGGTGCCGCCGAGGGCGAAATCCTCAACCAGCTCGGCATCACCGCGATGGCACTCGGCAACCACGAGTTCGATGATGGCGAGGCCAACCTCGTGCCGTTCATCGACAAGGCGACCTATCCGATCCTCGGCGTGAACATCAAGCCGAACAACCAGTCCGCCGCCAACGGCAAGATCAAGCCATCGATCGTGGTTGATGTCGGCGGCCAGAAGATCGG
>CAYZQP010000418.1:0-2184 GCA_964480545.1 uncultured Mesorhizobium sp. | reverse complement strand
CTGCATGTTGTTGCGCGCGGTGTATTCCTCCCACCAGCGGATGCGCTCGACCAGCTTCTCGCCAACCGCCTGCGATTCCGCGCGGCGGGTGAGCAAGTGCTCCGCGCCATAGATCTCCGGCGTTTCCGACAGGATCGCCGTGCCGCCATGCTTCACCAGAAGATCAACCGCGACGCCAAGTGCCGGATTCGCGGTGATGCCGGAATAGCCGTCGGAGCCGCCGCATTGCAGCGCCAGGATCAGCTCGGACACGGGTGCGGGTTCCCGCTGCACGGCGTTGACCTCGGGCAGCATATCAATGATCGCCTGCACCCCCTTCTCCACAGTCTTGCGGGTGCCGCCGACTTCCTGGATCGTCAGGGTGCGGAAGATCGCGCTTTCCTCGACGCCGTAGGCTTCCTTCCAGCGAGGGATCTGGAACGCCTCGCAACCGAGGCCAACCATCAGCACCCCGCCGACATTGGCGTTGGTGGCGTAGCCCCACTGCGTGCGCTTGAGCAGCTCGTAATCCTCGCCCTTGTGATCAATGGCGCAGCCTGCGCCGTGCACCAGCGAAATCACGCCATCGATGTTGGGATAATCTTTCAGCACCCCGCTCTTCTCCACCTCTGCGGCGATGTGGCGAGCGGCAGTGGCCGAGCAGTTCACCGAGGTCAGCACGGCGATATAGTTGCGTGTGCCCCAGCGGCCGCCCGGCCTGCGATAGCCCTGAAACGTGCGCTGCTGTCCATCCGGCACGCGCTCATTGGCAATGCGCCCGCACGTGAACTGATAGTCGCGCTCGAAATCATGCATGAAGACATTGTGCTCATGCACCCAGTCGCCGGCCTTGATCGGGGCGGTGGCAAAGCCGATGACCTGGCCGTATTTCACCACCTCGCCGCGCTCGGGAATATCGGTCAGCGCCATCTTGTGGCCCCGCGGCACACGCGCATTGGCGGTGACGCCCAGCACCTCATCGCCGGGCGCAAAAGCCTCGATGGAGACCGCGACATTGTCTGAGGGGAAGAGCTTGATCGAACGGGGCATGGGACGGCTACCTTTGCTGACCCGCTCTATATCATTTGCCTATGAAGATGTCATTTGTCTGATTTAAGGAAATCAGCGCGATGCGGCGTGAAATTGTCGATCAGCCGGCCCTTCTCCAGCGCCTTGACGCCATGCACCAGACCGGACGGCACGATGAAGCAATCACCGGCCTTCAGCGTCTCGGTGCGGCCATCGATGGTGACCTCGAATGCGCCCTCGGCGATGTAGCTCGACTGCACATGCGGGTGCTGATGCAGCCAGCCCTCGCCGCCCTTCTCAAAGGCGAACTCAACCAGCATCATCTCGTCGGTATAGACGACGATGCGGCGCCTGTTGCCGTCTGGCGTGTCCTCCCAGACGCCTTCATTGGCGCGGATGAAGATGTCGGCGGATTGGGGCATCTTGGCTCCTTTGTTACCTCGCCAGCCAGCCGCCATCGACGGGGATGACGGCGCCGTGCATGTAGTTGGAGGCGGGCGCGAGCAGGAACACTGCGGCGTCGCCGATATCGTCGGCCACGCCCCAGCGTCCCGCCGGAATGCGCGACAGGATCGAGGCACTGCGGTCGGGATCGTTGCGCAACGCTTCAGTGTTGTTGGTCTCGATGTAGCCCGGCGCGATGGCGTTGACGTTCACGCCCCTGGCGGCCCACTCATTGGCGAGCAGCCGGGTGATCCCGAGCACGCCATGTTTGGAGGCCGTGTAGGACGGCACGCGGATGCCGCCCTGGAAGGACAGGAGCGAGGCGATGTTGACAATGCGCCCCTTTCTGCCGGCGGATATCTGCGCCTTGCCATAGGCCTGGCAGAGGAAGAACATGGACTTCAGGTTGACGTCCATGACCTCATCCCAGTCAGCTTCGATGAAGTCCACTGCATCAGCACGGCGGATGATCCCGGCATTGTTGACGAGGCCATCCAGCGGACCGGATGCCATGAGATCATCGAGCATTCTGACCGAGGCTTTGACATCGGCGATGTCAACTTTCACCGCTTCAAAATCTGCGCCCTGGGCTTTCACCAACTGCGCGGTGTCGTCCATCGCCGAGCGGCCAATGCCGACCACGGCGCCACCTGCACGCGCAATCGCCACGGCAATGCCCTGACCGATGCCGGTATTGGCACCGGTCACCGCAATGCGTTTGCCGGCGAGGGA
>CAYZQP010000417.1:408-2191 GCA_964480545.1 uncultured Mesorhizobium sp. | reverse complement strand
ATCTGCGAATAGCACTCATACGGCTGCGACTTGCGCAGGTCCCAGGCGGCACCCGAACCACGCACCATCACGCCCGAGAAACCCCAGGCCCAGGCATCGTCCAGCGAGATCACGCCGATATCGACATTGCGCTGCTTGAAGATGCGATTCGGCGTCAGCAGGTTGTCCAGATCATCCATCGTCTTGAGGAAATCCGGAACCCAGTTGGCGATGTCCTGGAGCAGCTTTTCCGGCAGATCCTGGTGCACGCCACCCGGACGGAAATAGGCCGCGTGCATGCGCGAACCGGACGCCTGCTCGTAGAAATCCATCAGCTTTTCGCGGTCGACAAAGCCCCAGAGCGGCGGCGTCAGCGCGCCAACGTCCATGGCCTGCGTCGTCACATTCAGGATGTGCGACATGATGCGGCCTATCTCGGAATAGAGCACGCGGATCAACTGACCACGGATCGGCACATCGATGCCCAGCAGCCGCTCGACGGCCAGCGCATAAGCATGCTCCTGGTTCATCGGCGAGCAGTAATCGAGGCGGTCTAGATACGGCACAGCCTGGAGATACGTCTTGGTCTCCATCAGCTTTTCGGTGCCGCGATGCAGCAGGCCGATATGCGGATCAACGCGGTCAACGACCTCGCCGTCCAGTTCCAGGACCAGACGCAACACGCCGTGCGCAGCCGGATGCTGCGGGCCGAAGTTGATGTTGAAATTGCGGACGGATGTTTCAGCCATGATGGGCTCCGCCGTGAATGGTCAATGGTGAATGGTCAATGGTCATTCCACTTTCCCATCGAGAGAGCGAACGAACTGAACCATACGCTTGCCGAGACGTTGGCACTTTTCGAACAATTCGTCGAACTGCCTGGACTCGAGTAGACCGACCTGAGATGCCAGTATGAGATGCGTTTCCAATTCCTTGAGCGATCCCTGCGCAATTCGAAGGAACTGAATAAACACTTTGCGCTGGGCACGACCGAAACCCTCGGCGGTATTCGCGGGTATCGATGACGCTGCACGGCGCAGTTGGGAGGTCAGCCCAAACGCCTCCTCCCGAGGGAAGCCTCGGGTGAGCAAGTAGGTCAGACGGGCGATTTCCATCGCCTCCTGCCAGACGATCAGATCGCGATAGTCGCGTATCCGGTCCGGTTTCTCGACCATTCACCATTCACCATTCACCATTCACTGTTTGGCCTTCTCGTCGCCGGGCAGCACGTAGTCGGTGCCTTCCCACGGCGAAACGAAAAGTCCTTGCGCAGCGGGTGCCCCTCGAAACCGTAGTCAGTGAGGATGCGGCGTAGATCCGGATGCCCGGTGAACAGCACGCCGTAAAAATCGTAGGTTTCGCGCTCGAACCAGTCAGCACCGGGATAGACTTCCGTGGCAGACGGGATCGGCGTGTCCTCGTCAGTCATGACCTTGACACGGATGCGATGGTTCTGGTGCGGCGACAGCAGGTGGTAGAGCACATCGAAGCGCTTTGCACGTGCCGGATAATCAGCGCCCGAGATGTCCACGAAGGAGACAAACTGGCACTGCGCATCGCGCTTCAGGAAGTTCAGCACCGCGATCAGATCGCCCGGCTCGACTGTTACCGTCAGTTCGCCGTAAGCGAGTTTCGAATCCTGAATTTTCCCCGGCAGCTTTTCACCGAGATAGGCGGAGAGATCGTTGAGTGCTTCACTCATTCAGTCACCGAATGCCTTTAGCGTTCAATCGTGCCGGTGCGGCGGATCTTCTTCTGGAGAAGCAGAATGCCGTAGAGCAGAGCTTCCGCCAACGGCGGAAGC
>CAYZQP010000417.1:0-398 GCA_964480545.1 uncultured Mesorhizobium sp. | reverse complement strand
GGCATCTGGTCATAGACCTTACGCAGAGCGGGAGCCATTTTGTTGGTCAGCGTGCCGGCGACGATCATCAGGTCGGACTGGCGCGGTGAGGCGCGCGGCGCGATGCCAAAGCGCTCACTGTCATAGCGCGGCATGGCCGAGTGGATCATTTCCACGGCGCAGCAAGCCAGACCGAAAGTCATGTACATCAGCGAGCCGGTGCGTGCCCAGGTGATCAGCGCCTCGGACGATGTCAGGATAAAGCCCTTGTCGGCGAGCTCTGCGTTAAAGTCGCCGAGGAAGCGGTCCTGCTCGGGGCGCAACCGTCCGGTCGCGGGATCGAAAATTCCGCTCGGGCGTACTTCCATCTTGTCGTCGGATGGCATCTTGTCGTTGGCTGGCAGGATCAATCCCATTCC
>CAYZQP010000416.1:0-2197 GCA_964480545.1 uncultured Mesorhizobium sp. | reverse complement strand
ATTTCATCCGCCTGACCGTGCATGACCGGGTAGGGGTGTTCGCCACCTTGACGCGACGTATGGCCGAAAACGCGATCTCGCTGGAATCGATTGTCCAGCACGCGCATGGATCGGCCGAGGGCGCGCAGAAGACCGTCATCCTGGTCACCCACGAGACGACGGAAGCCGCCGTGCGCAAGGCCGTCGACATGGTCACCGAAGACGGGCTGCTGGTCGACAAGCCGCAGGTCATCCGCATCGAGCGGGCGGCTTGACCTCATCGGTCGGCAGATAGAGTTTGTACCCGAGCGAGCAACGGAAGACTCGCGGGTCCTGGGAGGTTATCAATGTTCACGCATATCGTCGTCGGCTCGAACGATCTTGAGCGCTCACGGAAATTCTATGATTCCATTTTCGCCGCGATGGGCGTCGAGGCCGGCACTGTCGATCACAAGGGCCGTCTGGTCTATGCAAAGGACGGCCGCCGTCTGATGATCACCACGCCGATCAATGGCGAGGCTGCGACCTTCGCCAATGGTGGCACCATCGGTCTTGCACTGGACAGCCCTGAAATGGTTGATGCCTGGCATGCGGCCGGCATTGCCAATGGCGGGGCGACTGCCGAGGACCCGCCCGGCGTTCGCGAACTGCCGTCGCGCCGCGTCTATATTGCCTATCTGCGCGACCCCGACGGCAACAAGCTCTGCGCCGCGACAGCCGCGCGCTGAGGAACGCGCTTCAAGGAACAATCCGCCGCGCCATGCGTTGACTTGCAACTCCTCCAGTTGCGAGAACGTCCATGTTGATACGCCTTGGCTACGAGATCGAGGTCGAATGCCCGCAGCCGACCCCGATCATTACGATGCTCGAAATCCATCCGGATCGCCGGCACGATATCCAGTTCGAGAAACCGTTCCGCCCGACGCCTGAGGTCGAGACCCGCATCTATCGCGACTACTTTGGCAATATCTGCCGGCGCACCCTGGCGCCTGCCGGCCGCTTCCGTTTCACCTACGACGCCGAGGTCTCCGACAGCGGCAAGCGCGAGCCGGTCAACAGCTTCGCAGCAGGCACGCCCGTTGAAAAACTGCCCGACGACACGCTCGGCTTCCTGCTCGGCAGCCGCTACTGCGAGACCGACCAGATGAGCCAGCTGGCATGGTCGCTGTTCGGCAACGTGCCGGAAGGCTGGGCCCGCGTGCAGGCCGTCTGCGATTACGTCCACAACCGCATCAGGTTCAACTATGGCGACGCCCGCGCCACCCGCACGGCAGCCCAGGCGCATGAGGAGCAGGTCGGCGTCTGCCGCGATTTCGCGCATCTCGCCATCACCTTCTGCCGCTGCCTCAACATCCCCGCGCGCTATGTGAACGGCTACCTCGGCGATATCGGCGTGCCGGCCGACCCCGCACCGATGGATTTCAGCGCCTGGTTCGAGGCGTGGATTGACGGCAAGTGGTACACGTTCGACGCCCGCCACAACGAGCCGCGCATTGGCCGTGTCGTTGTCGCGCGCGGCCGCGACGCGATGGACGTGCCGCTGGTCCACAGTTTCGGCCAGCACCAGCTGGTCAAGTTCAAGGTCTGGACCTACGAAGAGGAAGCCAACGATCTGCCGGCGATCCGCCCATATCGCCCGGAGCAGCCGTTCCAGCTCGGCATCTGAGACGTCCTCCTGCCACGCTCCTGACATTCCGTTGTCAGGAGCCTCGCTTGACACCTGGCGCAAACTCCCCAGTTACTTCCGGCAAGCTGGCGGCATCATGGCCGCGCGGGAGTGGCAACAATGCGGGACTGGAGCGCTGTCGATACATATCTTGCAGGCCATCTTCTTGAAGGCGACCCGCTGGCGTCTGTGCTCCTGGCAAACCGCAGCGCCGGTCTGCCGGAGATCGACGTTTCACCATTGCAGGGCAAGTTCCTCAAACTGCTGGTGGAGATCAGCGGCGCGCGGCGCATTCTCGAGATCGGCACGCTCGGCGGCTATTCCACGCTCTGGATCGCGCAGGCGCTTCCTGTGGACGGGCAGATCGTCACGCTGGAATTTGAACCGCATCACGCGCAGGTTGCCCGCAGCAACTTCACCCGGGCCGGGCATTCTGATCGCATCCAGCTGATCGAGGGGCCTGCAGCCGCGTCGCTCGAGGCTATGACACAGCAGGAAACAGCGCCGTTCGATCTTGTCTTCATCGATGCCGACAAGCCGAACAACCCGATC
>CAYZQP010000415.1:1929-2207 GCA_964480545.1 uncultured Mesorhizobium sp. | reverse complement strand
TAGGGCGGTCGAGCGCAGCATAGGGCGCGCTGGAGGTGACCTCGGCGTAGAGTTCATCGGCATCAAACGCCTCGGCGCAGGCGCAGCCCATGATGTGCTGGGCCAGCACATCCAACGCGCCCTCAGCCAGCGGCGGCGTATCCTGCGCGCCCTCGACATTGGCCTCGAGTGCGGCCTCGCATTCCAGCACCTCGAAACGATTGGCCGGAACGAGGATGGCGCGGCTCGGCTCATCCATGCGGTGGTTGGAGCGGCCAATGCGCTGGGCGAGACGGCTG
>CAYZQP010000415.1:1639-1919 GCA_964480545.1 uncultured Mesorhizobium sp. | reverse complement strand
CAATCGGCAGCGAGTCCTCGTTGACCCGCCAGAGCTCCTGAAACAGCAACTCCGCCTGGCTGCGGGTGTTCACGAACAGCAGCGTGGTCTGGTGGTGCTGAATCGCCTTGTAAATCTCGGGGATGGCGTAGCGGGCGGAGTGTCCGGCCCACGGCACGCGCTCTTCGGAATCGAGGATCGTGATGTGCGGTGGCGCGCCGCCGGCGACGGTGATGAGGGAGGCGAACGCTCCCTCCCCCTTGAGTGGAGGGTGGCCCGAAGGGTCGGGTGGGGTCGTCGA
>CAYZQP010000415.1:0-1629 GCA_964480545.1 uncultured Mesorhizobium sp. | reverse complement strand
CCCTCCCCTCAAGGGGGAGGGAGCCACCAACCACCGCCGCAACGCATTCGGATCGCTCACCGTCGCCGACAGGCCGATGGTCTGCAGCCAAGGCGCATATTGCCGAAGCCGAGCCAGGCCCAGCGCCAACAGGTGCCCGCGCTTCGACGTCACCAGCGAGTGCAACTCATCGAAGATCACAAATTTCAAATCGCGGAAGAACTTGCGCGCGTCGCCGGAGGCGTTGAGCAGGGCAAGCTGCTCAGGCGTGGTCAAAAGCACGTCGGGCGGCGTGTGTTTCTGCCGCGCGCGCTTGTGCTGCGGCGTGTCGCCCGTGCGTGTCTCAATGCTGATCGGCAGGTCCATCTCGGCGACAGGCTTGCCGAGGTTGCGCTCGATATCGACCGCCAGCGCCTTCAGCGGCGAGATGTAGAGCGTGTGAACACCGCGCTGCGGCTCGCCGGGTTTCGCCTTCGGGCGCGCGGTGAGATCGGTGAGCGTGGGGAGGAAACCGGCCAGCGTCTTGCCCGCGCCGGTCGGCGCAATCAGCAGCACGCTCTCGCCTGCCTGCGCCTTGGCCAGCAGTTCCAACTGATGCGCGCGCGGCGACCATCCGCGCTGCGCAAACCATTTGACGAATGGCTCGGGCAGATGCGCGGCAGCAGTTTCGGACAAGGTGAAAGCCAGCTGCGTCACAGCCCAGAGTTAGCGCGCGGTAGCGTCAACGCCAAGAAAAAAGAACAAAAGGGGATCGATCAGATGCTTGAGTACACGATCAAATGCAGCGAGAATGCCAACCAGCCAAAAGGCCGAGGCTTACGAAGTCCTGGAAGTTGCTATCAAAATGAACAATTCGCTCCCCCACGACGAGAAGCGGGTCAAGTGGTATGAAGTCTGGGCAGGATATGCCCATATTCCGCCCAACATTTTTCTGCTTTGGGAAGACGAGAGCGGAAGCCTGGAGGTTTTTTCTGCGCGCGAGAATGAGATTATCCGCACTTTCGATCAGTACGAAGATGCGATGCATTGGCTCACCGAGGATGAATACACCTTGGTGGATGGGCGAATGACCGATGATGAAACATGGGTGCCGATCAAATCTGGCTGACAGAACCATCGTCCCAACACGAGGAGAATTCGCATGTCCAAGTCTGATCCGATTGTCATAGCTTCTGCTGCGCGCACGCCGATGGGCGGGTTTCAGGGCGCGTTCTCCAAGGTGGCCACGCCGAAGCTTGGTGCCGCTGCGATTGGCGAGGCGGTGAAGCGCGCGGGTGTTGCACCCGACAGCATCGATGAAGTGATCATGGGATGCGTCCTGCCGGCGGGTCTCGGGCAGGCTCCGGCGCGGCAAGCTTCGATCGGCGCGGGGCTGCCCGAAAGCGTGCCCTGCGCGACGCTGAACAAGGTCTGCGGTTCCGGCATGAAGGCGGCGATGCTGGCGCATGATCTGGTCGCGGCAGGTGGGGTGGACCGTGTCGTGGCGGGCGGTATGGAGTCGATGACCAACTCGCCCTACCTGCTCGAGAAGGCGCGCGGTGGCTACCGGCTTGGACACGGCAAAGTGCTCGACCACATGTTCCTCGACGGGCTTGAAGATGCCTATGATCGCGGGAGGTTGATGGGAACCTTCGCCGAGGACACGGCGCA
>CAYZQP010000414.1:0-2213 GCA_964480545.1 uncultured Mesorhizobium sp. | reverse complement strand
TCATGGTGTTGTTGGGTCCGGGGGTGCCGGTCATCAGAATGGCGAATGTCAGGAAGGGCAGGAGAATGGCGGGGTCTGTCATGCGCGCAACATTAGTGTGTAGTGTCTGCCGTGTTGTTGCAAACATTCCGTACTTTTGACAATATGCGCAACAAATGAATCAGATTGATCGCATAGACCGCCATATATTGCGGGAGCTTGCAAAGGACGCGCGCCAGCCGAACACCAGGCTTGCCGGGAAGGTCGGGCTGTCGCCATCGGCCTGCCTGCGCCGGGTTCAGGAACTGGAGCGGCAAGGCATCATCAGCGGCTATCGCGCTGTTGTTGACCGCAAGAAGCTTGGGTCCGGCTTTCTGGCCTATGTCGCCGTCGGGCTCGCGGACCATGGCAAGCCGAGCCTCATCGCCTTTGAACGGGCGATGTCACTGGCTCCGGAAGTGCTGGAGTGCCACGAGGTGACCGGCTCGTACGAATATCTGCTCAGGGTGCAGGTAGCGGACCTCGACGCCTACAAGCATTTTCACAGCGAGGTGCTGGGCGTCCTGCCGCATGTGACTTCAATCGTCACGCATGTGGTGATGAGTTCCACAAAGGACGAGCGGGGCTGACACGCAAAAATCCTCTCCTCTGATGGCAGAGGAGAGGATCTTGTGCCGGAGAGTGGGACTTTCCGGCGACGGAGCAGGTTCATATTGGCGCATGATGTCTATCCGAAAAGTCTGCAACTTTTCGGCATCATGCGTCTTAAGCGGCTATGGCGGCTGGCCGTGCTGCAATCGCGTCGATCTGGGCCTGCGCCTTGGAAATTGCGGCCTTCACGGCGTCTTCACCGGCAGCCGTGCCTTCGATGCGAATGAACTCGACATCGGTGAGGCCCCAGAAGCTCAGCACGAATTTCAGGTAAGGCACGGCGAAGTCGATGACGGTCGACGGGCCTTCCGAATAGGTGCCGGCCGAGGCCAGCACGACATAGACCTTCTTGTTGGCAACCAGGCCTTCCGGGCCCTGCTCGGTGTAGCGGAAGGTACGGCCGGCGCGGGCAATGTGATCGATCCAGGATTTCAGGTTGGACGAGATGTTGAAGTTGATGATGCCGCTGGCGAGGATCACCGTGTCGGCATCGATCAGTTCATCGACTGCAGCATCGGACACCGCAACCACCTTGGCCTGCTCGGCCGAGCGGTTTTCAGCCGGGGTGTAAATGCCCGACGTGAATTCCGGAACGATGTGCGGCAGCGGGTTGGCAACCAGATTGTGGGTCTTGATGGTGGAGCCGGGGGTGGCGGCTTTCAGCTTTTCGGCAAGCTCGGTGGCAATGCGCGTGGAGTGCGAAGCCGCACCGCGCGGGCTCGAGGTAACCAGTAGAATTTTCGACATTTCATTTCTCTCCGTCGTGGCGGCCTTGGGAGGAACCGCTGAACACGAAAAAGAGATAGCCGGGGTCTTGTATCAGAAAAATGGTGAAAATATCTATCTGACATATCAAGATAGCGGATAGATCATGCAAGCCAATCCCACGCTCGACCAGTTGCAGGTGTTTGTTGCCGTTGCCGATGCCGGCAGTTTTTCAGGTGCCGCGCGCGCGCTGAACCGCGCGCAATCGGTTATCAGCTATGCCATCGCCAACCTCGAAGCGCAGCTTCTCCTGAAGCTGTTCGAGCGCGAAGGCACGCGTGAGCCCACACTGACCGCTGCCGGAAAAGCCATGCTGCCCGATGCGCGGCGGATGCTTGGCGTGCTGCAGGATGTGCGGGCGCGGGCAACCGGGTTGAATGCCGGGCTGGAGGCGGAGCTGCGCATTGCGGTCGATGTATCGGTGCCGTCGCCGGTGCTGACCCACGTGCTCAAGGCGTTCGAGCAGGAATATCCGACCGTCTCGCTGCGGTTGAGCGTCGGGGCGCTCGGGGCCGTGTGGTCGATGCTGTTGTCGGGCAATGCCGATATCAGCCTCGGCGGCCAGCCGGTGACACTTGCACCGGAACTCACCGCCATGCGCGTCGGCGACGCATCGATGATGCCGGTTGCAGCCCCCGGCCATCCGCTCGCGCAGCTCGAAGGGCCGGTGCCCCTGCATGAGGTGCGCGAGCATATGCAGCTTGTGGTGTCGGACGTTTCCAACATGACGCAGGGCCAGGATTTTGGCGTGTTTGGCTATCGCACCTGGCGCATGACCGACATGAACACCAAGCACCGGCTGATCCTGGCCGGGCTCG
>CAYZQP010000413.1:1784-2217 GCA_964480545.1 uncultured Mesorhizobium sp. | reverse complement strand
CCAGGAAATCCGAACGGTTGTCGAGCGTGGCGAAGTTCCGGAGCAGATTCCGGATATAGACCTCATTGCCGGTGAGATGCCGCCCGATGGCGTGCGCATCGCGCCGATTTCGGGCGATGGCCGCCACCCCAATGTGCAGGTCGAGCCCGCATTTCAGCAGGGCTGGTTCGAGATACAGGACGAGGGCTCGCAGATCGCCGCTGTGCTGGCGGACGCAAAGCCCGGCCAGCAGGTGCTGGACTATTGTGCCGGTGGTGGCGGCAAGACGCTGGCGCTCGCAGCCGCGATGAACAACGAGGGCAAGCTCTATGCCCATGATTCCGAAAAGCCGCGTCTGGCGCCGATCTTTGACCGGCTGCGCCGCAACGCCGTCACCAATGTCGAGGTGATGGCTCGCGCGTCCGAGCTGGAGCCGCTGGCCGGCAGCCTCGAC
>CAYZQP010000413.1:0-1774 GCA_964480545.1 uncultured Mesorhizobium sp. | reverse complement strand
CGACCTCGTGCTGATCGACGCGCCCTGCACCGGCTCCGGCACCTGGCGCAGGCGGCCCGATGCCAAATGGCGGCTGGGCCAGAAGCAGCTGGATGTCCGCTGCCGCGAGCAGTCCGAGATTCTCGATCAGGCCAGCCGCTTCGTGAAACCCGGCGGCCGGCTGGTCTATATCACCTGCTCGGTCTTCGATGCCGAGAACCGCGATCAGGTCGCGGGCTTCCTTGGCCGCAATTCCGATTTCCGCGCGGTGGATCATGACACGCTGTGGTCAGCACACTTCCCCGGCCTCGAGGATCGTGCTCTGATCTCGAAACAGGCGGGCATCCGCCTGACGCCGCTGACGTCAGGTACTGACGGCTTCTATTTTGCCGCGATGGAAAGGACCGGGTCATGAACCGGTATCTCATACTGGCAGTATTTCTCATCGCCGTGGTCGGCGGCGGGATGGCCATCGGCATCTACACTGCGCCCGGCGAATGGTACGCGGCCCTGGCCAGGCCCTCCTTCAACCCGCCCAACTGGATTTTCGCACCGGTCTGGACGGTGCTTTACGTCATCATCGCGGTGGTGGGCTGGCGCACATGGATGCGCCGTCCACGCGGCACGACAATGTCGCTCTGGTGGGTGCAGATGGCGCTGAACTTTGCCTGGTCGCCAACCTTCTTCGGCCTGCACATGATCGGTGTGGCACTGGTCATCATCTTCGCGCTGCTCTGTGTGATCCTCGCCATCATTTACGTCTCTCGCAAGGCTGACCCGACGAACTCCGTGCTGTTCGCCCCCTATGCCGCGTGGGTCGGCTTTGCCACCTTGCTGAACGGCGCGATTGCTTGGCTGAACTGAGCATGTTGCGCCGCAGCATGGAGCCATTATAGTTTGCCGCCTGACAGGGGGAGCGAGTATGGCGAAGATGGTACCGGCGGCGAACTACGAGGATCGGGTACGTGCCTCGTTTGCCAAACAGCAGGCGATGGAGACCATCGGCGCGGAACTCACCGTCGTCGAGCCTGGCATCATCGAGATCGAGCTGCCTTTTGACGTGAAGCTCACCCAGCAGCACGGCTTCCTGCATGCCGGGATCATCTCCACCGCGCTGGATTCAGCCTGCGGATATGCCGCCTTCTCGCTAATGCCGGAGGATGCTGGCGTGCTCACCATCGAGTTCAAGATCAACATGCTGGCCCCCGGCAAGGGCGAGCGCTTCCTGTTTCGCGGCAATGTCACCAAGCCTGGCCGCACCATTGTTGTCGCCGACGGTCAGGCTTATGCCTTTACTGCCGATGGCGAGGCAAGGCTGGTCTCCACCATGACCGCAACCATGATGGTGGTGCAGGGCCGCGACGGCGTAATGGGGTAGCGCCCCATTTCTGCCATAATCCGGTAGCTTTTGCCGCCACCCGGCAATTCGGCCGGCACACTCAAGCCCTGGCCGGGCAGAGATGATTGAGAAACGCGGAGGACGCCACATGCTTGTGCTTCCCGGAAAAGGTTACGCTTAATCAGCGCCTTTTGCCGTCCGCACGCGGACGGATTTCCCGCAATCTCGAAATCATTCGGCCTATCCATGGAAACTCCGGTTTTCGGCGACATCGTCGCCTGCCTGCCGCGTGGACGGACGTTGTTCTGGTATGAACGCGATCGTTTCGCCGTGCAGCTCGTTACATATCTTCTGCAAGCTGGCTGGAGCGCAAAACAGCTTCGCGCCTCCCGCTTTGCGCGCCTGCTCGACAAGCCGGCTATCCGCGATCTTCTGGCCGCACGCGGCTCGCTTGAG
>CAYZQP010000412.1:0-2218 GCA_964480545.1 uncultured Mesorhizobium sp. | reverse complement strand
GTGGACGCCGGAAGCGCCAGCCTCGATGAAGGCCTTCATGATCTCGAACGCGTTGAGCGGGCCACCGAAGCCGGCTTCAGCATCAGCCACGATCGGTGCGAACCAGGTATCGACCGACAGGCCCTTGCCTTCGGACACTTCGATCTGGTCGGCGCGCTGCAGGGTACGGTTGATACGCTTCACCAGCTCTGGCGCAGCGTTCGCGGGATAGAGCGACTGGTCCGGATACATGGCGGATGCGGTGTTGGCGTCGGCAGCAACCTGCCAGCCCGACAGGTAGATCGCCTTCAGGCCGGCGCGAACCTGCTGCATGGCCTGGTTGCCGGTGACAGCGCCGAGTGCATTGACGAAGTTCTCTTCGTGGATGAGCTTCCACAGGCGGTTTGCGCCATTCTCGGCCAGAGTCTGCTTGATCTGCACCGAGCCGCGCAGCTTCAGCACGTCTTCTGGGGAATAGGGACGCTCGATGCCGTCAAAGCGGCCTTCCGGCGCGGACGGAACGAGGTTGTAAAAATCGGTCATAGCGGCCTCCTGGCTGTAAATATTTGTCGTTGGGCTTGCGCGGCCTTGGGAGTTCCGCGCCGTTTGCCTGTGACGGGATTTACATTGCGCTGCGGCATAGGGCTAGAAAATCTGCAATTCCCGTTCACCATTTCGGGAAAACCTGTGTTGCGTTTGACTCATGTCCGCTGTAAATCTGTAAAGCTTGTAAAAACGGATTTCTGGGCGGATTGTGTAAATGGTTGTAAAAGCGAGCGCTGACGCTAGCTCCCTCCCCCTTGAGGGGAGGGTGGCTGGCAGCAGGCCAGCCGGGTGGGGTCGCCTCCACTTGGTGTGCACTCTGTCCGCTAAGAAGAGGTCAGTATCTGTCTTAGACAACCCCACCCGGCGGCTTCGCCGCCACCCTCCCCTCGAGGGGGAGGGAGCTAACGTCGAGCCACCCCATGGCTGAGCAGAAAATCTTTGCCGGCCCGCGCATCCGCCGCATCCGCAACGCCAAGGGCCTGACCCAGACCGCGATGGCGGAGGGGCTTGGTATTTCCCCATCCTACCTCAACCTGATCGAGCGCAATCAGCGCCCGATTACCGTGCAACTGATCCTGAAGCTGGCCTCGACCTATGATGTCGATGTTGCCGAGTTGCAGGGCGAGACCAAGGGCTCCATCGCAGCGCTTAAAGAGGTGTTTTCCGATCCTCTGCTCTCAGGCGAATTGCCGGGCGATCAGGAACTCGTCGAGATCGCAGATGCAGCGCCCAACGTCTCCGCCGCCGTCATCAAGCTGTTTCGCGCCTACAAGGAGCAGGCCGAACGGCTGTCTGACCTCTCCGAGATCATGGCGCGCGACGGCAAATCCACCGCCGTCACCGGCGCGCGCCTGCCTATTGATGAAGTGCGCGAGTTCTTCGAGCGCAAGCACAATCATTTCCCGGCTTTGGAAGAGGAGGCCGAGGCTTTCACCAAGGTTCTAGAGCCCGGCGAAGACCTGTCCGGCGCACTAAAGGCCTGGCTGCGCAAAGAGCATGGCATCGTCGTGCGCGTGCTGCCGGTTCTGGCCATGCCGAACTGGCGCCGTCGTTTCGACAAACACTCGCAGCGTCTGCACATCTCCGAGCGCTTGTCGCCGTTCGACCAGTTGCGCGAGATTGCCATGGAGGCGAGCCTGATCCGCATGCAGGTCGCGATCACCGCCGAGCTTCAGGCGCTCAAACTGTCATCTGACGAGGCCCGCCGTCTCGCGCGCTTTGAGCTCGCCCGCTACGCAGCACATGCGCTGATGATGCCGTATCAGGCCTTTCTCTCGGCGGCGCAGCGCGCCCGCTACGACATCGATGTGCTGCGCTCGCGCTTCGGCGTGTCGTTTGAGCAGGCAGCAAACCGGCTGACCATGCTGCAACGCCAGGGAGCTCAGGGCGTGCCGTTCTTCATGCTGGAGGTTGACAATGCCGGTCATCGCTTCCGCCGCGCTGGAGCGCAGGGCTTTCCGCAAAGCCGGTTCGGGGGAGGGTGCCCCAAGCTCGCCGTGCACGCGGCCTTTACCCAGCCCGGCCAGATTTTTGTCGAGGCCGTCGAGATGCCGGATGGCGCGGAGTTCCTCACCATCTCGCGCACGCTGGAAGGGCCACAAGGCTCATTCGCAGAGCGCCCGCGCCGCACCTCGCTGCTGCTCGGCTGCGACATCGGCTTCAAGGATGAGATCGTCTATTCCGAGGCGCTGCC
>CAYZQP010000411.1:436-2253 GCA_964480545.1 uncultured Mesorhizobium sp. | reverse complement strand
CCCCTCATCCGACCTCGCCTGCGGCTCGGCCACCTTCTCCCACAAGGGGAGAAGGCAAGAAGCTTCGGCCTCGCGCGAAAAGGATCGAAGTTGGTGCAAAATAGAAAGTGTCGCGCCCGCCTTCTCCCCCTGTGGGAGAAGGTGGCCGAGCAAAGCGAGGTCGGATGAGGGGTAATATGTCACGATCAAACCCCCGCCTGCTGGCGCTGACGCCGCAGATGCGGCGGCATTGTTTCGTACAGACCCTCGAACATGTCGCGCGCCGAGGGCTTGCCGCCGGCATGCAGCGTGCCGTGCTTTTCGGCCTCCTTCTGCGCGGCGATTACCTCGTCCATGATCTGCGCCTCGCTCTGCTTCTGGCGTTCCTCAGACCAGACGCCGCGCACGATCAGGTGGTTCTTCAGGCGCTCGATGGGATCGCCGAGCGGCCAGGCGTCTGACTCGGTCTTGGGCCGGTAGGCGGAAGGATCGTCGGAAGTGGAATGCGCGCCTGCGCGGTAGGTGACATACTCCACCAGCGTCGGGCCGAGATTGGAGCGGGCGCGCTCGACCGCCCATTTGGCGACCGCGTGCACCGCCAGATAGTCATTGCCATCGACCCGCAACGACGGGATGCCGAAGCCGAGCCCGCGCGCCGCAAACGTGCCGGAGCCGCCGCGTGCAATGCCCTGAAAAGTCGAGATGGCCCACTGGTTGTTGACCACGTTCAGCACGACCGGTGCCTTGTAGGTGGAGGCAAAGACAAGAGCCGAATGGAAGTCGCTTTCGGCGGTCGAACCGTCGCCGATCCAGGCTGCGGCGATCTTCGTATCGCCCGAAATCGCCGAGGCCATCGCCCAGCCGACAGCCTGCACATATTGCGTCGCCAGATTGCCGGAGATGGAAAAGAAGCCGTGCTCCTTCGAGGAATACATGATCGGTAGCTGGCGGCCCTTCAGCGGGTCTTTCTCGTTGGAATAGATCTGGTTCATCATCGTCACCATCGGATAGCCGTTGGCGATCAGCAGGCCGGCCTGCCGGTAGGTCGGGAAGTTCATGTCGCCCGGTGACAGCGCCTTGCGGAAGGCGGTGGCGACCGCCTCTTCGCCGAGATGCTGCATGTAGAACGAGGTCTTGCCCTGGCGCTGCGCCATCTGCATGCGCGCATCGAAAGCGCGCAGCGTCATCATATGCTTCAGGCCTTCGGTCAGCTCGTCATCAGTCAACGTGCCAGCCCATGGCCCGACCGCCTCACCCTTGCGGTTCAAGACACGGATGATCGAAAAGGCGAGTTTGCGGATCGATTCCGGGTCGGCATCGATTGGCGGCCGCTCGACCGTGCCGGCCTGCGGAATGGTGACATTGGAAAAGTCCGGCTGGCCACCGGGGCGCACTTCAGGCTCAGGCACATGAAAGCGAAGCGGCGTAGTCTCGGTCATGCTCGTCCTCCCGACGCAACCGGAAGACACATGATTGCCGCTTTGCAGCCCATGCGCAATGCGCCGGGGGGCAACGCCTCAAAATAGCAAGGAGCGGACTCAATCTGGCCTGTCCCGAACATTTTTGTTTCGCACGAAGGCACGGCGGCGCAACAAAGGTCAGTCGAACAGGCGACCGTCCTGCGCGCTGACGCGGTCAGCTTGTCGCCTCCGCAACTCGCCTCCTGCCCGGAGCGCTTTCTGAACGGTCTCAAGCGCCACTGGCACGACCGCGTTCAGCCCTTGTGGTGCACCTTCTGCAGCCCGTAGACCGGCGTTGGAATGCCTTCCATGCGCGCCTTCAGTTGCAGCGCCAGAAACTGCGAATAGTGGCGCGACTGGTGCAGGTTGCCGCCGTGG
>CAYZQP010000411.1:0-426 GCA_964480545.1 uncultured Mesorhizobium sp. | reverse complement strand
CCACATGTTGCGCTGCTCGCCCTCCCATGGGCCGGGGTCCTTCGGCGTGTCGGAGCCGAGGCCCCAGCATTTGCCCACATTGTCGGCCGTCTCACGGTCGACGAGATCCGCGACCCAGCCGTTCATCGACCCATAGCCTGTCGCATAGACGATCAGGTCGGCCGGAATCTCCTTGCCGTTGTCGAGTCTGATGCCGGTTTCGGTGATCTCCTCGACCTGCCCGCCAACCAGCTTGATCTTGCCGTCGATGATCAGTTGCGAGGCACCGATGTCGATATAATAGCCGGAGCCGCGCCGCAGGTACTTCATAAACAGGCCGGAGCCGTCCGGACCCCAGTCAAGCTGGAAGCCGGCTTTCTCCAGCCCCTTGTAGAATTTGGCATCGCGCTTCTTCATCTGCTCGTAGAGCGGGATCTGGAACTCGTG
>CAYZQP010000410.1:0-2280 GCA_964480545.1 uncultured Mesorhizobium sp. | reverse complement strand
GCTTCGGCGCCCAGGCCGCCTTGTCGGTGATCGACGGCACCTCGCGATACATGTTGAACAGCTCACCCTCGTCCAGCGCCAGGCTCTCCACGATATATTGAAACGTGTGCGTGTAGATCGCCTCCTCAAAGGCCTGACGCAGCAGGTATTGCCGGCACTCGGGATTAGTGAGGTGGCGGTAGATCGCCAGCACGATGTTGTTGGCGACCAGCGATTCCGATGCAGCGAAGAAGCCGAGATTGCGCTTCAACATGCGGCGTTCGTCGTCGGTCAGGCCGTCCTTTGACTTCCACAGCGCGATATCGGCCTGCATGGAAACTTCGGTCGGCATCCAGTGATTGTTGCAGCCATTGAGGTATTTTTCCCAGGCCCAGCGGTACTTTAGCGGCAGCAGTTGATTCACGTCGGCACGCGCATTGATCATGCGTTTGTCATCAACGGAGACGCGCGCGCCACCGCGTTCGATTTCGCCCAGACCCGTCGCATCGGCCTCCGGGGCGTTGGGGGTTTGCACGGCAATGGTGGTTTTCGGTTCGGTCCAGTCGAGCATTTTTGTATTCCTTGAAATTCTTTGAAATTACCCCTCATCCGACCTCGCTTTGCTCGGCCACCTTCTCCCACAAGGGGAGAAGGGATTGGCACCAGTCCTTCTCCCCTTGTGGGAGAAGGTGGATCGGCGCGTAGCGCCGAGACGGATGAGGGGTGCTATTTGTCTACTGGCACGCCTCGCACTCAGGATCGTCAATCGAGCAGGCCTTGCCCCAGGCGGCATCGGCATTGACGACAATCGGCTCCGCCACGGGTGCAGCACTCACCACAGCCGACACCGCGTTCAGCTTGCCGTCTGTGCCCTTTAGCGTCGACTTCTCGACATGCGTGGCAGAGCGCGAGCGCAGGTAGTAGGTCGTCTTCAACCCGCTGTTCCACGCCAGTCGATACAGCTCGTCCAGCTTCTTGCCCGAGGGGTTGGCGATGTAGAGGTTGAGCGACTGCGCCTGATCGATCCACTTCTGGCGGCGCGAACCGGCACGGATCAGCCAGGCCGAGTCGATCTCGAAGGCGGTTGCATAGACGGCCTTCAGATCATCCGGCACGCGGTCGATCTGCCCGACAGAGCCATCGAAGTACTTGAGGTCGGAGACCATCACCTCGTCCCATAACCCGCGCGCCTTCAGGTCGTGCACCAGCTGCGCATTCACCACCGTGAAGTCACCCGACATGTTCGATTTGACGAACAGGTTCTGGTAGCCCGGCTCGATCGACTGCGAGACGCCGCAGATGTTGGAGATCGTTGCCGTCGGCGCAATCGCCATCGTGTTCGAGTTGCGCATGCCGGTGGATTTCACGCGGTTCCGCAGGCCGTCCCAGTCCAGGGTCGAACTGCGGTCCATCTGCACGCCCGGTCGTGCGTCTTCGAGCAACTGGATCGAGTCGATGGGCAAGATGCCCCGCGACCACAGCGAGCCGTCAAAGCTCGCATAGGTGCCGCGCTCTGCCGCCAGATCCACCGAAGCCGAAATCGCGAAATACGAGATCGCCTCCATGCTCTTGTCGGCAAACTCCAGCGCCGCATCAGAGGCGTAGGCAATGCGCAACTTCTGCAGCGCGTCCTGGAAGCCCATCAGACCAAGCCCAACCGGGCGGTGACGCAGGTTCGAGGCGCGTGCCTCCGGGATGGTGTAGAAATTGATGTCGATGACATTGTCGAGCATGCGCATTGCGGTGCCGACGGTTCTCGCCAGCCGCTCCAGATCAAGCCCCTGCTCGCCGATGTGATTGAGCAGGTTGACCGAGCCCAGATTGCACACCGCGACTTCGTCCTTCGACGTGTTCAGCGTGATCTCGGTGCACAGGTTCGACGAGTGCACAACGCCGATATGGCCCTGCGGCGAACGGATGTTGCACGGGTCCTTGAAGGTCACCCACGGATGCCCCGTTTCGAACAGCATGGTGAGCATCTTGCGCCAGAGGTCGAGTGCCCGCACCTTGCGGAACACCCGCAACCCGCCGGCTGCGGCCTTCGCCTCATAGGCCTCATACGCGTTGCGAAAGGCGACGCCATAGAGGTCGTGCAGGTCCGGCGTTTCGTCTGGAGAGAACAGCGTCCACTCGCCATCGGCCTCGACGCGCTGCATGAACAGATCCGGCACCCAGTTGGCGGTGTTCATGTCATGCGTGCGGCGGCGGTCGTCGCCGGTGTTCTTCCTGAGGTCGAGGAACTCCTCGATGTCCACATGCCATGTCTCGAGATAGGCGCAGACCGCCCCCTTGCGCTTGCCG
>CAYZQP010000409.1:0-2282 GCA_964480545.1 uncultured Mesorhizobium sp. | reverse complement strand
GCGGTGGACCGGCACCGAGAACCCCGGGATGTCGCCGGTCGCATCGTGTCTTGCCGACATCAGATCAGGGCTCCGCCGCCAAAGGAGAAGAAGGAAAGGAAGAAACTTGAGGCAGCAAAGGCGATGGACAGACCAAAGACGATCTGGATCAGACGGCGAAAGCCGCCGGAACTGTCGCCGAAAGTCAGCGTAAGGCCGGTGACAATGATGATGATGACCGCGACGATCTTGGCCACCGGGCCTTCGACAGACTCCAGGATTTTCTGGAGCGGCGCTTCCCAGGGCATGGACGAGCCCGCAGCATGCGCCGGGAGGGCGAGGAGCAAATGGGTAGCCACAAGGCAGCTTGCGGTACGACCAAGCTGGCGCGCTGCAGGGATCATGCGATACATCAAAATTCTCCTGTTGGGGTCTGGATGGCGGGGGTGACGTGGTAGTCGCCTTCGGTCCCGAGCCCGTCGACACAGGCAAGCTCGGTCAGGCGTCGCTGCGCGCCGCGGCCCGCAAGCACCGCGACAAGATCAATGGTCTCGGCGATCAGAGCGCGCGGGACAGTGACAACAGTTTCCTGGATCAGTTGCTCGAGGCGGCGTAGCGCGCCCAGCGCAGTCCCGGCGTGGATTGTGCCAACGCCGCCAGGATGGCCGGTGCCCCAGGCTTTCAGGAGATCGAGCGCCTCCGAGCCCCGAACTTCGCCGATCGGAATGCGATCAGGCCGCAGCCTGAGCGACGAGCGCACAAGATCGGAAAGCGAGGCAACGCCGTCTTTGGTCCGCAGCGCAACCAGATTTGGCGCTGAACATTGCAACTCGCGCGTATCCTCGATCAGGATGACGCGGTCGCCACTCTTCGCGACCTCTGCCAGAAGCGCATTGGTCAAAGTGGTTTTGCCAGTCGAGGTACCACCGGCGACGAGGATGTTCCTGCGCGCCGCAACAGCTTGCCTGAGGGCTCGCGCTTCATCCTGCGACATGATGGATGCGGCGACATAGTCCTCAAGCGTAAACACCGCGACCGCCGGCTTGCGGATTGCGAAGGCAGGCGCCGCGACCACTGGAGGAAGCAGGCCTTCAAAGCGCTCGCCTGTCTCAGGCAGTTCGGCCGACACCCGGGGGCTGCTTGCGTGCACTTCAAGGCCAACATGGTGAGCGACGAGCCGGACGATGCGCTCGGCATCGGCAGCCGAGACAGTCTCACCTGTATCGGCCAACCCGTTGGACAGACGGTCAATCCACAGGCGGCCATCGGGGTTGAGCATCACCTCGACGATTGCGGGATCGTCCAGAAACCTGCTGATCGACGCGCCAAGCGCGGTGCGCAACATGCGTGCGCCGCGCGATATTGCCTGTCGATCATGAGCTTGCCCGACCACTTGCGTCCCCATAACTCCAGGGTCAGGCGCGGTGCACAGCCGTGGATCGGGTCAACTAGGAAGGAGCAAAACAGCGTCCTGAAAGCCTGGATTGGCTACAGGAGCATCATGGCGTGGAAAGGCAGGCTCAAGCGTAGACTGTCCGCGAGACCGTCACGCTGATCATAGGCCATATAGTCGGCCAAGGCCCGCAGCGCGCGTCGCAATGAGGTCGACGAGGCGGTCGATGATCGGGTGCTGGATGCCCTGTGACCGCAGCTCGGTTGCACAGTCGGACGCCCTGTCGGCAATCACCGCGAGCTGATGGCGAACTGACTGTAGCGTGAACTCTGCGCTCACCCTGCAATCCGTGGCGCAGCGCCCCCAGTGGCGAGGCATCACGTCATTGACCGCGTAAACTCTGTCGATCTTCATCGCGAGCTTCAGGTTCCGCATCTCGGCCTGGATCTCGCCCTCGCCGAGATGCGGCAGGATGCTGGAAATGTCATACAGAGGCGCCAGCCGCGCGGCAGCCTGCGCACCCAGCAGCATTGAATAGTTCTTTGCATGTGCGTCGGTACCGCCAATAATCCAGTTGAAGATATTGGCTTCCATGAAAGTCTTACGGTCCAGGACAGGATCGTTCGACGACGCCAGCACCTTGTTCGAAATGGCGACAACTCCGGGCCCACCCTGGTTCTCATACTTGAGCGTCGGCATGACCGAGAGCGCCTGGCACATATCCTCCTGATGTATACGGATCGTCTTGCCGCCAATGATCCGGCGATCAAAACGCTCGATGACAATCGCCTTCTCGCCGGCAAATTCGAGTACCTGACTATGCGCCGCATCCATGCCCATCACCTGCGCCAGGCGCAGGCAAAAATGCTCGTTCTCTGTGTGCCCCCTATGCCGCACCTGCAGGGGCACA
>CAYZQP010000408.1:0-2293 GCA_964480545.1 uncultured Mesorhizobium sp. | reverse complement strand
GCCTGTTCAACGTGCCGCTTGCGGTGTGGATCCTCGAAGGGTTCATGTCGGGAGTGCCCAAGGAAATCGACGAGACCGCCTATATTGACGGCTACTCCTTCCCGAAGTTTTTCGTGAAGATTTTCACGCCGCTGATCGCGTCGGGCATCGGCGTTGCGGCCTTCTTCTGCTTCATGTTCTCATGGGTGGAACTGCTGATTGCGCGCACGCTGACGACAACGGCGGCCAAGCCTATCGCAGCCACCATGACCCGCACCGTATCGGCCTCGGGCATGGACTGGGGCGTGCTGGCGGCAGCTGGCGTGCTCACCATCATTCCGGGCGCATTGGTGATCTGGTTCGTGCGCAACTACATCGCCAAGGGCTTTGCCCTGGGGAGGGTGTGATGGACAGGCGCGTCGCAACGCTTCTGTGCCTCGGGGTCGCGAGCTATCCGACCGGAGCGCTCGCCTTTGACGAGGCTGCGGTCAACGAACTCTGCGACCGCACCTGGGGTGCAGATGCAGGTATGGTGAGCCATTGCCGCAAGAGCCCGAAACTGGACAGCAGCAAGATCGATGGGCTCAGCTCTTCTCTTGCCGCTGACTCCATCGAGGCGAAGGTCCTGCAACTGTGCAGTTCGCAATGGAAGACGGACTATTCCATGGTCATCCATTGCCATGACCGGCAGTTGGCCGACCGGCTGGCCCTGGAGACGACCAACCCGATGATCACTGCTGATGTCGTGCAATCCGCGCGCAGCCATTGTGACGCCGAGTGGCCCGGCGATTTCACGATGACCCTCGACTGCGTCAATGATCAGTTCGAAGAATGGAGGAAATCAAGATGAGAAAGTTCGCTTGCGTTGCGATGCTCCTCTTGCTGGGCGGCCTGCCGGCCTCAGCCGAAGAACCCACCTTCATCGGGGACAATCATAGCTGGAACGTCACCTGCGGAGAGTTTGGCTACCAGTTGAAATCGAAGTACCCCGTCTCGCGCTTCATCGAGCAGGGTGCAGACTCATTCTCTACGGAAGAAGTAGAGACGATACGGATGTCGCGAACCTGCGAGGCTTTGCATAGCCAGTTCGGCAAGGGAAAATGGTGCCAGGCCAATGGCGGCTTTGCAATCGAACTGGACAACCAGTCGATAGGCTTCGCACGACAGGAGCTTTCCTGTCCCGATGGTACCAGACTGGAAGCCGGGTGTGCGTGCTGACATGGCGGCTGTTCGAACGAGATATCTGCCGTCCTCTCCGTCGCTATTCCCGGGGTTGACCCGAGGATATGCGGCACTATCGGGAGTGGGCCCGAAAATCTGCCGCCTGCGACCGTCCGTACGGCAGGTCGGGTCAAGCCCGCGGAATGACGGCAACATGGAGGGTGTTCATCCATGACCGCTAAATCCCGCATGCCGCTCTTCCTCGGTGCTGTCGTGGCGCTGGAAATCCTCGGCCTGATCGCGCTTCTGCTCGCGGTGCCGCTGAAAGACGGCGTGCGCCAATGGACGGGCGCGCTCGACCGCGGCGGCTGGATGGCCTGGACCTTCCCGACCGCGCTGTTCTTCCTGGTCATCCTGATGCTCATCACCGCGATGGCAGTGTGGGAGTACCTGTCGCCGGGCGGCAATCCGCGCGTCGGTATCCTGCGCTTCGAGACGACGCGTGGTGACCGCCTTTTCCTGTCGCTGCTTGGCAGCGCGTTTATCCATCTTGCCTGGCTGGGTCTGATCGGACCCAACCTCTGGTGGGCTCTCGGCCTGTCGGTCCTCTACGCCCTTTCGGTGTTCAGGTTCGTCTAGCCGTCATTGAGAACGGTCGGCCGAGGAGGCCTGCCGGAACGTTTGAATGCAACCAAGTCTGGGAGGACTTTTATGAAACGCTACATTCTTGCCTCAACCAGCGCGCTCGCGCTGTCTCTAAGCATAGGTGTCGCCCAAGCCGACATGGACGCTGCCAAGAAGTTTCTGGATGCCGAGATCGGCGATCAGTCATCGCTTGATCGCGCGGCGCAGGAAGCCGAGATGCAATGGTTCATCGACGCTGCCAAGCCGCATGCCGGCATGGACATCAAGGTCGTGTCGGAAACCATCACGACGCATGAGTATGAGTCCAAAGTGCTCGCGCCTGCCTTCACAGCGATCACCGGCATCAAGATCACGCATGATTTGATCGGCGAAGGCGACGTCGTTGAAAAGCTGCAGACGCAGATGCAGTCGGGCGAAAACATCTATGACGCCTATATCAACGATAGCGATCTGATCGGCACGCACTGGCGCTACCAGCAGGTGCGCAACCTCACCGACTGGATGGCCA
>CAYZQP010000407.1:0-2300 GCA_964480545.1 uncultured Mesorhizobium sp. | reverse complement strand
CGGAAAGAACCGCACACAATCATCATCGCACGCGGCGGTGAGATCAGACACGTCACAATCAGGCCGTGGACAACGGCGCTGGTTGCCTCGACGCTTGCAATCGCCGCCATCGGATATCTGTTCGCCACGACCTATCTCGTTCTGCGCGACGATCTGATCGGCGCCGCCACCGCGCGCCAGGCGCGGATGCAGCAATCCTACGAAGACCGCATTGCCGCGTTGCGCTCCCAAGTTGACCGCATCACCAGCCGCCAGCTTCTGGATCAGCAGCTTGTTGAGACGAAGGTCAGCGAATTGCTTGAACGCCAGAGCCAGCTCAGCGAGCGCCATGGCCAGCTTGGCCCGCTGCTAGAGCAATCCGGGCTGACAACGGGTTCGACAGCACCAGCAGGCAAGGCACCACCGGTTCCAACAGCTCGCCCGGACAAGCGCGCAGAAATTCAGGTACACGACGGTGCCCTGGCCTATTCGACAGCCTCCGCACCGAGCTCGCCATTTACCTTCTGGTCTACACGCAACGCCGACAAGGTCGCCGAAACGACTGCTGATCGCGCGGACAAGATGTTCGTTGCAATCAATCAATCCCTGCGCAGCATCGAGGCCGAGCAGATCGAGAAACTCGATGCCCTGGCGTCGAACGCCTATGCGGAAGCCGAGGTGATATCCGGCGCGCTTGAGCAGGCAGGTTTCGACGTTCAGGATGATTTCGGCAAGTCGGATGTCGGCGGCCCGCTGATCCCTGTTGACACCGAGACGATGTTCGACAGCAAGGTCAAGGGCCTCGATGATGCGCTGGACAAGCTCTCCGCGCTGAAGAAGGAGGCCCGCCGCCTGCCGCTGGCCACGCCGGCTCCAGGTCGCGAGATCACCAGCCGCTTCGGTGTCCGTAGTGATCCGTTTCTGGGCACAGCCGCAATGCATTCCGGCATGGACTTTCGCGCACCGACCGGCGCGCCCATCCTCTCGCCAGGTGCCGGGACAGTCGTCAAGGCAGGCTGGGGTGGCGGCTATGGCAACATGGTCGAGATTGAACATGCCAAGGGCTTTTCCACCCGCTTCGGCCACATGAGCCGCATTCTGGTGAAAGAGGGCGACCGCGTACTGCCCGGCGATGTGATCGGCCAGGTTGGCTCAACCGGCCGCTCGACCGGTCCGCACATTCATTACGAAGTGCGCCGCGAGGGCACTGCCATCGATCCGATGCGCTTCATCAAGGCTGGTCAGCGGATCGGCAAGCTGATCAGGAAGTGATCAGGCAGCGACCGCCTGATCCGCTTTAAACGCTGCCATCTCCAGTACTTGTCCGGACGCTAGCTTCTACTGATCGCTCTTGTTGCCAGGTAGCGTCGCGGGCAACCACTGCATCGGCCAGCAGGGTGTTGGACACCAGCATGACCCCGAGGCAGCTGAAAACAGGGTGTCTATCGTTCGAGACATCCTGTTTGCCCGCTCAAGCCGCTGTGCGCTTCAGATCCGGCGGTGTTGCCTCATCGACCAGCGCAGCAATCGCCTCATCCAGCGAATACGACTTCTGGTCCTGCGAGCCGAGGCGGCGCATGTTGACCGTGCCCTCCTCCGCCTCGCGACGGCCGCAGACGAGAATAACCGGAACCTTGGTCAGCGAGTGCTCGCGGACCTTGTAGTTGATCTTCTCGTTGCGCAGGTCGATCTCGGCTGAAAGCCCAGCGGCCTTCAGCTTCTTCACCACATCGCGCACGTAGTCGTCGGCATCCGAAGTGATCGTCGCCACCACCACCTGCACCGGCGACAGCCAGAGCGGGAAATGGCCGGCATAGTTCTCGATCAGGATGCCGAGGAAGCGCTCCATCGAGCCGCAGATGGCGCGGTGCACCATGACCGGCTGCTTCTTCTCAGAGTCTGCTCCGATGTAGAACGCGCCGAACCGTTCCGGCAGATTGAAGTCCACCTGCGTGGTGCCCATCTGCCATTCACGGCCGATGGCGTCGCGTAGCGTGTACTCGAATTTCGGCCCGTAGAACGTGCCCTCGCCCTCGTTGATGCCGGTCTTGATGCGGTTATCCTCGCGCGCCATCTTTTCCAGCGAACCCTTGAGGATGTCCTCGGCGTGATCCCAGGCGGCGTCCGTGCCGACCCGCTTTTCAGGCCGCGTCGCCAGCTTCACCAGCACCTCGTCAAAACCGAAATCCTTGTACACCGACATCATCAGGTCGTTGATCTTGAGGATTTCCGCCTCAAGCTGATCCTCGGTGCAGAAGATATGCGCATCGTCCTGCGTGAAGCCGCGCACGCGCATCAGTCCGTGCAGCGCGCCCGATGGC
>CAYZQP010000406.1:0-2302 GCA_964480545.1 uncultured Mesorhizobium sp. | reverse complement strand
TGGTGGTTGAAAGATCATTTCAGCCGCCTACCGACGGCACCGCACTCAGAATCAATTGAACAAACCGCCTGCAAGCACTCCCCACCCTGCTCACCATCTTCATCTGCACTGAAAAGCACAGCCCTTTAGCAGCTTAGTCTCCACCTCCAAGTGCAACACCCCACTTCGAGTAGGGTGCCGGCATGGGACAGAAGTACACACACTTGAGCGCGGAAGAGCGCGCGATGATCGAGATCGAGATTGGGAACGGCGCCAGCCTGCGATCGGTGGCACCCAAGTTCGACAGTTGGAGCAGGAATTCCGGCCAGCCGCAGTGGTGCCGCTTCCGGAAATCAACGAGTTACCCAGCGATTCCGGCAGCGTTGTGTTGTGTCACGCCGCGGCTTTTAAGCTCTTGAATTGATAGTATCTTGGCGACTAGAGTTGTTCCATGTACACGCGCATCACCCGTTCCGGCGGTCGCAGCTACTTCCAACTCGTGGAGGGCTACCGCGTCGACGGCAAGGTCCGGCAGCGCGTGGTGGCTTCCCTCGGCCGGCTGGATGAACTCACCGAAGCCAAGCTCGCACCGCTCATCAGCGGTCTGGAGCGCGCCTTGGGACGCACGCGACAGGCCGAGACGATCGAGTACCGCTCGGCGCGTGCGTTCGGTGATCTGCACGCGCTGCAGATGCTCTGGAACGAGCTGGGTCTCGGCTCCGCTCTGAATCGCGCTTTGCGCTCGTCGCGCCGCAGCTTCGATGCCGAGGCACTGATTCGTACGATGGTGTTCAACCGGTTGAGCTGCCCCGATTCCAAGCTTGGCGTGCTGCGCTGGCTTGAGACGGTCGAGATGCCGGGTGTGCCGGCAGAGGTGACTCACCAGCAGCTACTGCGCGCGATGGACTGCCTGATCGACCGCATCGATGCTGTGGAATCCGCGGTGCTGAAGCTTGTGCGGCCGCTGCTCGACAACGAGGTCACCCTGTTGTTCTACGACCTCACCACCATCCGCATTCACGGCGAATCCAACGGCGGTGTTCAAGACCTGCGGGCGTTTGGGCGCTCCAAGGAAACCCACGGCCCCGCCCGCCAGTTCGTGTTGGGTGTGGTGCAGTCGGCTGAGGGTCTGCCGCTGCTGCACACGGTGGCACCCGGCAACGTCGCTGAGGTCGACACGCTGCGGCCGATGTTGGAACACGCGCTCAAGCGCTTCCCGGTGGGGCGCTTGGTGGTGGTTGCCGATCGCGGCTTGTTGAGTCTGGACAACGTCGAAGAGATTCGACGCCTGTGTGGTGAAGCCGAGCAACGCCTGGACTTCATCCTCGCGGTGCCCGCGCGTCGCTACGGCGACATGCCCGAGATTGTTCGATCCCTGACGTTCAAGGACGGCTTGGCGGAAGGACGCTTTGCCGACTATCGCTTGGTCGCCGCTCACGATCCTGTGCGTGCCGCCGAGCAGACCGCACGCCGCCGCGCGCGCGTTGAGGCGGTTGAGGCGTTCGGCGAACAACTCGCCGCCAAGCTCGACGGCCAGGACACGGGCGCCGCAAGCCGTGGCCGTCGCGCCAGCGATCGCGGCGCCTACAGCCGCTTTCTGCGGCGTCTGCTGGAAGAGCAGCTCACCCGCTTCATCAAGACCGACCTTGGCGCCGAGCGCTTCGCCTTCGAGCGGGACGAGAAGGCCTTGGCGGATGCTGAAGTCCTCGACGGCACCTTGGTGCTGTTGACCAGCATCGACGCCAAGGTCATGAGCGCGGCCCGCATCGTCGAGCGCTACAAGGCGCTGGCGGACATCGAACGCGGCTTTCGCGTACTCAAGAGCGACATCGAAATCGCGCCCGTGCACCACCGCCTGCCCGAGCGCATCCGCGCACACGCCCTGATCTGCTTCTTGGCGCTGCTGCTGCACCGCCTGCTGCGCTTGCGCTTGAAGGCCACGGGTTCGGCCTTCTCACCACAGCGCGCACTCGCCACCCTGCGGCAGATCCAACGCCATCGCATCCACATTGGTGAGACCGAACACAGCGGCATCAGCCGACCGACTGAGGAACAGTTGCAGCTGTTCGAGGAACTGAAACTCCCGCCTCCGCGCTGACCAACCCCCAAGTGTTGTGGCAAACCGAAGGCCTCGACCTCAATGGGATCAATTACTTATGAGATTAAGTGTCGAACTTGGGGGTGCCGGCTGCGCTTTCGGTTCGCGTTTCGATGCGGCCCAGGCGGTCGCGGCCGTAGCTGGCCTGGAACAGCGTGGTGCCGGCATGGCTGGCGCTGTAGGCGGTGGGCTCGGCGAACTGGTGCGGGTCCACACGTCGGTGAG
>CAYZQP010000405.1:0-2309 GCA_964480545.1 uncultured Mesorhizobium sp. | reverse complement strand
GACGGTGGGCACGCCCATCGCGTGGAAGTCGAGCATCGCGCGCACATGCGTCGCCATCGATGCTTTGGCCGCCTTGGTCACCGCCTTCGGGTCTCGCTCGCGCTTCTCTTCCCACTGCGCCACGGTCCAGCCCTGCGGCAGGTAGCCGTTGACCGGATCATGCGCTGACGTCTGGTCGGTGACGCAGTCGGGGCGCACGCCGCGCTTCACCAATTCAGGGAACACATCCGCAGCATTGCCCAGCAGTGCCACGGAAATCGCCTTCTTGTCCTGCTTTGCCTTTTCGAGAATGGCCAGCGCGTCATCCAGGTCTTTCGCCTGCACGTCGACATAGCCGGTTTTCAGGCGGAACTCGATGCTGCTCGGCTTGCATTCGACAGCCAGACAAGACGCGCCGGCCATAGTCGCTGCCAGCGGCTGCGCGCCGCCCATGCCGCCGAGGCCAGCGGTCAGGATCCAGCGGCCCGACAAGTCGCCGCCATAATGCTGGCGCCCCATCTCGACAAAGGTCTCGTAGGTGCCCTGAACGATGCCCTGCGAGCCGATGTAAATCCACGAGCCAGCGGTCATCTGGCCGTACATCATCAGGCCCTTTTTATCGAGCTCGTTGAAGTGGTCCCAGTTGGCCCAGTGGGGGACAAGATTGGAATTTGCCAGCAGCACGCGCGGGGCATCGCGGTGGGTTTTGAACACGCCGACCGGCTTGCCCGACTGCACCAGAAGCGTCTCGTCATCTTCGAGATTGCGCAGTGCGCCGACGATGCGGTCAAAGCTCTCCCAGTCGCGCGCGGCGCGGCCAATACCGCCATAGACCACCAACTCGCCGGGCTTTTCTGCGACCATCGGATCGAGATTGTTCATCAGCATTCTGAGCGGCGCTTCGGTCAGCCAGGATTTGGCCGACAGCTCCGTTCCATGCGGCGCGCGAATGGTGCGGGCATTGTCGATACGGGTATGGGTGGTCATGTGCGTGCTCCTCCTTCCGCCCAGCGCAGGGCAGCGCTCAAAATCTCTCTCAGTTGCGCGCGGATCGGTGCCGCGTAATCAGCGTCATAGGCGGCGGGCCAGTTGGCTTCGGTCGACGGCCCCGCCGGCTCGCGCATGTAGCTGCGGCAGGCGAGCTCCATCTGTAGCGCATGCACGCCTTGATCGGGCTGGCCGTGATGGCGGGTGATCCAACCGCCTTTGAAGCGACCGTTCACGACATGGCTGCGCCCGGACATTTTGAGGTGGCCGCTCACCAGCGCCTGCAAATCAGGGTGGCAACTTTGGCCGTCATTTGTGCCGAGGTTGAACTCCGGCAGTTCCCCGTCAAACAGGCGCGGCAGCACCGAACGGATCGAGTGACAATCATAGATGACGACACGCGGATGCAGCGCACGCAGGCGCTTCGACTCGTCGCGCAACGCGTTGGCGTAGGGGTCGAAAAACTCGGTGCGCCGGGCGGAAATCTCGACCTCTGTCGGCTCCCTGCCGGGATGGTAGAGCGGCTCGCCTTCGAACGTATCGAGCGGACATAGCGTCGTCGTCGCCTGCCCCGGATAGAGCGAGACGCCAGATGGGTCGCGGTTCACATCGATCACCGAGCGCGAGATCGACGTGCGCACCACCGTTGCGCCAAGCTCGGCGGCAAAGGCGTAGAGGGTCTCGATCCACCAATCCGTATCGCAGCGCGCGCGCCATTCGGAGATCAGCCGCGGTTCGAGCCCGGCGAGATCGATTCCTGTGTGCGGGATGGACACCAGCAGCGGGGCGTTGTTGCGCGTGATCTGGAGCCATGCGGGGGGCATCTGCGCCTCCGGAGCGTATCAGATACCCCCCCCTCTGTCCTGTCGGACATCTCCCCCTCAAGGGGGGAGATCAGCAGCTTTGTCGATTGGCGAAATCCTTGCGGCCGTCTGATCTCCCCCCTTGAGGGGGAGATGTCCGACAGGACAGAGGGGGGTATCCTTGTCATCGCACTCTGCCCTCAATGCCCGGCAAACCTACCCCGCTCGCCGTCTTTGCCAATCGTCCATCGCGAACCATGGCAATCGCTTTCTCCATATCCGGGTGGAAATGGCGATCCTCATCCAGATGCGGCACTTCGGCGCGAATGAGCGAGCGCGCGGCTTCCAGCGGCGTGGATGATGTCAGCGGCGCGTGGAAATCGCAGCCTTGAGCGGCGGCCAATAGCTCGATTCCGACGACACCGGCGGCGTTCTCCACCATTGCCAGCAGGCGGCGCGCGCCGTGCGCGGCCATCGACACATGGTCCTCCTGATTGGCCGAGGTCGGGATCGAGTCCACCGAGGCCGGGAAGGCGCGCT
>CAYZQP010000404.1:0-2312 GCA_964480545.1 uncultured Mesorhizobium sp. | reverse complement strand
AGGCGATCAATTTCGGCATCATCTACGGCATCTCGGCCTTTGGTCTCGCCAACCAGTTGTCGATCCCACGCGAGGAAGCGTCGGCCTATATCAAGAAGTACTTTGAGCGCTTCCCCGGCATCCGCGCCTATATCGACGAGACCAAGGCGTTCGCCCGAGAGCACGGCTATGTCGAGACGATCTTCGGGCGGCGCGTGCACTATCCGGAGATCCGCTCGTCCAACTATTCGCTGCGCGCCTTCAACGAGCGCGCCGCGACCAATGCTCGCCTGCAGGGTACGGCGGCCGACATTATCCGCCGCGCCATGATCCGTATGGACGAGGCGCTGGAAAAGGCCAGTGTCTCGACGCGTATGTTGTTGCAGGTGCATGACGAGCTGATTTTCGAGGCGCCGGATGCCGAGGTCGAGGCGAGCATCCCTGTCATCAGGAAGGTGATGGAGAATGCCGCCATGCCTGCGGTGTCGCTGTCGGTGCCGCTGCAGGTGGATGCCCGGGCGGCCAACAGCTGGGATGAAGCGCATTGAGGCAGTGGCCTGCTTCGGACAGATCGCGCCACTGAAAGGTCAATCATCCGCTTCCAACAGTCAGCCTGGTCATATTCCAGACCTGGCGCTTGTCTCGATCAACTTCAGGAACTGTCGTCTTTCGAACTACAGCGAGGACACCATCCTGTTCAGGTGCTCAACCGTGTGCTTCAACTCACCAACCCTCTCCAGATAAAGAGAATTCACGAGTTGCCGGACCTCCGTGGTAGAGATTCCGTCGGTCCGGGGCAGGTAGAGGACCTCGACGATATCTGACAGGTCATCAAATTTCCCCACCCAGTCATCACCCATAGCGAAAACGGTAGCATTTTCCCGAATAACGTCTTCCCGCTTCTGCTCCCAGTTATTCTCGGGAAAGACGTGGTCGACATAGCGGCAAGACAGCAGGATCTCGCGGCGCTGTTCATAGGGCATCACCACATTCTTGCCCTTGATACGATTGAACTCATCGGTTGAGCACCCGATGACCAAACGATCCCCGAGCTGGCGGAGCCGATCGAGCAGGCGAACATGCCCGACATGGAAAAGATCGAATGTGCCGTATGTAAGTACTGTCTTCATGCCTACCTCAGTTTATAAGCAGCCGCTCTCCGCGACGGGCGGTCAGAGTGACGCTCTTCAATTCTATGTTTGGGATCGCAAAATTGCGCTACCCGACAAGCCAACATCGCCGGAATGCCAGCAACCAAATTTCCCCAATCTTGCTTCGCTGGCAGCGCCATAGCATATAAGCCGGCTGTCGAATAGTCTGACCGCCAACATACGACTCTGGCTATACTCTCACCAGCAATCACGAGTGCCTGTGAGACCCTTTCGACGCATCGGGCGATGAGATGAAGGCGCGGTCGCGCTGCCAGCCACGCGATCAGCTCGCAGGTGGAATTGATGTCGTCCATTCAGCTCGCGTATGACCAGGTTCGCGCAGTACCGGTGCCACAAGGAGCAAGCCCAATTGCTGATCGCCACCTACAACATCAACGGCGTTGTGCGCCGGCTCGACAATCTGCTGGCCTGGCTGAAGCTCAGGCAGCCGGATGTCGTTTGCCTGCAGGAGCTCAAGGCGGAGCAGAAGGCATTTCCTGTGAAGGCGATCAATGCAGCCGGCTACAAGGCGGTGTGGGTGGGGCAGCGCGGCTATAATGGCGTGGCGATCCTGGCGCGCGGCAAGGAGCCGGTGGTGACGCAAGTCTCGCTGCCGGGTGACGACGAGGACAGCCAGGCGCGCTATATCGAGGCGGCGGTGAGCGGGGTGCTGATCGGCTGTCTCTATGCGCCCAATGGCAACCCGATCCCCGGCCCGAAGTTTGACTACAAGCTGGCCTGGCATGGGCGCTTTCAGGCGCATGCCGATGGACTGCGGGAGTGCGGCGCGCCGGTGGCGCTGGTCGGTGATTACAATGTCGTGCCGACACCGGCCGACATCTACAAGACCACGTCCTACGACAAGAATGCGCTGACCCAGCCGGCCAGCCGCGAGGCGTTTGCGAAGCTGGTTGATAGCGGCTGGACCGATGCGCTGCGCACGCTCTATCCCACCGAAACAGTCTATACATTCTGGGATTACATGCGGCTGCGCTGGGAGCGCGATGCGGGCATGCGGCTCGACCACCTGCTGCTCAACCCAATGCTGGCCGGTCAACTGAAGCGCGGCGGCGTTGACCGTGAGGTGCGTGGCCTCCCCAACGCTTCCGACCACGTGCCGGCCTGGATCGAGCTTTCCTGACGTTTTGCGCAAACGCCTGCGACCTCCCGGACCGGGCCATG
>CAYZQP010000403.1:0-2315 GCA_964480545.1 uncultured Mesorhizobium sp. | reverse complement strand
CGCTGGTCCCGTATTTATTGGCATGCGCGATGCCGACATTGCCGTTTTCCGGCAGCGCCACGGTGGAGAGCACCCACTTGCCCCCTGCCCGCTCGGCCGCAATCACCTTGCCGCGCACATTGTCCATGAGCTGGATGAACAGCCGGTTCTTCGTATTGGCCGTTCCGGCCAGCGAAACGCGCTCCTTGCGCGGCAACAGCGTTTCGATTCGGCCAAGCTCGCCTGTGGCGATCCATGTCTCGAAATCGAAGGAATAGAGCGCATCCGGCTCACATTTCGTGCCATCAGGCGCCGTCCACGACGTGCGCACGCCAAACAGGAACTGCCCATGGAACAAATCGGTATTCACGGCGTCATCCGGCAACGGAATATGCCGCAACTCGCCATCGGGCATGCGCAGAAAACTCTTGCTGTTGTAGAAATCCATGATGCGCCCGGCGAACACATAGGTGCGATCCTCATCGTGATCGACGCCGCCATTGGCCATCAGTTCGGATTTGGGAATGTCGAAGAAGGCTTCTGCTTGGTCCAGCGGCGTGCCGCGCTTCCAGAATTTTACCACGCGCGGATAGCCGGAGACGGTCTTGTCATCATCGGTCAGCGCCGAGTTGACGATCACCGTATCCTTGTCCAACCAGCTGTAGCTGGACTTTGACGCTGGCGCACGAAAGCCACCTTCAACAAACGCCTTCGCTTCAATGTCGAACTCGCGCATCTCGGAGGCATCACCGCCATCCGGCGACATCGACACCAGCGCGCGGGTGAAATCCGGGTAGAGCCGGGTTGCGCCAGAAAATACCCACTTCACGCCCTCCTCGGCTGCCAGCTTGTCGAAGTCGAGAATGGTCTCCCAGTCCGGCTTTTCGGTCTTGTAGGAGGCAAGCGACGTGCGCCGCCAAAGCCCGAGTTGGTTCGCCTTGTCCTGCCAGAAATTATAGACCTTGCCGCCGATTTCGGAGCCGACCGCGATATTGTCTTCAGCCGTCATCAGGTCGAGCGCGATCTGGAAATCGGTATCGTAAAGCGGGTCGGGCTTCACCAGCGCTGTGGTCACCGCATTCTGCTTTTCCACCCAGGCCAGCGCCTCGGGCGACTCGCGCTCTTCCAGCCAGATGTACGGATCGGTCGCGTTGGTCATGGGCACTCCTTGGGTGGGATGCCCGACTTAAGCATCGCAGCCCTCTGGATCAAGCCAGGCCGCAAACACTCTATGTCGCTTTGCTCGCCCTGCCTGTCGCCTTGCATGTAGGCCGTGCTCTCTGCCACGGTAAGAATGCCAGGATCATTCCGAGGCCTGCCATGAGCGATGCTGCGCTTGTTTTACCTGACCCTGCCCCCGAGCGCTCGCGCCGTGGCGGACGCTCTGCAAAGCGCGCGGGCAGCAGCGGTTTTGAGCAGCCTGCATTCAAGGTCGGCAAGCATGCCTTCCAGCCAACAAAGCTGATCTCCGACGACCAGTTGGAATCGATCCACCTGGCATCTTTGCGCGTGCTGAAGGAGATCGGCGTCGACGTGCTGCATGACGAGGCGCGCGCCATGATGAAGCGCGCCGGCGCCGATATGCAGCCCGGCTCGGAACGGGTGCGCTTCGACGCCGATATGATCCTCGAGCTGATCAAGACCTGCCCGTCTGAGTTCACGCTGCATGCCCGCAACCCGGCGCATAACGTGCCGTTCGGCGGCGACAATTTCGCTTTCACCACGGTGGCCTCTGCCCCCAACTGCTCGGACACCGACAGCGGCCGCCGCCCGGGCAACCAGCGCGATTACCGCAATTTCCTGCGGCTGGCGCAGATGCACAACATCATCCATCTCACCGGCGGCTATCCGGTCGAGCCGGTCGACATCCACCCGTCAGTCCGGCATCTCGAATGCATCCGCGATCTCGCCACCCTGACCGACAAGGCGTTTCACATCTATTCGCTGGGACGCGAGCGCAATCTGGATGGCATCGAGATTGCCCGCATCGCGCGCGGCGTGTCGCGCGAGCAGTTGGAGCGCGAACCGTCGGTCTTCACCATTATCAATACCAACTCGCCGCTGAAACTCGACGTGCCGATGATGGAGGGCATCATCCAGATGTCGTCTGCCGGTCAGGTTGTGGTGGTGACCCCGTTCACGCTGTCGGGTGCGATGGCACCGGTCACCATTGCCGGTGCGATGGTGCAGCAGAATGCCGAGGCGCTGGCGGCCCTTGCCTTCACGCAGATGGTCAAGCCCGGCGCGCCGGTCGCCTATGGCGGCTTCACCTCCAATGTCGACATGAAGTCGGGCGCGCCGGCCTTCGGCACGCCTGAAAATATGAAGGCACAGCT
>CAYZQP010000402.1:0-2328 GCA_964480545.1 uncultured Mesorhizobium sp. | reverse complement strand
GGTCGCGGTCGACACCACTGTTGAACCGCCGGATCTGCTTCTGATCAACCCGCTCGGCAAAATCCCGGCGCTGATCACCGACGAGGGCGAGGCGATTTACGACAGCCGTGTCATTACACAGCATCTCAACCGCGTTTCGGGCAACAAGCTGTTTCCGCGCAATGCAGCAAAGCGGCTCGAGGCCGAGCGGCTCGAGGCGCTGGCCGATGGCATCTGCGATGCGCTTCTGCTGATTGTTTATGAGCGCCGCCTGCGCACGGAAGAAACCTACCATCAGCCCTGGGTTGACCGGCAGTGGGGCAAGGCGATCCGCTCGCTGGACTATCTGAATGCCAACCTGCCAAAACTGCCGAAGCAGCTTTCTGTCGGTCAGATCGCGCTGCGCGCCACGATTTCATATCTCGACCTTCGCTTTGCCGGGAAATGGGAAAAAGGGCGCAGCAAGTTGAAGCGCTGGGCAGCCCGATTTGATGAGAAGTGGCCCGAACTGGGTTCTGAACTTTCAAAGGGCTGATGCGGATACAAGTCTGACCGTCGGGGCTCCAGGCCGGGGCAGGGCGAAAACGAAAAGGCCGGATGTTTCCATCCGGCCTCTACACGTTACGCGTACTCTACGCGGGAAATCAGAACTTGAGGCCGACGCCCATCTGCACGCGGCTGTCACGAATGCCGACCTTACGCTCACCGGCTCCGGTGTTGAACTTTTCGTTGCCGTAGTCGGTGTAGCGATACTCGCCACGTACGAAGACCTTCTCGGTGGCCTTGACGTCGACACCGGCGCCTGCGGTCCAGCCGAGAGCGGTGGTGCGATCCTTGCCATTCGGGTCAAGCAATGTAGCGCGCTTGGCTGCACCACCTGCGGTTACGTAGGGCATGACATCAGGTGTCGCAGCATAACCGACGCGACCGCGCACCGAGCCTTCAAATCCGCCACGAACGCCGACAGCAGCGTTGGTGCCTTCAATGTTGGAGTAGCCGACATCGCCTTCAGCGCCGACGACTACGCCATTGCCGAGCTCATGATTGTAGCCGGCGAAAGCGCCGCCAGTGATACCATCAGTGCCGATACGGTTGTTGCCATCCTTGGCGCGACCGAAGCCGTACCCGGCCTGGACACCGGCATAACCACCGGTCCAGCCCGCGGCTGGCTCCTGATAGGCGGGAGCTACAGGCTCCGGAATGCTCTCGATTGCGTCTGCTGCAAATGCAGGGGCAGTGATCACCGCGAACAGGCCTGCGAAGGCGAGGGGGCGGGCGAATTTGAACATGGCTGACATTTTACATTACTCCTTGCCGCAGCGCAGGGCCGTCCTGGGAGAATGTCCCCGCGCTTTCCGAGGCGATTTATGGGAAGCAAATGAGGCTGTAGCGGACCCGAAAAAGGGTCATTCGCGGGCGAGAAAAAGGCAGGATTGTGTCTCAGTTAACGGCTATATGTATTTGATATCATTATCAATTCCTGTTACCTTTGATTTACATATTGTTTACCTTGAATTTTAATCAAGTGCGATCTTCACCACCTCCCCTCGTATTCGCACGTGGCAGGAGCCTGATGCCTCCTCTGTTGAAATTGGCGGCGATTTGAACCAATTCAGGGCGACCATGAGTCCCGCCAAGGCAATTGGGCAGGATGTGCCCGACACCGAACTCGACGATGATGACGACATCATCGCGGAAGCGGCTCTGCCTGGACCCGATCCTGCCTTCACGGCGATTGACTGGACCGCTGAAGCATCGGATGCCGACGGCAAGGTCGGCGCAGATGTGATCGAGACGCTGGTCAAGGGTCTGCCGAACCGTCCCGGCGTCTATCGCATGATGAATGCTGCAGGGGACGTACTCTATGTTGGCAAGGCGCGGTCGCTGAAAAAGCGCGTCACGCAATATGCGCAGGGCCGGTTCCACACCAACCGCATTGGTCGCATGGTGCGCGAGACGGCGACGATGGAGTTTGTCGTCACCCGCACCGAGATCGAGGCGCTGCTGCTGGAGGCAAACCTCATCAAGCGGCTGCGGCCGCGCTTCAACGTGCTGATGCGCGACGACAAGTCGTTCCCCTACATCATGATCTCGGATCATCCGTCGCCCGGCATTTTCAAGCATCGCGGCGCGCGCTCGCGCAAGGGCGAGTATTTCGGTCCGTTCGCCTCGGCGCAGGCGGTGGGGCGCACGATCAACTCGCTGCAACGCGCGTTCCTGATCCGCTCCTGCACGGACAGTTTCTTCGAAAACCGCACGCGTCCCTGCCTGCTTTATCAGATCAAGCGCTGCTCCGGTCCGTGCACGGGAGAAATCTCGGCGGATGCCTATGCCATACTGGTGCGCGAG
>CAYZQP010000401.1:0-2338 GCA_964480545.1 uncultured Mesorhizobium sp. | reverse complement strand
CAACCGGGATCAGCGCGTCAACGGCCTTGAGGCCGGTCGACATCGGCTCATGCACCGATTGGCGCGGAATGATGCCGGGAGCCTTCACGTCAACGCGGCGACGCTCGGTAGCCTTGATCGGGCCCTTGCCGTCAATCGGGTTGCCGAGTGCGTCAACAACGCGGCCAAGCAGTGCCGGACCAACCGGAACGTCCACGATCGAGCCGGTACGCTTGACGGTGTCGCCTTCCTTGATGTCGCGGTCGGCGCCGAAGATAACCACACCGACATTGTCGGCTTCGAGGTTCAGCGCCATGCCGCGGATGCCGCCGGGGAATTCGACCATTTCACCGGCCTGGACATTGTCCAGACCATAGACGCGGGCGATGCCGTCACCGACGGACAGAACCTGACCAACTTCTGTAACCTGGGCTTCCTTGCCGAAGTTCTTGATCTGGTCTTTGAGAATTGCGGAAATTTCCGCAGCGCGGATGTCCATCAGCCGACCTCTTTAAGTGCGAGCTTAAGCGAATTGAGTTTGGTTTGAAGCGACGTATCGATCTGACGCGAACCCATCTTGACGATGAGGCCGCCGAGCAGGCTCGGATCAACCGTAACATTGATTGCGACGTCCTTGCCGGCAACGCTCTTCAGCGCAGCCTTCAGTTCGGTCTGCTGTGCAGCTGTCAGCGCATGCGCCGACGTCACGTCTGCTGCGACTTCGCCACGCGCCTCGGCCGCAATGCGACGGAAGGCGGTGATGATGCCAGGCACGGCAAAAAGCCGGCGGTTCTTGGCGACGACGCGCAGGAAGTTGCCAACCAGTCCGCCGATCTTTGCCTTGTCGGCGATGGCGCTGATCGCCTTCAACTGATCCTCGGCCGAAAACACCGGCGACTTGATCAGGCGGTCGAGGTCAGCGCTGCCAGACAGCAGCTTCTCGAAAGCGGAAAGATCGGATTCAACCTTGGCGACAGACTTTGAATCGCTCGCCAGCTCGAACAGGGAGCGTGCGTAGCGCTCTGCAACTGCGGAAACTGGCGATGATGATGAAGCCACGGTCCGTCGATTCTCTTTGTCTGACAGGCCTGAGATTTTTGGCGTTGAGTGCGAAACTCGGGCTAAATCTCTGGCCTTGAGTATTGATCTGGTTCCTGGAGATCACGCGCTGGACAATCGTCCGCACCCATCCCCTCGGGCGAAAACCGACTGCCGTCTAGCATAGGCATTTCCAGCCTGCAACACAGGCGCAGCACGAGTTTTCTGACAGATTTGTCGCACCTCTGGAAAGTGACAGCAAGCCCGCCAGACGTGTGAGCTGACTCTACGCGAACCAGCCCAGCGCGTAACCGATTGCGATTCCTGCCAGTATCAGTTCCAGCAGCAGCCAGATGAAGTTCGGAATCCGGAACCCGTCGTCGGAAAGCATCGAGATCAATCGCCCGAAAGCCGTGAACAGCCAGGAAAAACCCAGCGCCAGATAAACCAGCGGCTGCGCCAGAAGAATCGCTGTCAGCGAGGTGCCGAGGTAGAAGCCGGCCATCCGCCCGCGTATCTCCGAAAGCGCCTCCTCATGATCGGGCGTCGTTTGCAGCCTGAGCATGCGCATCACGATGCGCGGCGCAAACAGCATGAGAACACCCAGGAACAGCGTAAAGGCAGCAACGCCAAACGCCATCCATTCGCCATCTGTCGTCGGCCATGGAAAAGCCAGCATGTATGAACCCCCAAGGTCGCCGCTGTCCCTGCGGCCTGCCACTCATACCAGGATTGGAGAGTTGCGCCAACTCAGAAGCTTCGCCAGACATACTGTGCGTCTGGCAGCCGCTCCTCGTTGCCCGCGCCATCGCTGAAGGACTCGGCGCGGAATCCATGGCGCTCGTAGAAGCGGCGAGCGCCGTGGTTCTCCAGGAAGCAGTTCAGCCAGACCATTGACCTGCCTCGCATACCCTCGTCCAGCAATGCCGAGCCGATGCCCCGGTTGAAAAAGGACGGATCGACATGAAGGTGCTCGACGAAGTCGCCCGTCATCGCGATAAACCCGACGATGGAGAGCTCCTTGCAGGCGACAATGACAGGCTGGCTGCGCTGCAGGACTTCCGCCATGTAGGCGATGTCTTCTGCCGGCGTGTGGAGTACCGGCATCCATTCATGCGACGACATTGACGCCCGCATGATGCGGGCAAGGTCGGCTGCGTCTTCCGCTTTCGCGTGACGCAGCCGAAACACCATGCGTCAGGCAGCCTTCTTCTTTGGCTGGATCAGCCCCTTGGCGACGAGCAGCTCGGCGATCTGGATGGCGTTGAGGGCAGCACCCTTGCGCAGATTGTCGGAAACAACCCACATCGCCAGACCATTC
>CAYZQP010000400.1:2087-2357 GCA_964480545.1 uncultured Mesorhizobium sp. | reverse complement strand
TCGTCTTCGGCGCGGATCAGGTCGCGCAGCACGGCGCGCTTGTCCCAGGGCTTGTTGCCGGACTTGACGAGGCGCTGGGTGATCGAGGTGTTGGTCGAGGCAGCCTTGGCGACTTCGATGCGGACCGGCGCGTGCAGGAACTGCTCGGTCAGCTTGGTGATTTCCGGCGGCATGGTGGCCGAGAAGAACAGCGTCTGACGCGTGAACGGGATCAGCTTGCAGATGCGCTCGATGTCGGGGATGAAGCCCATGTCGAGCATGCGATCTGCC
>CAYZQP010000400.1:0-2077 GCA_964480545.1 uncultured Mesorhizobium sp. | reverse complement strand
AGCAGCTTGCCACGCTCGAAATGGTCGAGCAGGCGGCCGGGCGTGGCGATCAAAACGTCAACGCCGCGCTCCAGCTTCTTTTCCTGGTCCTCAAATGACACGCCGCCGATGAGCAGGGCGACGTTCAGCTTGTGGTTCTTGCCGTACTTGACGAAATTCTCCTCGACCTGGGCGGCGAGTTCGCGCGTCGGCTCGAGGATCAGTGTGCGCGGCATGCGGGCACGTGCCCGGCCTTTTTCCAGCCGGGTGATCATCGGCAGGGTGAAGGCGGCGGTCTTGCCGGTGCCGGTCTGGGCGATGCCCAGAACGTCCTTGCCCTGAAGCGCGTGCGGAATGGCGCCTGCCTGGATCGGTGTTGGAATGGTGTAGCCAGAATCTGTGACGGCCGCGAGCACCTTTGGCGACAGGCCAAGGTCTGCGAAGGTGACTGGTTCAACGGCGGTTTGCGCCTCTGCGGGCGCGTCCTGTTCGGACATGGTTTCGGTTGCCAAAGGTTTCTTGCGCCCTACTGTTCGCGCTGGCGGCCAGATGCCGCGAAAAAGTTGCTTACACTCAACTACTTGCGCGGAACTAGGCCCGCACGCGCGCAAAGTCAACTCCAACAAGGGTATTGGGTTAAGCCTTTGGTTCATCTTTGCGTGTCTGGAGTGTGTCCGGAGCCTGCGCGGCAGCTTGTCTGTTGCCATCCTTGTCGTGGAAGGCCATAAGGCGACAGCGCATCAAATCGCGGCCCGGAAATGTCGATCAAGAACTTCTTTTTGCAATTTTTTACCTGGTGGAACGGCGAGACCCTCGGCACCCGCCTGTACACGTGGCGCAAGGGCACACGGATCGGCGAGGACGAGCAGGGCAACGTCTATTACGAAGGCCCGGCCGAGTCGCAGGGGCGCCCGCGCCGCTGGGTGATCTACAACGGATATTCTGAAGCCTCGAAGATTCCGCCCGGCTGGCATGGCTGGATCCACCACCGTGTAGACACGCCGCCGACCGACGAGACCTACAAGCCGCGCGAGTGGCAAAAGCCGCATCTGCCGAACCTGACCGGTTCGCCGGAAGCCTATCGCCCACCGGGGTCGCTGGCGGCATCGGGACAGCGGCCACAGGTCACCGGCGACTACGACGCCTGGACGCCGGGCGCGTCCTGATCGTTCGTGGCGGTTTGTTTCCCGCCACATTTTGCCGCTATGCGGTTTGTCCCCGAGTACAACCGATCCTCCGGAACAGTCCGCTGATGACATTGCCCCGAACTGCGCTTCTGACCTCTCTGTTCATGCTTGGTGGCGTGACGATTGCCGCTGCCCAGACGTCAATCGAGCGTGCGCCTTTGCCGCCGATCCAGCCTGAGAGCGGCGAGATACTCGAGATCGAGCCGGACGGATCGGACGCAGATATCGTTCAGCAGGAGCCAAAGCCGGAGGATATCCCGGCCAATCCAAAGCCGGCACCCGATGCGCCTTCTATCGAGAGCATCGAGCCGACGCCGGAGAAGAAGCAGACACGGTTGAAGAACCCCGTCGCCGAGTTTGCCGGTCTCGACAAGATCACCGGTCGGATCATTTCTTTCGATGTTTATATCAACGAGACGGTGCAGTTCGGCGCGCTTCAGGTGACGCCGAAGGTCTGCTACTCGCGGCCAGACGCCGAGGAAGCCAAGACCGACACGTTTGTCGAGGTTGACGAGATCACGCTAGATCGCAAGATCCGCCGGATTTTTACGGGCTGGATGTTTGCCGAAAGCCCGGGACTGAGCGCCGTTGAGCATGCGGTCTATGATGTCTGGCTGAAAGGCTGCAAGCAAAAGTCGGAAGTGCCGGCACCCGAGGCCGCCAACACCAACTGACGCGATTGGGTGATTTGATTGGTGCGCCTGCAACAGGACGCACAAATGCCTGCCCGACTGACCGGAGGTCATGGGCATCGAGGCAGGCGCGGGTGTGGAAGCAAAATTCAGGTAGCTCAGGGGACAGTTACCTTTTTTCCGCAGAGAGGCGTTTGGTCTCAAGCCGTGGCGCTGGCGGAAAGAAGGTAACTTGTAACTTGTCACTTGCCAGTTCTGCTATTGTTGCGGAAGCGGTGG
>CAYZQP010000399.1:0-2359 GCA_964480545.1 uncultured Mesorhizobium sp. | reverse complement strand
GCATCCGCCTGGGGAAGGCCGGGAGCTTCGGGAAGATCGGGCTCGGTCGGCAGTTCGGCAGCCTTCTGGAATGGCGCAGCGGCCAGCAGGTCCATCCCCTCAAGCCGCTTCCTGGTGGCGGAGGCAGTCTCCGGCCGGCCATATAGATAGCCCTGCCCCTTGAGCTTTCCATATTTGCGAAGCTTTTCCAGCACTGCCTCGGTCTCGATCCCCTCTGCGGTTATCGGCAGGCCAAGGCCGCGCCCAAGAGCAGTGATGGCATCGACGATTGTCGCGCTGTCGGTATTGTCATGCATGTTCATGACGAAGCTGCGGTCGATCTTGATCTGGTCGAACGGCAGCGTGCGAAGCTGCGACAGTGAGCTATAGCCTGTGCCGAAATCGTCCAGGCTGACCTTGATGCCCTGGTTCTTCAGGCTGGTAATCAGCGTGCGGACAACGCCGACGTTCTCATGCAGGCAGGTTTCGGTGATCTCGATCTCAAGGCGGCTGGCCGGGAAGTTCGATTCCACCAGCATCTTGAGCAGCCGCTGCGCGAACCATGGGTCGCGCAGTTGCAAGGGTGAGATGTTGACCGAGAGGGTGAGCTGAGGATCCCAGCCCTTTGCATCGGCAAGTGCCTGGGCGATCAGCCGTTCGGACAACTCCGATATGACGCCGATTTCTTCGGCGACCGGAATGAAGATATCCGGGCTGACCATTCCCAGCGTCGGTGAATTCCACCGCGCCAGCATCTCGAAGCCGGTGAGCCGACCCGTCTTCAGGTCGATCTGCTGTTCATAGTAAGGGACGAATTCGCCGGCGGGAATACCGCGGCGAATGCCGGATTCCAGCTCGCTACGGAAGCGCAGTTCGCTTTCCATCGGAGCCTCGAACCAGAAGTAGCAGTTACGGCCCTGCTTCTTGGCATGGTACATGGCGATATCGGCCATGTGCTGCAGCTCGTGTGCATCGACGGTCGTCGCGGTGCCGCTGGGGCTGATGTCGCTGCGAGCAAGCCCGATCGAGACGGTGACTTCCACGGAAAGCCCGTTGACCATGGCCGGCTGCGCTACCGCCTCCACCATGGAAGCGGCAAGGCGGTCAATCCGGTCGCCCCGTCCGGGCGGGAACGGCACGGCACAGGCGAATTCATCGCCGCCAAGCCTGGCGATCAGCCCATCCGGCGGTAGCAGGGCAACGATCCGGCGCGCGCACTCCTGCAGAAGGAAATCGCCCGCGCTGTGGCCGTTGAGGTCGTTCACCTGCTTGAACTTGTCGATGTCCAGCATGATCATGGCCACGGCATCGCCGCGCTGCTTGGCCTCGGTGACCAGACGTTCCGCGGCTGGACCCATCGCGCGCCGATTAAGGCAGCCCGTCAGCGGGTCGGTTTCGGCGAGCAGCCGTGCCTGCGCCTCTGTCTGACGGCGTTCCTCCACTTCACGGACGAGCTCTTTGTAGCGGCGCCAGCTGAAGATGATGAGTGCGATGTTCAGCAGGAGCGTATTGACCAGCAGCTGGTCCGGTCCGACGCCAAGACCCGAAAAGGACCGGACGATCGCAGGCATCACGGCGCCGCCGGTGCCGACGAACATGATGATGCTCGCCGTCACGATACCCAGCGCGAGAACATCACGCTCGGCTGTGCCGACGCGGCTTTGCACTTCTTCCCCCAAAGTGCCCGGCGTGTATTCGGACGGATCCAAAGCGTGGTTTCCCCCGTGCTGTCAGGGGCCTTGTCGCACGTGGTTCTGAAATAACGGTTAATCGTGCGCCAGTTGCGACACGTTGAATGGGATGGATAGTGAGCCGGTCATTTCTTCAGTCCGATTTCCTTGAGCCTTTGCTGCAGATAGTCATCGGCTGTGATCGACTTGGGATAGTGATCGATATTATCGGGAGTTACGCATTGGGGCAGGGTTGCTATCCTGAAATCGCTCCGCAGATGCAGGAAGAACGGCATGGAATAGCGGCTGAATCCTGCGCGCGAACCGTCAGGATTGCGGACACGGTGCGTGGTTGAAGGCAGCACATTGTTCGTCAACCGCTGCAGCATGTCGCCGATATTGACCACCAGCGCGCCCTCCGGCGGTGAAACGCTCAGCCAGCGGCCGTCTCTTGTCCGCAATTCCAGCCCCGCTTCCTCGGCACCAAGAAGCAGGGTGACAAGGTTGATATCCTCATGCGCGGCGGCCCGGATTGCGCCGCCGTGTCCGTCCTCGACCGGGGGATAGTGCAGCAGGCGAAGTACCGAGTTGCCGTCGGCGATGGCCGGATCGAACCAGTCGGGCGGCAGACCCAGATACTCGGCAATACGGGCGAGGATGATTGCTCCGACCTTGTCGAACTCCGCGAAAAGTGCGGTAAAGGTCTCGCG
>CAYZQP010000398.1:0-2377 GCA_964480545.1 uncultured Mesorhizobium sp. | reverse complement strand
AGCGCGCTGGAGGGGCAACTGCTTGCGGCCTCCTCGCGCTGTCCCCGGAGCCAAGCACGGCAAGCTTGGCACCGGTTGCGACGAGATCAGCAGCACCCGAGGCAAGCAGGTCCATGCCTTTCTGCCATGTCAGGCGCGAGACCACACAGAAGATCGGCGCATCGTCATGGTCGATGCCAAAGCGCTCCTCCACCGCGCGGCGGCTGGCGGCGCGCTTGTCGAGGCTCGTGGCATCGTAGGTCGCGGCGAGCTGACCATCAGCGGCCGGGTTCCAGACATCCACGTCGATGCCGTTGACGATGCCGTGCAGGTCGGCAGAGCGCAGGTTGATCAGGCCATCCAGCCCCATGCCGAATTCCGGCGTACGGATTTCCTGCGCATAGGTTGGCGACACGGTGGTGAGCGCCCAGGCCGATTGCAGGCCCGCTTTCAGGAAGCCCACACCGCCATAATATTCGACGCCGTCCACGGTCATGGCGGAGGCCGGCAGGCCAAGCCCGCCAAAGATACCGGCGGGGTAGCGGCCCTGGAATGCCAGATTGTGCACGGTCACTACGGTTGGCACCTGATAGGCCGGGCCGAACTTGATGTAGGCGACTGTCAGCGCCGCCTGCCAGTCATGCACGTGGACGATGTCCGGCCGGAAGCCCTCGATCTTGCCCTCGGCGAAATCAGCACCGACGCGCGACAGCGCGGCAAAGCGCTGCCAGTTGTCGGGCCAGTCATTGCCGGTGGCATCGCCGTAGGGGCCGCCCGCGCGCTCATAAAGATGCGGCGCGTCGATGATGTAGATGTCGAGCCCGTCGACCTCGGTGCGCAACAGCGCAGCCGAGCCGCCGAACAGCGCCTCGTAATGATGTACCGGTTCGGCCTTCTTCAGCTTCGCCATGACCGCCGGATAGCCCGGCAGCAGCGAGCGCATCTCGATGCCCTGCGCTTTTAGCGCCAGCGGCAACGCACCGGCGACATCGGCCAGTCCGCCGGTCTTGATCAGCGGATAGAGCTCGGAAGTGACGGAGAGAATTTTCATGCGATATCAGAACCTGAGTTCCTCGCCCCTTTGGGGAGAGGTGCCGAGCGAAGCGAGGCGGAGAGGGGTGAAAATATGAAGCGCAAATCAGGGGAGACTACATCCTCAGCCAACTGCCCCTCCAGAGCTGCGAGAATCGTCTCGCAAATACTTGTTCGCGAGAACATTACGTCGTGGCTCCAGAAGCGCAGCACTGAAAAGCCGCGCCGACGCATAAATTCGTCGCGCTTTCGGTCGTACGCACTGTCGAAATGCTGTGAGCCATCGAGTTCAATGACGAGCTTCGCACTTCGGCACGCAAAATCAGCGAAGTACGGTCCAAGCGGCATTTGCCGGACAAACTTGTAACCGCCCAGCCTCTTGGCTTTGAGTTCATCCCACAGAAGAGCTTCGGCCATGTTGTCACCACGGCGAAGTGTGCGTGCCCGGTCATTCGTTTGGGCATCTCTGCGTCGTGTGGGATATTCCATAACCCCTCTCCGGCTCGCTGCGCTCGCCACCTCTCCCAAAGGGGCGAGGAACGCTAGACGTCCACGGCCTACAGCCTGTTGATCATATCCTGCGTGATCAGCGCGATGCCCTTTTCCGACACGCGGAAGCGCTTGGCATCGAGCTTGGGATCCTTGCCGACAACCAGACCTTCCGGGATGGTGACGCCGGAATCGACGACACAGCGCGACAGCTCGACGTTTCGGCCAACCACGCAGTCGGGCAGCATCACGACCTCATCCAGCGTCGAGAAGGAGTTGATGCGCGCGCCGGTGAACACCAGCGAGCGCTTCAGCGACGCGCCTGAGACGATGCAGTCGCCGGCGATCACAGACGATACCGCCATGCCGCGGCGGCCGTCCTCGTCATGCACGAACTTCGCCGGCGGCTTCAACTCGGCATAGGTCCAGATCGGCCAGTCCTTGTCGTAGATATCCAACTCCGGAGTGATGTCGGTCAGATCGATATTGGCTTCCCAATAGGCATCGATCGTGCCTACATCGCGCCAGTATGGCTCGAACTCATGCGAGGAGCGCACGCAGGATTTTGCGAACCGATGCGCCACTGCCTTGCCGTGCTGCACGATGGACGGGATGATGTCCTTGCCGAAGTCGCGGCTGGAGCCCGGCGTATTGGCATCCTCGCGCAGCAGCTTCATCAGGTGCTTTGTGTTGAAGACATAGATGCCCATCGAGGCCAGCGCGTAATCCGGGTTGCCGGGAATGCCGGGCGGATCAGCCGGCTTCTCGACAAACGCGATGATCTGATCCTTTTCGTCGACATGCATGACGCCGAAGCCGGTGGCTTCCATGCGCGGCACTTCAAGGCAGCCGACGGTCACGTCAGCACCGGAATCGA
>CAYZQP010000397.1:0-2383 GCA_964480545.1 uncultured Mesorhizobium sp. | reverse complement strand
GATGCCTTTTGTCCATGGTGTTTACGCGGCGCTGGACGAGGGCGCGCTGGACGCCGAGTTTCTTGAAGTGCTCGACATACTGCGCGCTTGGGACAACGGCGGGGTTTGGGCGGTGGCAAATGCTCGCCGACGGTGCGCCCGCGTGGCTACTAGCGCAACGGGGTGGCTGGGTCAGTCGCCACTCACTGCACCTTAAGCGTTGCGGTCGCGATTACCTGCACTCTGTCCAACCGTTGCTGAGGTTTATCAGCCCTACTGATTTGGATTGTCAAAGCTGGCTCTTCACGATTGCGGAAAGTGGTGGACGCCATTCCAGCTTTGACCGAATTGCTCAATTTCTCCCAGCGACTGTTGAACGCAGGCGACGCGAGAATCGCTTCAATCGTAGGCTGTAGGTCAGAATTTCCGCCACCGGTGATATGGCACATTGGCAGTTGGTCGGAGACCACCAAGATATAGCCAGCGCCCTCGGTGGAATTGATACGCCAGTAGTGGTTGGCGCGGCGCAGTTCAGCCGGAGGAAGGTTTACCGCCTCCACGCTCTCAACAAGCCCCATCTTAGGGCCGAGGCCGACAGATCTTACGAATGGCTCAGTGCCGTTGGCCCAGCTAGCGGGATCGAGAACCCAAGTCTCACATCCTTTCAATGCTCCGCTGAAGTCTTGCTCCAAATGGGTTTCGCCAAGGCCGGTGAGGAAGCAGCAATTGCAGCGCCGAGGATCACGTATCTCATGAGCAGATCTCTACGGGAATGCCGATGCGCAATCCACTGATGTTTGCGGCGCTGTATGGTCGGCGACATCAACCGCGCATTCTTACACTGCTCTTACATGGGCCTTGCGAGCCATGTGTAAGACCCATCGCGGGGCGTAGTAAGTTGTTGTATTTTACTAAGGAAGTTTGGTGGACGCACTAGGGCTCGAACCTAGGACCCGCTGATTAAGAGTCAGCTGCTCTACCAACTGAGCTATGCGTCCACACTGCCGTTCAGGCGATCCCGAATCGTCGGGAGCGCCCCCTATAGCGATTGTTTCAATGATCGGAAGGGGAAATTTCAGGTCAGGCTGCTGGGGCGGCGCTGCCAGTTCCGGACTGCCATGATAGTGCCGATGCAGATCATATTCGTCATCATTGATGAGCCGCCGTGGCTCATGAAGGGAAGGGGGATGCCGACCACCGGGGCCAGACCCATTACCATCATCAGGTTGATGCAGATGTAGAAGAAGATCGTCAGCGTCATGCCTCCGGCGAGCAGGGACGCGAACCGGTCTCCGCTGCTCGTGCGCGCGACGTTCATCCCCCAGCGCAGGACCAGGAAGAATACCAGCAGGATGAAAAATCCGCCGGCCATGCCCCATTCCTCCGCCATCGTGGAAAAGACGAAGTCGGTGTGCGCTTCGGGCAAATATTCAAGGTGGCTTTGCGATCCATGGCCAAAACCCTTGCCAAAGAGCCCGCCCGACCCAATCGCGATCTTTGACTGGGTGATGTGATAGCCGGTGCCAAGCGGGTCGTTTTCTGGATCGAGGAACGTAAGCACGCGGTTGCGCTGGTAATCGTGAAGGAGCGTGAAAAAGGCGATAGGCGCGATGATGGATGCGGCCAGGCCGCCGCCGACGAACCAGCGCAGCGGCAGGCCGGCAAGAAACATGACGACGAAACCGCCGAAGCAGATTGCCAGCGCCGTCCCCAGATCGGGCTGGAGCATCACAAAGCCCGCAGGCAGTCCTATGAGCACTGCTGCCGGCACAAGTCCCCGCCAGCTTGCTGTCATCGTCGGCGGCAGGCTGTCAAAGAAACGGGCCAACGCCAGGACGATGGCTGGTTTCATCAGCTCTGATGGCTGCAGCGTCATGAATCCCAGGTTGAGCCACCGCTGACTGCCGCCGCCTATGGCTCCGAGCATTTCCACCAGCAACAGCAGTACCAGCACGGCCGCATAGACCGGGTATGCCCAGTACTTGAACCAGTCCCGCGGAAACTTCGCGATGACCAGGGCCATGGCGAGGAAAACCCCGAAGCGCAGAACATGGGTCATTGCCCATGGCTGGAGATGCCCGCCCGCGGCAGAATAGAGCACGCTCGCGCCGAACAGGGCGAGGGCGGAAAGCGGCAAGATCACGCCCCACGGCTGGCGCGCTACGGGTTCGGGAACGATGGAGCCGATCATTGTGCTCGGCCTGTTGCGGCAGGGGAACGCTGAGGTGTGGGTCCCGTGCCAGCCTCCGGTTCAGGGGGAGGGGTGGCGGCGGAATTCACGATGGGTTGCCGCGGGGCGCCCTCCATGGAACCTTCGGCGGCCTGGACCTGCGCTTCAGGCGATTTCTCGACCCTTGGCGCCTGCGTTCCGTATTTCGCGGCGTAGAGGTTGTATTTCGCCGCC
>CAYZQP010000396.1:0-2383 GCA_964480545.1 uncultured Mesorhizobium sp. | reverse complement strand
AGTTGGACAGGCAGTTGCGGCAGAAGCCGGCGAGGTTCATCAGGTCGATGTTCTGGACGTCGGAGCGCTCGCGCAGGTGTTCGACAAGCCGGCGGAAGGCGGCAGCCTCGAAGTCGCGTTGCTGTTCGGGAGTGAGTGTCATGGCGCGTCTGCCCTTGATCGGTAGTGTCTGACCACATGCATATCGGGCATCGCATTGATTTCTTCAATGATTGGCGCGACGCGCTGCGCCCAGGCCTCGACGCCGGCAGCGTCGGCGATCAGGTCCTGGCGGATCTCCAGCAGCGCGTGGGCATAGCCGTTCCGGATTGCGTGGCGGTACATGGTGTCGCCCTTGAGTGCGCCATCATAGGGCTCGTTGTCGCCGACAATAATCGGCGGGTCGCGGGCGAGAAGCTCGATCATTGGCAGCGGCGCACGCGGGTCGGAATCCCACAGCACGCCGGCATGCCAGGGACGCGGACGCGTGCCCATGACGGGGGTGAACGAGTGGAGCGAAAAGATGAAGGGCGCGGTGCCACTGGTCCTGGCAACCGAGGCGATCAAGGCAGCGACTGCGTCGTGATAGGGGCGGTGGAAGCGGTTCAGGCGGGCTTCGCGCTCTGCCGCGCCCATCGGGTAGTTGGCGGCAATGACGGTGCCATCATAGAGCTGCCGGATCAGTGTTGGATCATCCTCGCCGCGGTTGGCGTCGATCAGCAGGCGCGAGAAATTCGCCATGAGCGCCGGCGCGCCGGTGAGTTCGGCGAGGCGGCGGATCACCGCCTCGACGCCGATATCCCAGGCGATGTGGCGGTCGAATTCGGATGCGGGCAGACCAAGATCGCCATACTCCTGCGGTACTGCACGTCCAGCATGATCGGCGAGCAGGACAAGCCCCATGGCACGGTCGCCATCAAGCAGGGTAAAAGGAGAGAAGGTGTCTGAATCTGGCATCGCGACCGGGTGTGACTCACGCTTTCCTTCCACGGCGCGACGCGGCTGGCAATCGTCGCAAGCGGTCTCTTGTGTGAAAAGGCCTAATCGATTGGCTTGTCGCATCGGGCGCGTTGACATGCAAAGGCACATTGCGGAAAAGAGCGAGTGATGTGGCGTAAGAGGGACCGGTTCATGGGATTTGCGGGAAGGCACCGTTCGGTTGCCGCGCATATCGCCGCGCTTTGCGGGCTGGGTTTTGCGTCGCTCGCGTTTTCCTCAACCCCCGCAGCTGCAGATTTCCGCGTGTGCAACGCGACCCAGGCGCTGATCGGCGTTGCCATCGGTTATCGCGCTGCCGATGGCTGGAAGACCGAGGGCTGGTGGAACATCGAGGCATCGACCTGCCAGACCCTGATCCAGGGCGCGTTGGCCTCGCGCTTCTACTACCTTTATGCCGAGGATTCCGAGCGGGGAGGACGCTGGGATGGCCCGATCAACATGTGCATCGCCGACCGACCGTTCAAGATCGACGGCGTCGCAGATTGTTTCCAGCGCGGCTTCCTGCGCGCCGGGTTCCGTGAGTATGATACGGGGACCCAGGCGAGCTGGATGGTGCAATTGACCGACGAGCCGGCCGAGGGGCCGGTGACGCCGGTTCCGGCAACCCCGGGTCAGGACGACGGGGCTGACAATACTGAAGCTGATCCTCCGGCAGAAGCAGGCCAATGATACGACGCACCCGCAAGGTAAAAATCCTGGCCACGCTTGGCCCGGCATCCTCTGACATTGAGATGATCCGACGGCTTTTCGAAGCCGGGGTCGATGTCTTCCGCATCAATATGAGCCATGCCGACCATGATCTGATGCGCGAGCTCGTTCGCCGCATCCGTCTGGTGGAAGAGCAGTGCGGCCGTCCGATTGGCATCCTGGCTGATTTGCAGGGACCGAAGCTGCGCGTCGGCAAGTTCGCCGACGGCAAGGTCGATCTTGTCGAGGGGCAGATATTCACGCTGGACGACAATCCGGATCCGGGCACGAACACACGCGTATTCCTGCCACATCCCGAAATACTTAAATCGGTTGAATCCGGCGACCGGCTTTTGATTGATGATGGCAAGTTGCAGTTGCGCGCCATTAGCACTGACGGCAGGTCGATTGTCTGTACGGTGGTGGCCGGCACCAAAATTTCCGACAAGAAGGGCGTGAGCCTGCCTGATACCGATTTGCCTGTCGGTGCGCTGACGGAGAAGGATCGCGCGGATCTTGACGCTGCGGTGGAGGCTGGCGTGGACTGGCTGGCACTGTCATTCGTCCAGCGCCCGGAAGATCTGGCAGAAGCCCGCAAGCTGGCGCGCGGGCGCGCGTTGCTCATGGCCAAGATCGAGAAGCCGCAGGCGGTGACGCGGCTGAAGGAGATCATCGAGCTTTCCGACGCGCTTATGGTTGCGCGCGGAGACCTTGGCGT
>CAYZQP010000395.1:0-2401 GCA_964480545.1 uncultured Mesorhizobium sp. | reverse complement strand
TGGTGGAAATCGACATTTCGACAAGTGAAATGTGGCCGCTGGGATCGATCCGATTGACCGGGTCGTTGTGGTTTGCCGTGTACTTATGTAACGAGTGCGGATCTTCGACGAATCCAGGGAAGGCATCCTGCGACACAAACCGCCCCACCCGCGGATCCATCCATCGCGCACGCAGGTAGTAGAAGCCAACGTTCGGATCAAACGCCTCGCCGCGGTACAGATGCTCGATCGCGGTGCTGCCGCTGCGGGCGATCTCGTTGCCGAAGGCGTCGTAGTCGACCGTGTCGGTGATCACGCCGGTGGCGTCGGTCAGCCAGCGCGTTGAGCCAAAGCCGTCGGCCTGCACGTAGCTGGTGGTGGCGGTGTCGGCCGCGTCGTAGCGGGTCTGGCTGATCAGGTCATCGGCAAAGCTGTACACCGCGCTGCGTCGGCGCGGGGTGCTGCCGGTGCTGGTCCAGCGTTCGATCTCCTGGGCGTAGGCGTAGGTCGGATCCTGCAGTGACCAGTGGGTGATCGCCTGCGCCGGCGTGCCGCCTGCCGGGGTCTGCGTGTGTCGCACGCGCAGCCCGTCGGCGTTGTAGACATACGCATTCACCTCGCCCGCGCTGCGCGCCTCGCGCATGCGGCCGGCGTCGTTGTAGACGTACTCGGTGATGCCGCCCGGTGTGCCGTGGCTGAGCAGGTTGCCAGCCGCGTCGTAGGCGTAGTCGGCGATGTGCGCGCCGCGCTCGCTCTGCAGGCGGTCGTTGCTGTCATAGACGTAGTCGATGACTTCAGCCGCCGCACCCGCTTCGCTGACGCTCTGGCGCAGGCGGTTGCCGACGCGGTCGTAGCTCCAGCTGGCGACACGGTCCTGCAGGTCGATGCGGTGGTCGATGCGCTCGGCGACCAGACGCTTCACCGCGTCGTAGTCGTACTGCACCGTGCGCACCAGGCCGGTGGAATCGGCCTCGCTGATCTGCGTGCGCAGACCATCGGCGTCGACCTGGTAACCCATGCCCATCAGCAAGGCGCCGAGCGCGCTGCGCTTCACCAGGCCGCGCAGACGGTGGCGGCTGTCGTAGGCGTACTCGGTGCGGGTGCCGTCGCCGCCTTCCATGACGCTGCGGCGGCCGGCGGCGTCGTAGCTGTAGCGCGTCAATGCGGGTGCTTCGCCCTGCACGCTGCGCTCGACTTCGATCAGGCGGTTGCGGGCGTCGTAGCGGTAGCGCAGCGTCTGGTTGGGGCTGCGGCGCTCCAGCAGGTTGGCCTGTAGGGTCCCGGATGAATACATCCTGCATAATCGGTCAGCACTGCTGATCGGCCGCGAGGTTCTGGTGGGCCTTCTGTCCGACCTTTCCACGCCGAGGACCGCATGAACATCCGCCTGCACAAGAACGCCCGAACAACCCCTGCGATCCGCCGCGAGATCCAGGCGGCGACGGGCAGCGACTACGCGCTGGCAGAGCGCTTTGGCGTCACCCGCCAAACCATTCGCAAGTGGCGCAAGCGAACGACACAGGAAGACTTCAGCCACACCGCTCACCGGCTCCAGACCACGTTGAACGCCGGTCAGGAGGAGATCGTCGTCGAGCTGCGCAAGACGCTGCGGCTGTCGCTGGATGACCTGCTTTCGGTGGTGCGTGAGTTCATCCACGCGAGCATGAGCCGCTCTGCACTGGACCGCCTCCTGCGTCGTCGTGGCGTGTCGCGCCTTCCGGTGGAGGAGGCGCCTGCGCGCGCCACGCAGGCGTTCACGGCCTACGCGCCGGGCTACCTGCACATCGACGTCAAGTACCTGCCGCAGATGCCTGACGAGACGCAGCGCCGCTACCTGTTCGTCGCCATCGATCGCGCGACCCGCTGGGTCTACACCGAGATCCGCGCGAACAAGACAGCGGTTTCAGCCCGGCGCTTCTTGAAGGCGCTGCATGCTCGCTGTCCGGTCAAGATTCGCTTTGTTCTGACGGACAACGGAAAGGAGTTCACAGACCGCCTGTTCGGGGTTCGCAAGCGCGCAGAGAGCGGCACGCATGAGTTCGACGCCCTGTGTGCCGCGCTTGGCATCGAGCATCGTCTGACGCGGCCGAAGACCCCTCAAACGAACGGGATGGTCGAGCGCTTCAACGGACGGATCTCGCACGTGCTCAACACAAACCGTTTTGAGTCAGGCGAGGGTTTGGAGCAGACCCTCGGTCGCTATGTCTGGCTCTACAACCACCACTTGCCGCAGAAGGCGCTGAACCACGAAACTCCGATTCAAGCGCTGAAGCGCTGGCAATCCACTCACCCGGAACTCTTCGTTAAGCAAGTGCGTGATCGTCCGGGACCTGACATCTATCCTTTTACGTTAGGCCGAATTTTGCGCCGCCATGATCAAATAGACCAGCAGCGCGAAACCGACCAGGTAAATTGCTAGAAG
>CAYZQP010000394.1:0-2414 GCA_964480545.1 uncultured Mesorhizobium sp. | reverse complement strand
GACAAGCTGGTTGTCTATCCGGAAAACATGGACAAAAACCTGAACAAGTTCCGTGGTCTGGTGCATTCACAGCGTGTGCTGCTGGCGCTGACCCAGGCTGGCGTGTCCCGCGAGGACAGTTACCGTCTCGTACAGCGCAATGCCATGAAGGTCTGGGAACAAGGCGCTGACTTCCTTGAGGAATTGCTCGCAGACAAGGAAGTTCGCGCAGCCCTCTCCGAAGAAGACATCCGCGAAAAGTTTGATCTCGGCTATCATACCAAGCATGTCGATACGATCTTTAAGCGGGTGTTCGGGTAGGCGATGACCTGGTCCCTGATCTCCAGCCCTGCCGCCGATTTTGATTTTCTCGCTCTGCCGGGCCGTGGGAACTCGGGCTCCGATCACTGGATGTCGCACTGGCTGGCTGCCTTCCCCAATTCCAGCCGGGTGCTACAGGCAGACTGGCAAAAGCCCGATCCGGCAGATTGGGTTGCCCGCGTGGACGCAGCCATAGCAGCAGCACCGCGCCCGGTGGTAATCATCGCGCATTCACTGACCGTTGCGACAACGGTAAAATGGGCAGCACAGGCCAGCCCGATGCAGTTGGCAAAGGTGAAAGGCGCGTTGCTGGTGTCACCGACAAATGTCGAAGACCCTGATCCGTCTTACGACGCCATTCGTCCGTTTGCGCCGATGCCGATGGTCCGCCTGCCCTTCCCTGCGATTGTCGTTGCAAGCCGCAACGACCCGCGTGTGACATTCGCGCGGGCGCAGCAATGCGCCACCGCCTGGGGTACCGGGTTCGCAGATGTTGGCGAGCTTGGCCATATTGGCAACGAGGCGCGGCTGGGGCTGTGGCCGCAGGGAATCTTGTTACTTGGCCGGCTTCTCGAGAAAATCGAGCAGCCAGCTTGATGCAGGTGGCCCGGCAACGGTTTGTTAACCCTCTGGCGGTCTGACTTGCCTGAAAGGCAATGCGACGCGATGTTACGAACAGAACCGGAACGCGCTTTGTCTCCGGGGTGAAATAGTGGCATTATCAAAGACTGATTCGAACTGCTGATCGTGAGCCAGATGGACGACGTCAACGACCTCTTTGCGACTGTGGATACGGCACCGGAGCGCGCGGCGCCCAGGAAAGCCGACCCTGTGGTTCAGGCTGCCAGCAAGCCTGCCGTCAAGGATGGCAGCGAAGGCTACAATGCCAGTTCGATCAAGGTGCTGTCCGGCCTGGAACCGGTGCGCAAGCGCCCCGGCATGTATATCGGCGGCACCGACGAGAAGGCGATGCATCACCTCTTCGCCGAGGTGATCGACAACGCGATGGACGAGGCTGTCGCCGGCCACGCGACCTTCATCGAGGTTGAACTCGACGCAGAGGGATTTCTGAGCGTCACCGACAATGGCCGTGGCATCCCCGTTGACCCCCATCCGGAGGCCAAAAACAAGTCGGCACTGGAAGTCATCATGACCACGCTGCACGCCGGCGGCAAGTTTGACTCGGACGTCTACGAAACGTCCGGCGGCTTGCATGGCGTCGGCGTTTCGGTCGTCAACGCGCTGTCGGACCTGGTCGAGGTCGAGGTTGCGCGCAGCCGCAAACTGTATCGCCAGCGCTTTTCGCGCGGCATTCCGCTCGGGCCAGTGGAAGAGCTCGGCGACGTGCACAACCGGCGCGGCACCAAAGTCCGTTTCCATCCCGACGAGCAGATTTTTGGCAAGGGCTGCAAGTTCGAGCCGGCCCGGCTGTTCAAGATGGCCCGCTCGAAGGCGTACATTTTTGGCGGCGTGAACATCCGCTGGTCCTGTGACCCGTCGCTCATCACCGGCAAGGACGACACGCCGACCAAAGCGGAGTTTCATTTCCCCGGCGGCCTGAAAGACTATCTGTCAGCTTCACTAGGCAGCGAGATGCAGGTCACCCGCGAGATTTTCGCCGGCAAGACCGACCGCCAGGGTGGCAACGGCTCCGTCGAATGGGCGGTGACCTGGTTTGGTGGCGACGGCTACGTACACTCCTACTGCAACACGATCCCGACCGCAGAAGGCGGCACCCACGAAACCGGCTTCCGCAACGTGCTGCTGCGCGGATTGCGCGCCTATGCCGACCTCACCGGCAACACCAAGCGGGCTTCCGGCGTCACCAGTGAGGACGTGATGATCTCGGCCGCCGGCATGCTGTCGGTGTTTATCCGCGAACCGGAGTTTGTTGGCCAGACCAAGGACCGCCTGGCCACCGTCGAGGCGGTGCGCATCGTCGAGGGCGCGGTGCGCGACAAGTTCGATCACTGGTTGGCCGACAACCCGCAGGAAGCCACCAAACTGCTCGACTGGGTGATCGCGCGTGCTGACGAGCGTGTACGCCGGCGCCAGGAAAAGGAAGTCAGCCGCAAGTCGGCGGTGCGCAAGCTGCGCCTGCCGGGCAAGCTGGC
>CAYZQP010000393.1:0-2439 GCA_964480545.1 uncultured Mesorhizobium sp. | reverse complement strand
ACGCCAAACTCACTCCCTGCAACACAAAGCTACCAGCACCAGGCGGCGCTACGTATAGGTCACGCAGCGCGACCTCACCACTCGGTGCCGAAAGCGACACCTGGCGAGACAAAGGCTGGCGATACATCGAAATAGCCTCGGCGATCCGTCCCCATCCTTCACGAGCCGCGGAGAGCCCGCGCCAGTTGGAAATCGCCTGATCGACCGGAGCAAGCGCCCGTCCCGCCAGAATCGCGGCTGCGAGCATCACACCGCCGCTCGCCTGGCCATCGAGCACCAGCAGCGCGCCGACTGTCAGGATCGATGACTGCAGGAACAGCCGGAACACCCGTCCCGCGCCGCCCAGCCGCGAGGTACAGCGGGACAGGAACGACTGCGCCTCGACATATACGCCGTCGATGGCCGTGCTGCGGGCCAGAAGCCGCTCCTGCATGCCCATGGCCAGCGCACTCTCGGCAAAGCGAAGTTCTGCCTGTGTCGCCGCGATACGACGACCGGTAATATCCAGCGACCGGCGCGTTCCCTGTGTAGTGCGCCTGCTCGTCACCCACGCGAGCCCGACAAGCACCAGCGTCCCGGCCAGCCCTGTAAGCCCGAGCCACCAGTGCAGCATGAAAAGGACAATGAGGAAGAAAATGACCCAAGGCAGGTCGATAATGGCGACCGGCCCGCTGCCCGCCAGGAAAGTGTGCAACTGATCAAGATCGCGGGTGAGTTGCAGTGAATTGCCCTTGCGCTGCAGGTCACGCTGGACAGCGGCGTAGTGGACAGGCTCAAACAAATCGCGTTGGACACCGTTGGCTATGCCCAGCAATGCCTCGCTCCGCACGGCGTCGATCCCCGCCTGGAGCAGATAGAGCAACGCCACCATGGCGAAAAGGCCGGCCAGGGTCTGAACGCTGCCGCTGGGGATCACCGTGTCGTAGAGCAGCAGCATGTACAGCGAGCCGACAAAGACCAGCAGGTTCAGCAAAATGCTGGCGATCAGAACCACCCGCACATTGATGCGATAGTCTTGCCTGATGCGCTGGATCAGATCGAGTTCCAGAACCGGGCTCCTTCAGTGACGATGCCAGTGGGGCAACGGCAGGCACGGTCAACAAGAACAAACACCGACATTTCGCCTCCCCCAAGTGACGCAAACTACCAGCCGGCCCGCAACACGCCAAATGAAAAGCGCGGGAAAGCAGCGTAACTCGTCGTCGCTTCGATCAGTGCGTGGGTTAATGTTGCGCTGCGTCGCGGCATGCCGCACGAGTACATCAAAAAGGCGGATCAGGACGAATGGTTTTCCAGTTCCCGCATCAGTTGGACCAGCATTATTCCATCCATCATTTCAGAGCGTCCGGCGCTTTCCTGCGATCGCTGGTCCAGCAACTTCGATGCGGCAATCTGCAGCGAACCACGCACTATCTGTTGAAAGGCGTACTCCGTACCCGGCTTGCCATCGAGCAACTGCACACTTGGCCCGCCGCCGTCCACGCGCAGACTGGTCTGAATATCTGATGTGGATGGAAAACTGCCGAAGCAGTCGTAATGCACCTGCACGGCCTGCAGCACATCGGCAAGCTGCCAGATGATTTCCTCTGGCCGGCCCGCCCCGCGCGAGACGCGCATGATGTTTCCGGCAAGGGAACGCAATATGCGGTCGAACTCCGCACGCGCCCTTGCCGCCGCAATCTCGGCCTCGGAATTTTCTGCCACTACCTGAATTCGGTCGCGGCCGGCTCGGCGGCGATCTGTTCCAGACCAGGCCATATGTTTTGACCTCCATCACCAGACAAGCGCCACATCTGCAAAGCGTTACTTTGACAGTCCGACAAATGGGCGCCGGACAAAAACATCCATCCGGCGCCATTAGTATGCAATCGAAGCGGTATCGTGTTGTTGGAGGGCAGCACTTCGCCAATCGGGGGTGCTGCCCTCCGGATCACTCACAGGATGAAGTCCGCCTGATCGATCTGGCCTGCGGAAACACCCAGGAGCAGGATGGTATCGGTGCCGATCGTCAACAGGGTATTGTTACCGCCTTGAGGCGTTATCAGCACCGAGGCGGCGAAGTTGGTGATACCGCGCGACGACAGGTCGATCAGGTCCTGGCCTTCAAACGGATCGGCATCGAAGTCGATGATGATGTCCGATCCGGAATTGGCACCGAAGACGAAGATGTCGTTGCCTTCCCCGCCCCGCAGTTGGTCGTTGCCAGTGCCGCCATCCAGCCTGTCGTCGCCGGCGCCGCCATCCAGCCTGTCGTCGCCGGCGCCGCCGTTCAGGATGTCGTTGCCGCCGAGGCCCAGCATGGTGTCGTTGCCGGCGCCGCCGTTCAACTCGTTCTGGCCGTTGTTGCCGGTGATGCGGTTGTCGCCGCTGTTGCCGGTCAGGTTGATGGCGCCCGTGCCGCCGCCCGATGAGGTCTGGATGGCTTCGATCTCCGACCCT
>CAYZQP010000392.1:1746-2443 GCA_964480545.1 uncultured Mesorhizobium sp. | reverse complement strand
GGCTGGAGCGCAACTATCGCTCTACCGCGCATATCCTCGGTGCAGCCTCGCACCTGATCTCGCACAATGAGGGGCGGCTTGGCAAAACGCTGTTCACAGATCACCCGAAGCCCGAAGATCCGAAGGTGAATGTCCATGCCGCCTGGGATTCCGAGGAAGAGGCGCGCGCCGTCGGCGAGGAAATCGAGCAGTACCAGCGCAAGGGCGAGCGGCTGAACGATATCGCCATTCTGGTGCGCGCGTCGTTCCAGATGCGCGAGTTTGAAGACCGGTTTGTCACGCTCGGCCTGAATTACCGCGTCATTGGCGGACCGCGTTTCTACGAGCGGCAGGAAATCCGCGATGCGCTGGCCTATTTCCGGGTTGTTGCGCAGGGCGCGGACGATCTGGCTTTTGAGCGCATCGTCAATGTGCCGAAGCGCGGCCTTGGTGAATCCGCCATCGCGCAAATCCAAGCCACGGCGCGCGCCCTGAAAGTGCCGATGCTGGAGGCTGCCGGCAATCTTGCCGAGAGCGATGAGCTGAAGCCGAAGCCACGCGCCGCCATGCGCGAGGTGGCCGCCAATTTCGCGCGCTGGCAGGAAAAGCTCGAAACCACACCGCATACCGAGCTGGCCGAGACCATTCTGGAGGAGAGCGGCTACACCGACATGTGGAAGAACGACAAGTCGGCCGGGTGCTTCCGCCGACTTGTCGT
>CAYZQP010000392.1:0-1736 GCA_964480545.1 uncultured Mesorhizobium sp. | reverse complement strand
GGCTTGAGAACCTGAAGGAACTGATCCGCTCGATGGAGGAATACGAGTCGATGCGCTCCTTCCTCGAACATGTCGCGCTGGTGATGGATGCCGAGCAGCAGGAAGAGCTCGATGCGGTTTCCATCATGACGCTGCATTCGGCAAAGGGCCTGGAGTTCGAGACGGTGTTTCTGCCGGGCTGGGAGGAGGGGCTGTTTCCGCACCAGCGCGCGCTGGACGAGGGAGGCCGTTCGGGGCTCGAGGAAGAGCGCCGGCTGGCCTATGTCGGCGTGACCCGCGCCAAGCGCAATCTGCACATCTGGTTTGTCTCGAACCGCCGCATTCACGGACTGTGGCAGTCGACCATCCCGTCGCGCTTTCTCGATGAGTTGCCCAACGAGCATGTCGAGGTGGCTGAAACCAGCGGCAATTATGGCGGCTACGGCTCACCCTATGGCGGGCGCGGTGGGCGGCAGAACCCATACGGCGCGTCGCGGTTCGACAATGTCGGCGCGCCATCCGGCGGGTTTGCGGCGCGCGGCGATGCGCGGGGGCAGGGCGGCGATGGCGGGCGCTCCTTCTCAACACCTACGCGACGCCCGGCTGGCAGCGGGCGCAGGCAAACCGCACCGAAGCGACCGACCGCAACTGGGGCTCGCGCTCCGGGCATTCGGTCGAGCGCATCGGCTATGGTGAGACGGATTCAGGCTATGGCGCGGGCCGCGGCTCGGTGAAAGGCCGGGTCATCGAGGGCGAGCTGGTGGCGAAATCCGTATCGGTCGAGCCGGCGCGCTTTGCCGTCGGCGACCGGGTGTTCCACCAGAAATTCGGCAATGGCAATGTTTCTGCGGTCGAGGGCAACAAGCTGACCGTCGATTTCGACCGTGCGGGACAGAAGAAGGTGCTGGACGGATTTGTGAGCGGGGTGTGATGGGCACCCTTAAGGCCTTGTGCTCTGAAAGTAATACAGGCTTTCACAGTACCAGTAGTCGTCTACTGGTAGCGGTTTGTGCTGGCAGGTCGTCAATTGTCCGGTCGCGGCCATAGCGAACATCGGAACCCGATCAACCCTGCCTGGCAGATGGTGTTCCATCGGGTTAAGGTATGGCGGCACCACGATCTTTGTGGCACCGCCCGCCCTCTCGTGGTTAAACAGGCGATAAGCTTCATCGCGAGCCTCGTCTGCGAGTACCAACTTGAGAAGCTCTCTCGAGCGCTTAATTGAACCAGCCCATGACTCAAGCGACCTACCGGTGAATATGAACGCCGAACCACCTTCACGCTGTAGAAGCTCTGAAAGCGCAAGGCTGTACGTCTCGATGGCCTCCCGCCGGGCCTCAAGGGCCTGATCCAGCCAGACGACGGGACCATATCGTTCGAAGCGCTTCAGATCACCTTCGTTGAAGGCTCGACCGATTTGAATACTATTCTGTGTGGCGGCGAAAATCCGCCAAAGCATGTAAGCGGCGTGATGCTGCACATCTTCGCATCGGGCTCGCTCCGACGGTGCCAGCGGGCCGCCCTCGAACTCAACGTACCTCACCTTCTGGTCCTCAAAATCATAGCAATTGACAAACTTGATACCTGCTGGTTGCTCACCATGCAGAACGACTGCCAGAATCCATAAGCGTTTGCTAAGGATTCCCTCGGGTCCAAGTTCGCTCATTTCGACTGCCCCAGATCGCGGGTGGAATATGTGCTCCCGGGGACAGCGACTGTCTTTGAAATCAAGCTGGTTTCCATGGTTTTTGGTCTCT
>CAYZQP010000391.1:0-2453 GCA_964480545.1 uncultured Mesorhizobium sp. | reverse complement strand
GGCATGAGGGCGAGTGGTACTACGACCCGGATATCAAGCCCCTGCCGCTGCCCGAGGATCGCTCCCCTATGCTCAATGCCTTGCTCGATGCAGCCAGGCTTGCGCTGAAACGCGCGGAAGGTACGTATCGCGCGGCCTATGAGTTGATGCACACCCTGGCATGCCTGTGCATGCCCGACGCGGCACCGGCAATCCGCCATCAATGCGGTCGCCCCGGCGCGCGCCTCGATTCCTCCTGACGCCCCGGTTCCTGTCACGAAACCCTGTAACTGCACCCCGAAATCAATAGTCAGGCCGGTGAAATTCCGGAGCGTGGCAACGACCCCGCTCGCCCTGCGCTCAAACCGCGCGATCAGCACTCTCCGTCAGCCGCGCCATGGCAACGGCAACGCCAAGCAGCACAGCCACCCCGGCATAGACCGGAGCAAATCCGATCCACCCGCCGATCGCGCCGATCAGCGGCGGCGCAACCAGAATGCCGCAATAGCCCATCGTGGTCACCACGCTCATGCCGGCACCGGCGGCCGTGCCCGGCTGGTTGCCGGCAGCCGAAAACAGGATCGGCACCAGGTTCGCTACGCCGAGGCCGCTGAACGTAAAGCCTGCGATAGTAAGCCAGGGCCAGGGCGACACGCTTGCGATCAACATACCGGCGGCCGCGATCAGTCCCGAGACGCGAAACGTCTGCACTGCGCCGAACCGGTTGCGAATGCTGTCGCCGGCAAAGCGCATGAGCGCCATCGTGCCCGAAAAACCGGCGAAGGCGAAGCCGGCAGTCGCCAGCGGAGCTCCCATTTCCTTGCTCAGATAGATCGCCGCCCAGTCAAGCACAGCGCCCTCCGAGTTCATGCACATCAGCGCCAGCAAACCAAGAATGTAGATCATCGGGCTGCGCGGCCAGGAGAACTTCGCCGCAGCCTCGTGCGCCTCCGGCGCAATATCCGGGACCAGCCCGCGCCAGGCCCAGGCCACCAGAAGGCTCGCCAGAACAGCGACAATGAAAGCATGCGTAACATGCCCGAACTGCTGGATCAGGTAACCGCCAATGCCGCCGCCGACAAAGCCGCCAAGGCTCCAGAAACCGTGCGACGAAGACATGATGGCGCGGTCCAGCCTGCGTTCGACAGACACAGCATTGGCGTTCATCGCGACATCCATAGCGCCAAGTGTGCCGCCGACAAGGAACATCGCAGCGCCAACCAGCACGGGCGTCGAGGCAAGCGTCACCAGGGGCAGCGTCGGCAACATCGCAACTGCAAAGAACTTCAGCGCGGCGCGCGAGCCGTGTCGCGCGATGATGTAACCCGATGACACCATGGCGACGATCGCGCCGACGCCAAAGACCAGGATCAGCAGACTCAGCTCGAACTCGGTGATGCCGAGCCGCTGCATGACAACCGGGATCTGCGGCGCCCAGCTGCCAACAATGAAACCATTGGCAAGGAACATCCCGGCGGTTGCCCATCGGCCACGCCGGGCGGCCGAGGCTTCTTCAATCGTTGACATGAATCGATCCAACATCTTGGCGACGCGCTTGTGCGGTACGCCGCCTGACCAGTCAAGCGCAGAACCGCTGGGCCAGCGATCACAGTGAGTCCGGGATGCCTGTTGCCTTCAGCGTCGTCTGGATGCCGCGCAATTCGGCCAGACCTTTCAGCCGTCCTATGCAGGAATAGCCGGGGTTCACCTTCTTGCCGATATCATCAACGATGGCATGGCCGTGGTCGGGGCGCATCGGGATCTGCCAGTCCGTGCGCCCCTCGGCCTGCCGCCGCTGCTCCTCGCGCATCAGCGCTGCGACCACACGCACCATGTCGGTATCCCCGCCCAGATGCTCGGCCTCGTGGAACGACCCATCCGGCTCCCTTGTGACATTGCGCAGATGCGCGAAGTGAATTTTCGAGCCGAACTCCCTGGCCATCGCCGGCAAGTCGTTGGCACCGTTGGAACCGTACGAGCCGGTGCACAGCGTGATGCCATTATTCGCTGACGGCACTGCGTCCATCATCGTGCGGGCGTCCGAGGCCTGGCACATTACGCGCGGCAGGCCGAAGATCGGGAAGGCAGGGTCATCCGGGTGGACCGCCATGCGCACGCCAACCTCTTCGGCCACCGGCACGATCTCCTTCAGGAACGCAATCAGGTTGGCGCGCAGACCTTCGGTGCTCAGTTCGTCATAGACGGCCAGCGCCGTCCTGAAGCTGTCGCGGTCAAACACGAACTCCCGCGCCGGAACCCACCCGATGAGGTTGTTTTCCAGCGTCGCCAGCTGGCTCTCGCTCATCGCGGCCAGACGCTTTTTGGCTTCAACGATCCGGTCTGCGGGATGGTCGCCCTCGGCGCCCTTGCGCTTGAGCACGAGCACGTCATAGACACAGAAATCCACGACATCGAAGCGCAGCGCGTCACCACCATGCGGCATCGGTGCATGCAGGTCGGTGCGCGTCCAGTCC
>CAYZQP010000390.1:0-2505 GCA_964480545.1 uncultured Mesorhizobium sp. | reverse complement strand
GTCATAGGCCTCGTCGATGGCGCGCTGCAGCGCCTCGCGCTCGCGGATGAACTCGCCGCGCACATAGATGTAGGCAGCAATCGCGCCCATCGCGCAGCCGGCGATCAGGCATCCTTCAACCAGCGTGTGCGGATCGTTGCGTAAGATCTCGCGATCCTTGCAGGTTCCGGGCTCGGACTCGTCGGCGTTGACGACCAGATAGGACGGGCGGCCGTCGCTGGCCTTCGGCATGAACGACCATTTCAGGCCAGTCGGGAAGCCAGCGCCGCCGCGGCCACGCAGGCCGGACGCCTTCATCTCGTTGACGATCCACTCGCGGCCCTTGGCGATGATGCCAGCCGTGCCATCCCAGGCTCCGCGCGACATCGCGCCTTTCAGCGACTTGTCGTAGTAGCCGTAGATATTCGTGAAGATGCGATCTTTGTCTGCGAGCATGCTTCAGGTTCCCAACTTCGAACCGACAAAAAACCAGAGCAACACGCCAATGCTGGTGGCGATGGACCTCTGGATCATCTCGGAAAATGGCAGCGTCGTCACCGACTGCAAGGCAACCAGCAGGAGTTGCATAGCTATGATGCATGCCACGCCAACTGCGATGCTCTTCAGTGTAAAATTGACCGGTGGTCTTGGCTGTTGTTCCATCATGCGCCTCAGACCGGTTTCTTGCCGAAGACGCGGATGTACTCGGCGACACCGCCCTTGGCGAGCGCCTTGGCCTGCTGGACCCAGTCGTCGCGGTCGATGCGGCCCTTGAAATTCAGGTAGCTGTCCACCCAGGCGCGTTCCTTCTCCTGCCAGGAGGCGACCTGCGCGAATGTGTAGATGCCGAGCTCGTGCAGTATCTTCTCGATCTTGGGGCCGACGCCGGAAATCAGCTTTAGATCATCAGCCGTCTTCGGCTTCGCGATACCGGCGGGGCGGTTCTTGTCCTCGAGCGTCGGCTTGGCCGGTTTTGCTGCAGCTTTCGGCTTCACAGGTGGCGGAACCAGTTCGGCCTTCGTCCTGGCACCACCACCTTCGCGGCTCGGGCTGATAAGTGTCTTATCAACCGGCTTTTCCCTTGCCTTTTTCAGCTCCGGTGACTTGTAGGATGCAGCCTCACCAGTCGGATTGATCGGCCCCTTGCGTTCACGCAAGGCTTCCTTCGCCTTCGGCTTGTCTGCACGATCGGAAACGAGATTTGCGCGCGGGCTGGAAAGCGCGGGTGCACGTACGCTCACGCCATTCTCGGCCTTGCGGCTGACCTTTTCCTTCGATGGCGATTTCAGCGCCTCGTTGGTGTTTTCCGAGTGCGTCTTTGGTTTGGCAGCATTGGACGGCGGCAAACTTGCCGCAGGCTCCGCAGCTTTCGCGGCCGGCTTTGCATCCGCCCTGGCAGCCGCTTTCGCCGCCTTGCTGCCGGGATCAACCTTAAGCGAGGTGAAACCGGTCGCCGGTGCAGAATACCAGCGCTCTGTCTGCGGGCCGGGCTTGACGGTGTCGCCCTTACCGGCCTCGAAAGCATCGATGATTTCAGCCAGACGCTCAGGGGTCAGGTCCTCATAGGTATCCTTGAACACCATCACCATCGGCGCGTTCACGCAGGCACCCAGGCACTCGACCTCTTCCCAGGACAAGGTGCCATCAGCGTTTGTGTGAAACTGCTCGTGATGGATCTTTGAGCGGCAGACGTCCATCAACTCACCGGCACCCATGATGGCGCATGGCGTGGTGCCGCAGACCTGGATGTGGGCGCGCGTGCCAACCGGCTTCAGCTGGAACTGCGTGTAGAAGGTCGCGACTTCGAGCACGCGGATATAGGGCATCTGCAGCGTCTCGGCGACATGCTCGATGGCAGCTTTGGTGACCCAGCCATCCTGCTCCTGCGCAAGCATCAGCAACGGGATCACAGCCGACTGCTGGCGGCCCTTCGGGTATTTCTTGATCCAGGTCTTTGCCTCTGCCGTCATCGCCCTGTTGAAGGCGAAGGCGGCTGGCTGAACGCTGGCGTCTGCTAAGCGGCGTACGGACATCGGTTCAACTCATTCAAATTCCGCCACCGGTTGCCCGATGACATTCTTCCTGCGCCCCGAAGACGCAGACAAATTCTTCAACGCCGCGCTTCAAGCGGACGAATGGTGCGTATTCTTCATCTGACCAAGGCACAAAAGCGCATTCTGGTTTCAAAGAGCGCACATCCGTGGAGGCAACAAACGCTTTTGCCGAGTCCCAGCAGCCTTTTGGTCCGCGCAACATTTCGAGGTCCATAGGCGAGGCCAACTCATATTTGCGCATGGTCATCAACTCGCCTTGCGCAACGTCCTCGAAGCCCAGCTTCAGAAGGTCGGTCGACGTGATGCGGCCATCCGAACCGTATTGAACCGGCTCTGCAAACAGACCTGCAATCGCGAGGATGACGAGGCTGGCCTTCACCGATCCACCTCACCAAACACGATGTCGAGGGAGCCAAGAACGGCAGAAACGTCGGCCAGCATGTGGCCGCGACAGAGGAAATCCATCGCCTGC
>CAYZQP010000389.1:2264-2511 GCA_964480545.1 uncultured Mesorhizobium sp. | reverse complement strand
CTTCGGCTTCATCATGTCGGGCGGGGTGATCCGTTCTGTGCCGGTCGAGCCGGATGACAAGTTCATCCCGGCACTCGAGCGCGCGATGCTGCATTCGATCCCCAAGCCGATCGCGCTGATCATCTCGTACCCGTCAAACCCGACGGCCATCGTTGCCTCGCTCGATTTTTACAAGGACGTTGTCGCCTTCGCGAAAAAGAACGACATCATCTTGCTCTCGGACCTTGCCTATTCGGAGATCTATTTC
>CAYZQP010000389.1:0-2254 GCA_964480545.1 uncultured Mesorhizobium sp. | reverse complement strand
CGCCGCCATCGATCCTCCAGATCCCGGGCGCAACCGATGTGGCGGTCGAGTTCACCTCGATGTCCAAGACCTTCTCAATGCCGGGCTGGCGCATGGGCTTTGCCGTCGGCAACGAGCGCCTGATCGCAGCGCTGGCCCGGGTCAAGTCCTATCTCGACTACGGCGCGTTCACCCCGATCCAGGTTGCGGCCGCCTCGGCGCTCAATGGCGACGGCACCGACATCGCGGAAATCCGCTCGACCTATCACAAGCGCCGCGACGTGATGATTGACGCCTTCGGCAAGGCTGGCTGGGATATCCCGCCGCCCGCCGCCTCGATGTTTGCCTGGGCACCAATCCCGGAAGCCTTCCGCCATCTCGGCTCGCTGGAATTCTCCAAGCTGCTGATCGAGCACGCGGATGTGGCTGTCGCTCCCGGCATCGGCTTTGGTGAGCATGGCGACGACTATGTGCGCCTGGCTTTCGTGGAAAACGAGCACCGCATCCGTCAGGCCGCACGCTCCATCAAGAAGTTCCTGCAGGCTTCGGCGAAGCAGCCCAACAATGTCGTTCCCCTGGCGGCACGTCGCTGAAAACGCATGTCGTTTGAGCCATCTCCGATCATTGTTGCTGACACCGGGCCGCTGATCCGTCTGGCGGCCGCAGGCTTGCTCGATTCCATGCGCCTGACCAAGCGGCAGGTCGTCCTCGTTGATCGCGTAGAGGATGAGGCAATTGGCGACCGCAGCAGGCCGTTTGCCGACGAAATCGCCCGCTGGATTGATCGTATGGGGGAGGCGATTGTGCATGCCGAAACGACGGAGGGGTTGGGCATTGCCCGCCGCCGGGAGTTGGCTGCGGCATCTCCCGAGCACGCCCAGGCCCTGAAACGTGCATTGCGCGACAGCGGCGAGCGAGCAATCCGTGAATATGTGGAGCTTTTTGCCCCATCGGAATCGTCCATCGCGCTAATTCTCTATGAGGACAGTGCAGTTCCGGCACTGATGGCAGCCGCGACCGCGCCCATGACACTGATGAGCACCCGTGCGTTCGTGAAGATGATTGCCGAGCGAGGCTACAACCGTGACGCGGTGGCGGCGCTTGAGGCGATCGGCAATGCCTATAGCCTGAAGCCTGTCATCAACACGGTGGTGGAACCAAACACCACGCCTGACGAATAGTGTTTCGAACGAACAGACAAGAAGAGACTTTCGGATGAGCAACTCACTGCGTATCGGGATTGCGGGTTTGGGGACGGTCGGCGCATCCGTGGTGCGGGTGCTGACTGAAAAGGCCGCCGAACTCACCCGCCAGTGCGGCCAGCCGATCACGGTCACCGCCGTCTCTGCCCGCTCGAACAAGGATCGCGGCGTCGATCTGTCCGGCGCAAAATGGTTCGACGATCCGGTCGAGCTCGCCAAAGCAGATGGCGTCGACGTCTTCGTAGAACTGATTGGCGGCGATGAAGGTCCGGCCCGCAAGGCGGTCACCGAGGCGCTGAAATCCGGCAAGCATGTCGTCACCGCAAACAAGGCTCTGCTTGCGAAACACGGCGTCGAACTCGCTGAAATCGCTGAGGAAAAAGGCGTTCTTCTGAACTATGAAGCGGCCGTTGCCGGCGGTATCCCCGTCATCAAGACGATGCGCGAGGCAATGGCCGGCAATTCGGTCAACCGCGTTTTCGGCATTCTCAACGGCACCTGCAACTACATCCTGACCCGCATGGAGCGGGAGGGCATCTCGTTTGAGGAGTGCCTGAAGGACGCCCAGCGTCTCGGCTATGCTGAAGCCGACCCGACCTTCGACATCGAGGGAAATGACACCGCACACAAGCTGTCCATTCTGACCAGCCTGGCCTTCGGCACGAGGATCGCTGCCGATGAGATCTACCTTGAAGGCATCTCCAACATCACGCAGGCCGATATCCGTGCCGCCAGCGACCTCGGCTATCGCATCAAGCTGCTGGGCGTTGCGCAAAAGACCGAGAGCGGCATCGAGCAGCGCGTCCATCCGACCATGGTGCCGACCGCCTCCGTCATCGCGCAGGTCAATGGCGTCACCAACGCCGTTGCGGTCGAGACCGACATCCTGGGAGAGTTGCTACTGTCTGGGCCGGGTGCCGGTGGCAACGCCACGGCCTCTGCCGTGGTCGGTGCCATCGCCGACATCGCCAAGAGCCGCCCCGGCTTCCAGCACGGCCCGGTCTTCGGGCGGCCGGTCGGGGAGCTCGTTCCCTACACCCGGGCGCAGATGCGCAGCCACGAGGGCGGCTACT
>CAYZQP010000388.1:0-2519 GCA_964480545.1 uncultured Mesorhizobium sp. | reverse complement strand
GCCAGGCTCGACTCATGCCGTTAGTCTCAACGATGACGCCTCCCTCTCCCCGTCATTCCACGGGGAGAGGGAGAGGGTGAGGGGCAGCAGCGTTGGTTCTTTGCGATCCGCGCCGAGCCTGGCACAACCCACGAGATTGACATCGACGCTGGCGTCCCCCTCTCCCCGTCATTCCACGGGGAGAGGGTAAGGGTGAGGGGCAAAACGTTCAATCAGATCGCCAGCCTCGAGAAACGGAGCCTTTACCCTGCAGTGGCAAGGTGAGCGGGCATATCGGACCGGAACGTCCCGATTGAGAGGAGCGGCGATGAGCCCCAATCTGATGCCGCGTAAGGTGAAGGGCGCCAGTCTCGACCGGCGCACGTTCATCGCCGGAGCAGGCGCACTGATGCTTGCCGGCTGCACCGATGCCGCAGCGTCGATACGCTATCGCGTGGTGTGCAAGCTGCTGGTCGATGGAGACACGGTCGAGGGCTCGACCGTGATGGAGCTCAAGTATAGCCGGCTGAAGAACAGTGCGCTGGGTTATGGCGGCGCAACGTCGCTCAAGGGCGAGGCGATGATCATCGATGTTCCGGGACGGCCGAGCCTGTTTGCCATTCCGTTCTGGCGACCGCCTCGTGGCGCACTTATGCAGTACTATGAGTACGAAGTGTTGCGTGCTGTTGGCATTAGCAACAGTGTCGGGTCGCTTTCGGACGACGACCTGCAGCGCATAGCACAGGCGACAGGAGAGTGCAGATTCCCCAAAGGCACCCCGCTCCCGGTGTTCCTGAGTTTTACCGACGAGACTAACCCGATGACCGCCTTTCAGGTCGACCCATCGAAAGGTCAGCCCTCCGGTGTCTGGCTCAAGGATTTTTACATCGAGGTCACGCGAGACAGCGTTACCCAGGTGTTGCGAAAGCGTTTGCCGTGGCTGGACTCCAAGGAAGACGTTTTTCCACGGGATCCGCCAGGCAAAGTGCGGCCATACAGTGAAAGTACAGTTCCATATATGGTGACACAAACTCACTTTTTTGGTCTTCGGTGATGGGCTGGCGGTACGCGCGCTGCACGCATCAACCACTGACTTGACATCCCGGCAGGAAACGGGTGGCGCTTGTCCGCCGGTTTGCGCATCTGGCTCCAGCAACAGGAGCCCATCATGTATTTCTCAGCCCTCCCCACAGAGGCCGTCCGCAAACTCCAGTCCGGCGGCCCCGACGCCTATGGCGCTGCACCCGAACTCGCCACATCCGATGGAGCCAGCGTCCCCTGCCGCCATTGCCTGCGCCAGGTTGGCAAGGGCGAGCGCTATCTGATCCTTGCCTACCGGCCCTTCCCGGGACCCCAGCCCTACGCGGAAACCGGACCGATCTTCCTGCATGCCGAGCCCTGCGAGCGCGCAGTTGACACACCCGGCCTGCCCGCAATCCTCACCTCGCCGGACTATATCGTGCGCGGCTATGGCGCGAACGACCGCATCGTCTACGGCTCCGGCGCTGTCACCCCGACGCCGGATATTCCCGCCCGCGCCGCCGAACTGCTGGCGCGCGACGACATCGCCTATGTGCACATCCGCTCCGCGCGCAACAATTGCTACCAGTGCCGCGTGGATCGCTGACGCTCCCCTCTTGCAGCGCCATGCGAATCCGGCCCAGATAGGCCATGCTCGAATGGACGCCCGCCACCATCGCTCTTGTCACTGCCGTCTTCGTGCTGGCCGGACTGGTCAAGGGCGCGACCGGCATGGGCCTGCCGACGGTCGCGATGGGCGTGCTCGGCGCGCTGATGTCGCCGGTCGCCGCCGCCTCGCTGATGATCATCCCGTCCTTCGTCACCAATGTCTGGCAGCTCGTCACCGGGCCGAATGTTGGCGGCATCATCCGCAGGCTCTGGCCGATGATGATCGCGGTGACGATCGCCACCATCGCCTCGGCCTGGTTCATCACCGCACTTCCCACTCGCATCACGGTGTCGGCGCTCGGCGCATCGCTCGCGATCTATGCTGCCTACACGCTGTTTGCCCGCCAGCTTTCGGTGCCCGCGTCTGCCGAAAGATGGGCGAGTCCGCTGGTCGGCGCGATCACCGGCATGGTCACCGGCGCGACCGGCGTCTTCGTTATGCCCGCCGTGCCCTATTTGCAGGCGCTCGGCCTCGAGCGCGACGATCTCGTGCAGGCACTCGGCCTCTCCTTCACCGTCTCGACGGTGGCGCTGGCGCTCGGGCTCATCTGGGGCGGCGTGTTTGATCTCGGCAATGTCGCCGCCTCATCGCTCGCCATCATACCGGCGCTGGCCGGCATGTGGATCGGCACGAAAATCCGCCAGCGCATCGCGCCTGCAACGTTCAAGAAATACTTCCTGATCGCGCTTCTGCTGCTCGGTCTCGAACTCGCCAGCCGGGCATTTCGTTGATTGCGGCCTGCCCTCGACGGTTGCGCAGTTCCTGAACTGGGAGCTGGACGAAGTTCGGGGCATCACCCCCTCACCGGTCCTGCGGACCACCTCTCCCCCTGCCCGGGGGAGAGGAGCGC
>CAYZQP010000387.1:0-2534 GCA_964480545.1 uncultured Mesorhizobium sp. | reverse complement strand
TTGGTGGCGAAGGCCGACGACCCGACATAGGGTGCCTGCGCCTCCGGGGCGCAGTTGATCAATTCGTCGAAGGCGCCTGTCACGCGCCTTCGACGAATTGCTCAACCGCGCCCCGGAGGCGCAGGCACCCTATGTCGGGTCGTCGGCCTTCGCCACCAAGGCGGGCATCCACGCTTCTGCCTTGGCCAAGGAGCCAAAAACCTACGAGCATGTGCCGCCGGAGACGGTCGGCAACCGGCGCAAGGTCATGGTCTCGGATCAGGGTGGCAAGGCGAATTTCATCGCCGAGCTGAAGCGGCGCGGCATTGATGTGCCGAAGGATGACGGGCGGCTCGACGCGCTGATCTCCGTGGTCAAGGACCGCGAGGCCCAAGGCTATGCCTATGAGGGGGCCGACGCCTCGTTTGAGCTTCTGGCCCGCAAAATGCTGCACACCGTGCCGACATTCTTCGATGTCGTGTCCTTCCGCTGCATCGTCGAGCGCCGCTTTGACGCCAATGGCAACATCAAGACCGTCTCGGAAGCCATTGTGAAGGTGAAGGTTGATGGCGAGGAGAAGATGTCGGTGGCCGAGGGGCATGGCCCGGTCAACGCGCTCGACATCGCTCTGCGCAAGGACCTTGGCCGATACCAGCACGAGATCGCCGACATGGCGTTGGTCGACTTCAAGGTGCGCATCCTGAATGGCGGCACCGAGGCGATCACCCGCGTCTTGATTGAAAGCCACGACGCCACCGGCGCCCGCTGGTGGACCGTCGGCGTTTCTGACAACATCATCGACGCCTCGTTCCAGGCGCTGATGGATTCGATTATCTACAAGCTGATGAAGAACCGCGAGATGGCTGGCCTGGTCGCGGCGGAGTAGGGGATGACAAGCGGACAGTTGCTTCTGGCAGTGCTGGCAGTGGTGCTGGCCGCAGGGTCACTGCTGCAGACCGCGCGCGCAACATCTGTCATGTCTTTGGGCTTAGGCGCGATGTCGAGCTTCCTCCTCCTTGGCCCGGTTGTGTTCCTTTGCGCCTGGTATGCAAGCGCATCGTGGCAGGTTGCGGTTCTGGCCCGTCTGGCGCACGGACTGGCGCTTCACGTTCTCTCGCGCACAACCTCGATACGCATTGGCCGTCAACTGGCACCGATAACCCTGCGCAAACTGCTGCCCCGCGCCCTGATGATCAGCGCTACGCTGCTTGTTTGTTGGCTGGGCGACCCGTACTGGCTGCGGTTCCTCGTTGTTCTGGGCGCTGCCAACGTCATCTACGACTTCTTCACACAGCCTTTTCCAGGTATCGTGCGCGACTATGCTGCCGGGACTCAGACAAAGGTAGTGCTGGCGGCGGCGTTCGGCTTGGCTGTTCTGGTTGGTCTGAGCGAACTCGTGTGGCGCTATGCCGGCTTCGACGCCTGGATGTGGTTCTATGCTTTCCTGGGACTGTTCGCGATTGTCATTGTCATGCCAGGTGTCGGGTCAATGCTGGTGACTGGCAGTAACAGCAGTCGAAGCACACATCACCAAAACTGACCATCCCATCAGAAGTTTGCGATGGTTTTCCGGGCGCGGTCAGGGCATAGCGCGGCATGGCTTCCGAAGCACTTCCCCGTGATACCGCCAGCGCCGACGCGCGGCGCGGGTTCTTTCTGGCGCTTTCCGCCTACATTCTGTGGGGTCTGCTTCCGTTCTATATCAAGCTGGTCGCACATCTGCCGCTGCTCGAGGTGCTGGCGCATCGCATCCTCTGGTCCATCCCGATTGCAGCTGCGGTGCTGGTCTGGCTGAAGCGCACGGACGATTTCTGGACCGCGCTCAAATCGCCACGCATGTTGAAGATGGCGGCGCTGACCGCGGCTCTGATCTCGGTGAACTGGGGCATCTATCTGTGGGCCATCGTGCAGGATCGCGCCATTGAGGGTGCGCTGGGCTACTACATCAACCCGCTCCTGAATGTTGTCGTGGGTGCCGTAGTGCTCGGCGAAAAGCTCGACCGGCTGCAGATCATCGCGGTGGCGCTGGCGGCTCTGGCGGTGGCGATCCTGACGATCCAGCAAGGCACCTTGCCGTGGATTTCGCTGGCACTTGCCGCATCATTTGCGGCCTACGGCTTTTTCCGCAAGACGCTGCCCATCGGCCCGAGTCAGGGCTTCCTGCTTGAGGTGCTGATCCTGTCGGTACCGGCGCTGGCCTATGTGATCTACCTTGTTGCCACCGGGGGCAGTCATTTCATGACCGGCAGTGCGGCGGATACCTGGCTGCTGATCGGCTGCGGGGCAGTGACGGCGATTCCGCTGATGCTGTTCGGCTTCGGCGCAAAGCTGCTGAAATTCTCGACCATCGGCATCATGCAATACATCGCGCCAACCATGGTGTTTCTGATTGCGGTGTTCGTCTTCCATGAGCCGTTCGGCATGGTGCAGGCTGTCGCGTTCGGGCTGATCTGGGCGGCTCTGGCGCTCTACAGTTGGTCGATGTTCCGCCACCGCAAGGACTGACAGGTCTCAGTCGTCAACCTTTCCGGTGTGGCAGGCCGTATCAATCTGAT
>CAYZQP010000386.1:0-2535 GCA_964480545.1 uncultured Mesorhizobium sp. | reverse complement strand
CCGGCGGATTGTCCCGCAGCAGCAGGTCGTGCATCGAGTGATTGAGCGCGTCGAGCCGGAAGCCGTCGACGCCGCGATCGAGCCAGAAGCGCGCGACGGCGAGCAGCGCATCCTGCACTTTTATGTTGTGCACGTTAAGCTGCGGCTGCTCCTTGAGGAACGTGTGCATGTAATACTGGCGGCGGCGCGCGTCCCAGGTCCACGCCGGCCCCCCGAACACCGACTGCCAATTGTTCGGCGGCGTGCCGTCGGGCTTCGGATCGGCCCACACGTACCAGTCGGCCTGCGGTTCGCCGCGGCCGTCCCGGCTCGCGGCGAACCACGGATGCAAGTCGGAAGTATGTGCATAGATCTGATCGATGATCACCTTGAGGCCCAGCGCGTGCGCGCGCGCCACCAGCGCGGCGAAATCGGCGAGCGTGCCGAAGGTGGGGTCAACGTCGCAATAGTCGGAAACGTCGTAGCCGAAATCACGCATCGGAGAGGTGAAGAACGGAGAGATCCAGATCGCATCGACGCCGAGCGCAGCAACATAGTCAAGCCGCCGCGTGATACCGGGGAGGTCGCCGATGCCGTCGCCATCCGCGTCCTGGAAACTGCGGGGATAGATCTGGTAGATCGCGGCGCCGCGCCACCAGGGCTGGTCGTCGGAGGGCGGCTTCTGGGGCATCGGCGACTCCGGATTCGGGATTCTATCGCCCTGTACCATAAGCAACTTCACCGCGTTGCGGCATGATTTGTTTGCAGTTGCAGCATTTGTGCACTTGCCCCCGATGCAACCGCGCTCTACCCCTTGTCGCGGGAGTTTCGCGGAGGAAGAATCGCCGGTTTCCGGGCAATGGTTTGCGCGGATCGCCGGTCGGTACAACCGAGGTTTGGAGCTTGCCGCCGTGCATCAGTCCCGCGACCCCAAGATTGCCGAGATCGATGCCAAGATCATCGATATCCTGAACCACCGCGTCGGCAAGGACGAACGCGCCGCCAAGAGGCATGACTGGTTCACCGCGGCAGTTCTTGCGATACGCGACGAGGTGATCGACTGCTGGATGGAGTCAACCCGCCGCACCTATGCGGAAAACGGCAAGCGGGTCTATTATCTTAGCCTCGAATTCCTGATCGGCCGCCTGTTGCGCGATGCACTGTCGAACATGGGCCTGACCCGCGAGATGGAGCAGGCGCTCCGCAGCCATGGTCTCGACCTTGGCGAGCTTGAGGAGCTTGAGCCCGACGCGGCGCTGGGCAACGGCGGCCTCGGACGGCTTGCGGCCTGCTTCATGGAAAGCCTCGCCTCGCTGGACATCCCGGCCTACGGCTATGGCATCCGCTATGTGAACGGCATGTTCCGCCAGCGCATCGACGATGGCTGGCAGGTCGAACTGCCCGAGACCTGGCTCGCCCACGGCAATCCCTGGGAATTCGAGCGGCGCGAGAGCTGCTACCGGATCGGCTTCGGCGGAGAAGTCGTCGCGAAGAATGACGGCGTCGAATGGCAGCCGGCCGAACTGGTCGAGGCGACGGCGGTCGATACACCGGTCGTGGGTTGGCGCGGCAAGCGGGTGAACACGCTGCGCTTGTGGACCGCCAGCGCGATCGATCCCATCAAGCTCGATGCCTTCAACGCCGGCGACCACTTCGGGGCGCTCGCCGATCAGGTGCGCGCCGACAGTCTTGTGCGCGTGCTGTACCCCGCCGACTCCAACCTGGCGGGACAGGAGCTGCGCCTGCGGCAGGAGTATTTCTTCTCCGCCGCTTCGATCCAGGACATCGTCCGCCGCCATCACCAATACCAGGGTGACGTGCGCACCCTGCCGGACAAGGCGGCGATCCAGCTTAACGACACGCACCCTGCCGTTGCGGTCGCCGAACTCATGCGGCTGCTGGTCGACGACCATGGGCTTGAATTCGACGAGGCACTGGATGTCACTCGCCGCACTGTCGCCTATACCAACCACACGCTCCTGCCAGAGGCGCTGGAATGCTGGCCGTTGCCGCTGTTCGAGCGTCTGCTGCCCCGCCACATGCAGATCATCTACGCCATCAATTCGCGCGTGCTGCGTGAGGCCCGCAAGGCGGGGCTGGATGATGCCGCCGTCGCCGCCATCTCGCTGATCGACGAGGCCGGCGATCGACGGGTGCGCATGGCGAACGTCGCCTTCACCGGAGCGCACAGCGTCAACGGCGTCGCCGCGCTGCATACGGAGCTGATGAAGGAGACGGTTTTTTCCGACCTCCACAAGCTCTATCCCACGCGGATCAACAACAAGACAAACGGCGTCACCCCACGCCGCTGGCTGCAGCAGTGCAATCCGGGCCTGACCTCCCTCATCGGCGATGCGATCGGCGACGCTTTCCTCGACGATGCAGAGGAGCTTGCCGCGCTCAACCAGTTGGCGGATGACGCCGCGCTGGGCGAACGGATTGCCGAGGTGAAGCGGGCGAACAAGGTCGCCCTTGCCGTCCACATCAAGGAACTGACCGGCATCCGCCTGAATCCCGACGCCCTGTTCGACGTCCACATCAAGCGCATCCACGAAT
>CAYZQP010000385.1:0-2540 GCA_964480545.1 uncultured Mesorhizobium sp. | reverse complement strand
GCTGCACCAGCGGCTGAAATCCACCATCGTCTATGTCACGCACGACCAGATCGAGGCGATGACCATGGCCGACCGCATCGTAGTGATGAACAAGGGCCACATCCAGCAGGTCGGCGCGCCGCTGGAATTGTACGACCGCCCTGCGAACAAGTTTGTCGCCTCGTTCATCGGCTCGCCCTCAATGAGCTTTGTCTCGGGCAAGCTGGCCAGCGGCGGTTTCGAGGCAAACTCCGGCGAGAAGCTGAAGCTCGCGCACAAGACCGAAAGCAAAGACGGCATTGAGGCCGGCATCCGCCCTGAACATTTCATTCCCGGCGGCGATGGCGGCCTGACCATCAATGTCGATGTGATCGAGCCGACCGGTTCCGAGACGCATATCTACGGCACCGTAGGCTCCGAGCCGGTCCGCGCCGTATTCCGCGAGCGCCTGGCCGTGAAGCCGGGAGACCGCCTGCCGGTGTCTGTAAAGCCGGAGCACGTCCATCTGTTCGATAAAACGAGCGGGCTGCCGGTGCAATGACCTGTCCAACGCTTACAAGCCCTGCCCCATGAACACCCCGGCCGATATCATCACCCGCATCCAGGCGGCATCGCAGGACGGCACCAGGTCGGACCAGCGGCTGGCACATCTGGTCCTGTCAGAGCCGGATTTCGTCTCGCGCGCCGCGATCTCCGAGATCGCCGGCCGTGTCGAAGTGAGCGAACCCACCGTCACCCGCTTTTGCCGCACGCTTGGCTGCGATGGCCTGCGCGACTTCAAGTTCTACCTCGCCCAGGCTATCGCCATCGGCGGACAGTATCTGGTTGCAGAGCCGCTGACGCGCGATGCACGCGAACAGCGCATCGCCAGCGCAATCACCGACACCGCGATCTCGTCGATCCAGCGCACCGCCGACAGCCTCGACATGAGCATCGTACTCGGGGTCGCCGAGCGTATCGAGCAGGCCGGCAATGTGATTGTCATCGGCTCTGGCGGCATCTCATCCATGATGGCAACCGAGATGCAGAACCGGCTGTTTCGACTCGGCATTTCCGTCGTCGCGCAAACCGATGGCCAGTTGCAGCGTATGTACGCCGCCACCGCCAACCGCAACACGCTGCTTGTTGCCTTCTCCGTGTCCGGGCATGCGCAGTCGGTTCTCGATGCGGTCGAGGTCGTACGTCAGTATGGTGCGCACTCGGTCGCGATCACGGCACCGGACTCCGCGCTGGCAAAAGCCGCCGACACCGTCATCCACTATCAGCCGATCGAGGACGGCAACCTCTACAAGCCGACCTCCTCGCGTTTTGCCCTGCTAGCGATCGTCGACATGATTGCCACAGCAGTAGCCGAAACGCGCGGGCCGCAGGTGCTGGAAGGGCTGCGTCGCATCAAGCAAAGCATCAACATGTTCAAGGTCGACAGCCCCGGCCTGCCACTGGGGGATTGATGAAAATCGACGAGATCGACACCCCGGCAGTGCTGGTGGATCTGGACATCGCTCTGCGCAACATCACCCGCGCGCAGGCGCAGGCCGATGCTGCAGGCGTAGAACTCAGGCCGCACATCAAGACGCACAAGCTACCGTTTTTCGCGCAGAAGCAGATCGAGGCGGGCGCAGTCGGTATCACCTGCCAGAAGATCGGCGAGGCCGAGGTGATGGCTGATGCCGGGCTGACCGACATCTTCCTGCCCTACAACATCCTGGGCTCCTCAAAGCTGGCGCGGCTGAAGGCACTGCATGAACGTATCACGCTGTCGGTCACCGCCGACAGCGCGACCACGATTGAAGGCTACGCCAGCACCTTTGCCGACCCGCAAAAGCCCCTGAAGGTCCTGATCGAATGCGACACCGGCGGCGGGCGCGTTGGCGTACAGACGAAAGAACAGGCGCTTGAACTGGCGAAGCAGATCGCCGCTGCACCCGGTCTGCGCTTCGGCGGATTGATGACCTTTCCGCCAGTCGGCGAGCCGGACAAGGCGGAAACCTGGCTGCGCGACTGCCGCGACCTGCTGGCCTCCAACGCCCTGCCCTGCGAGACGATCACTTCGGGCGGCACGCCGGACATGTGGCGCAAGGCCGACAATTCGATCATCACCGAATATCGGCCGGGCACCTACATCTACATGGATCGCTACCAGATCGACAAAGGTGCGGCGACCTTGGCCGACTGCGCCGCGACCGTGCTGGCAACGGTGGTTAGCCGCCCGACCGCCACCCGCGCGATTCTCGATGCCGGCTCAAAATCGCTGACCTCGGACACGCTTGGTCTTCCTGACCATGGCGAGCTGATCGAAGACTCCCGCGCCCGAGTCGTCGGTCTATCGGAAGAGCACGGCAAACTCGAACTCCCCGCCGACAGCCCGCTGAAAGTCGGCGACCGCGTGCGCGTGCTGCCGGACCACATCTGCCCGGTCATCAACCTGTTCGACGAGGTCGTGCTGATTTCAGGCGACGATGTGGTTGAGGTGATGCCGGTGGCGCGGGGGAAGTTGAGATGAGAAAATGGTGAATGGTGAATGGTGAATGGTGAATGGTGAATGGTGAATGGTGAATGGT
>CAYZQP010000384.1:0-2547 GCA_964480545.1 uncultured Mesorhizobium sp. | reverse complement strand
CACGCCGCCGCTGCCCCACATGATTTCACTGCCTTCCCTGGCCGCCGGAAAGAAGCTGTCGATCTGCATCAGAAACTCCATTGGACGATCCGTGCCGGGCACCAGCGGATAGTCCGGATCCTGCACCCAGCTGGGTAACCCGCCGAGTTTGGTCAGGTTCTGGCGGCTGTTGGAGAAGCCCCAGTTCTGACGTGTCCAGCGTGGCGGAGTGAGGGCAAGACGCGCCGTAGTGGAGGCAAGTATGCTGGCATACTCACCTTCGCCACCATAGCACCTGTGCGGTTCGCTGGTTGGAGTCGGATTGCCATCGGCATCATGCTTGAACCACATTGCTTCCAGCGCGTCCGGACAGGTCTCAAACCTGACACGACCGCGCGCCGGCAGACCCGGAGGGAAGTTCTCGAACGTCAGCAGATGCGTCAGTTGCGCGCCGCAGGCAGGGCACGGCCCGCTGCCCGGTCCGCCAAAGGCGACCGTGTCGCCCTCGGGCGGCAGGTGCCAGGTGGGGTGACGCCTCTGGGTTTCGAAATCAATCGAGGGCCGCGCCCCCTCCTCGAACACAAGGTGCCAGGATTTGCCTTGATAGGGTTGCCCGCCAGGCTCCCGGTCTGCGAAGTCGAGCTCGGCGTCTATCTCCGTTGCCGGGAAAAGCGCTGGTGCCTGCAGCATGACGTGACTACGCAAGCCATCATCGACTGCACCGCGCTCGACGAGGCGCACAAGCTGGGCGAGGTCATCCTCGGAGAGGAAGGAAACCAGGTCCATCACGGCGGTGGTGTCCTCGTGGAATCCGTCAATCGCGGCGCGGATAACCTGTAGCAGGTAGGCGGAATTTGACAGCTCCGCAGCGACCTCGTCCATAAACTCGCCGTATCGGTCCGAGCGGGTGTCCTGCGGCTCGCGCTCCAGCAGTTTCACCAGCTCTGTCGGATCTCGCATCAATCACCACCCGGGCCATGCGTTGCATTCGAACGCATATCCCGTCCTATGGAAGGGGAGCCTCTTTCGAGGCGCATTTGAGGGTCCAGCCATAGACGTAAGCCGGCGTCGGATTCACAATCGAGGCGTTGAAGACCGGGTCTTTGGGGTCAGCGCTGATTGTCATCACATCCATTCCGTTCCTGCTCTCGGCCTCGGCATTGACCTGGAGAGCCTTGGTTGACGTCACCCTGTAGACCTTGGTCTCATTGTCAAAAGTCGCGGATTTGACCGTTACGACAAAGAGATCTCCCTTGTCCTCGATTTCGAAAACTTTCTCCGTGTTCGCGGTGATAAAGTCCTGCTCGTTCGCCCGCATGGCCGGGTGCATATAGTTGGTAACAGAGCAGTGATATGATTTTCCCGGCTCTGCGCCTGCCACGCCAGTCGAGCCGGTGATCAGAACCAGAGCGACCAAGGTTCCGCTTGCAAGCCGCATAAGAATTCTCCGGTTTCCAGTGGGCTCATGCCGCGCTCAATCACCAATCGCCCTCGGCTTGTCGCCGCCATACGCCCAGTTCAGCAGTTCCACCGTATGGGTGATCGGCACGCCCGCGCGGTCCGATATTTGCGTCATGCAGCCGATATTGCCGGTGGCGATAATGTCAGCATGGGTGGCCTTGATGTTGGCCACCTTGCGGTCGCGCAACTGCGCCGAAATCTCCGGCTGCATGATGTTGTAGGTGCCGGCGGAACCGCAGCAGAGATGTCCCTCGCGCGGCTCCTTCACGGTGAAGCCGGCGCGTTGAAGCAGCTCCTTCGGCAGCGTCTTGATTTTCTGGCCGTGCTGCATCGAACAGGCCGAGTGGTAGGCGACGGTGAGTTCCGGCTTCACAACGGGTTCGGGCAGGTCAAGCGTGCCGAGATATTCGGTGATGTCCTTGGCCAGTGCTGACACCCGGGCGGCCTTGTCCGCATAGGCCGGGTCGAGCCGCAGCATGTAGCCGTAATCCTTGATCGTGGTGCCGCAGCCGGATGCCGTGATGATGATGGCGTCGATTCCAGGCCCCTCTGGCCCGTCCGCCTCCATCTCGCGGGTCCACGCATCGACATTGCGGCGGGCGTCGTTCAGCGCAGCATGCTCGCGGCCCATATGGTGCACCAGCGCGCCGCAGCAGCCTTCGCCTTTGGGCACGACCACCTCGACTCCAATCCGGGTAAGCAGCGTGATCGTTGCCTCGTTGATGCCCGGGTCGAGCACGGGTTGCGCACAGCCGGTGAGAATGGCCACCCTGCCGCGTTGCTTGCCTTGCGCGACATATGTGGAGGGCTGGGCAGTCGGCGATGGGGAGGGGATGCTGGCGGGCGCAAGCTTCAGCATTGCGCCAAGCGGCTGCAAAGCCGGCACTTTCTCGAATAGCCCGGCGAAGGGCCGCCCGAATTTCGCCAGCACCAGCGCTGCGCGAAAGCGGCGGGGGTAGGGCAGAACCATCGCCAGCACCTGCCGTGTCAGCCGGTTCACGAGCGGGCGCTTGTAGGTCTGCTCGATATGCGCGCGGGCATGGTCGACCAGATGCATGTAGTTCACACCAGACGGACACGTCGTCCTGCCTCGCCTGCATGACGACG
>CAYZQP010000383.1:1382-2547 GCA_964480545.1 uncultured Mesorhizobium sp. | reverse complement strand
GAAGGGCCATGTCGCGATCATGACCGACGAGCGCAACATGATCCACGCCAACGGCCACACGATGATGGTGTCCTACGAGCCGCTCGCCGACGCCATTTCGCGCATCGGCTACCTCTACGGCCAGCCCACCAGCTACAGAAGGCCGTAGCCAGCCAAATCAGGCGATCAACTGCTCGTACTCATCATGGCTGCCGATCCAGAACCAGACGTAGTCATCGTCACGGCGGACGCACACCGCGCGATAATTGATACCTACTCTGGCGGACCAGAACCGGCCAACTCGCTTGAAGTGTAGCGAAGGGTGTTGCGGGTTGGCGAGGAGGAGTTGGAAATTCTGTCGGCCAGACGAAGAATCTCCAGCGCGAGGCGATCATATCTGTCCCAGAAGCCCGCGCTTGTCCGGTGTGCCAACTACAATGGGCGCGTGCGCCCGGCATCAAGATCAGCCAGGGCTTCTTCAGCCAGTTTATCCAGTTTGCCAGCGGCAACATCTGCCTCGAACTGACGATCCCAGCGTTCCAGCGCAATTCATCGAACCACGCGGCGAAACGTTTCAACTCATCGTCGGACAAGGCCGCTACCGTTTCCTCAATTTTTTCGAGCCTGGTCATGAGCCTGAACTACCATGCTTGTTGGTAATAGCTGCTTATCTCAACCTGCTGTTCCCTCAATACCCCGCCTTGCGATCCACCACATTGACCAGCGGTTCGCCCGCGTCATGCGCGTCCATCTGCTTCAGCATTGGCCCAACCAGATGGCTCGGGTCGGATGTCGCCGCAGCATGTGGCGTGACAAACACCTTCGGATGTGACCAGAGCGGACTGGTCTTCGGCAGCGGCTCGACCTCGAACACGTCGAGGCTGGCTTCTTTCAGCGTCCCATCGTCCAGCGCGCGCAAAATGTCGGCGTCTTTCTGCAGCTTGCCCCGTCCGGCATTGATCAGCACAGCGCCACCCAGCCCGTTTGCCCTGCGCAGCTCGCGCAGAATGTCGTGATTGATGATGCCCGTCGTGTCGGGCGTTAGCGGCAGCAGCACAACCAGAATGTCGGTGGCATTGAGGAAGCTGACCAGCCCGCTCTCGCCCGACCATGCGTTGATACCCTCGACCTGACGCGGCGAGCGGCTCCAGCCATTCACATGGAAGCCGAGCGAGCGCAGTGCCTT
>CAYZQP010000383.1:0-1372 GCA_964480545.1 uncultured Mesorhizobium sp. | reverse complement strand
GGTTGGGGCGCCGCGCCGCCGAGTGAACCCAGCCCCATCAGGCCCACTGAAATGTCGGAAGCCGTGCGCTGCGGAGGCTCGTGCCAGACCTTGCGCACCTGCTGCGAGCGATAGGTTGCGCCCTGCCGGTGATGATCCAGCACGCGCCAGCAAATGTACTCGACCATGTGCTGGGTCAGGTTGGGGTCGATCACCCGCACAATCGGGGCATCAGGCAGCGTCCTGTCCGCCAGAATGTGATCAACGCCGGCACCAGCCGAGAAGATCGCCTTGAGGTTGGGCAGGCGCGTGAGCAGGTTCGGTCTCTGCCGCCACACGATAGCATAATGGATAGACGGATCTTCCGGTCCGTCCGGCTCCAGCACGACATCACGCCCCTCGGCCAGCAATTCGTGCCAGCGGCGGGAATTCATGCCTGAAATATCAAGGAGAACGCGGCCTTTGGTCATGCCATGTCATAAAACGGCCCCAAGGATGGAGCAACCGCCCGGGCAAGGGACTATCATCATTTGATTCGGTCACCACATATTGTGACCGGCAAGGAGAGGCTAGATGAAGAAGATATTGATCGGGTTGGCCATGCTGCTGCCCATCGCCGCCTGCACGCCGACCGAGCAGGGCGCAGCGATTGGTGCGGGTTCCGGTGCGCTCATTGGTGCCGCTGTATCACGTCCGGGCGACGAAGGCCGTGGCGCGCTGATTGGTGGCGCAGTCGGCGCTGCTGCCGGTGCACTCATTGGCTCATCCAGGGAACGCCAGGGCTATTGCGAGTATCGCGACCGTCGCGGCCGCACCTATGTCGACCGTTGCCCTGATGGCTATGCTGATCGCGGCTACAGCCGCTACGAGGAGCCGCGCTACGAGCGCCGCCGTCCGCGCCGCGATTATTATTGAGGTCTGGTTGTCGTCATTCCGGGGCCGCGCAGCGGAACCCGGAATCCAGAGTTATGAACTCTGCGATTGCACTCAGCTTGACGATGGAAAGATAACGGGCGCATCAGCGAGTGCGTCCACCGCAACTGGATTCCGGGTTCCGCTACGCGGCCCCGGAATGACGCCGAAACCGGGTTCTACTGGGCGACGGCCTCTGCCTTTGTCGTCTCGATCTTGAAGGCCGCAGAAATCAGCGCCTTCGTGTATTCGGTCTGCGGGCGCTCGAAAATCTCGATTGCCGGCCCCTGTTCCACCACCTTGCCGTTGCGCATCACCACGACATAGTTCGCCAGTGCACGAACCACTTTCAGGTCGTGGCTGATGAACAGGTAGGCGAGGTTGTGCTTCTGCTGCAGCCCGCGCAACAGGTCCACCACCTGCGCCTGCACGCTCATGTCGAGCGCCGAGGTCGGCTCATCGAGCATCACGAATTTCGGGT
>CAYZQP010000382.1:1253-2553 GCA_964480545.1 uncultured Mesorhizobium sp. | reverse complement strand
GGTGAGGCTTCCCCTCACCGTCTCGCTTCGCGAGCCACCTCTCCCCAGAGGGGAGGGGAATCCCGAGCTATCCTACCCCGCCACTTCGTGGCTGGTGTCCTTCTTCTGCCGCTCGATCGGCATCTGCTCGCCGGTGACGATGTAATACACCGTCTCGGCGATGTTGGTGGCGTGGTCGCCGATGCGCTCGATGTTCTTTGCACAGAACAACAGATGGGTGCATGGCGCGATGTTGCGCGGGTCTTCCATCATGTAGGTCAGCAATTCGCGAAACAGCGAGGTGTACATCGCATCGATCTCGTCATCGCGGTCGCGCAGTGAGGCGAGCCCTTCGACCGAGCGCGAGGCATACGCGTCGAGTACGTTCTTCAACTGCACCAGCGTCAGGTCAGACAGCGCCGTGATGCCGCGCGACAGGCGCACCGGCTGCGCCGCATCGCCAATCGCAACGACACGCTTGGCGACGTTCTTGCCCAGGTCGCCGACGCGCTCAAGGTCGGCGGCAATGCGGATCGAGCCAATGATCTCGCGCAGGTCGCCCGCCATGGGCTGGCGCTTGCCGATGATCACGATGGCCTTGTCGTCAATCTCACGCTGGGCAGCGTCGAGAACGGCATCTTCAGGGATAACCCGGCGCGCCTGCACCGCATCGCCTGCAACCAGCGCCGCCACTGCCTGTTCGACCATGCGTTCCGCATGACCACCCATCTCCGCCAGCTTGTTGGCGAGAAAGCTCAGGTCCTCGTCATAGGAGGTGACGATGTGCAGCGTGTTCATGTTTCCTGCCCTGTGGCCGCGCAATTCAGATTTGCACGACCTCGTTGAATCACCTTACATTTCTTCTGTGACAGATTGAAGAATCCTGCACAGACGTTCTTACGCAGGTTTTGCCGGCAAATGAACCGTGAAGGTAGAGCCCTCGCCGACCACCGAGCGGATCGATAGCCTGCCGCCATGGCGCGTGAGGATATGCTTCACGATGGCGAGGCCAAGCCCGGTGCCCTTCTGGGTGCGGCTGGTGTCGGCGTCGACCCGGTAAAAGCGCTCGGTCACGCGCGGGATGTGATCCTCCGGAATGCCTTCACCGAAATCGCGAACACTGGCGCGGATTTCATGCGCGTCGCGATCCAGCGCAAGCTCGACCCGCCCGCCGGCCCGGCCATACTTCACCCCGTTCTCGACGAGGTTCTCGAAAACCTGGGTAAGTTCGTCCCGGTCGCCCGGAACAAGCCATGCATCGCCCTCGTGAAGCCCGACGATCTCCACCTTGTTCTCCTGCGCCTGCGGCGCCAGGCGCGGG
>CAYZQP010000382.1:0-1243 GCA_964480545.1 uncultured Mesorhizobium sp. | reverse complement strand
CAGCCACGATGAAATCTTCTGAGCACGGCAACAGGCGCCAGTCCGGCCGCGACCTTGTTCAGGAGATCGCCGAGATCGACGAAGGAACTGGCATCAACGCGCGGTTTCATCTCCAGCCGCGACAGCGAGAGCAGATCATCAATCAGCCGCGCCATCCGCTTTGTCTGCGTTTGCATGATGTCGAGGAACTGGTCGCGCGCCCTGGCGTCGTCGCGCGCCGGGCCGCGCAGCGTCTCGATAAAGCCAGCGACGGAGGCCAGCGGCGTTCGCAATTCATGGCTGGCATTGGCGATGAAGTCGGCACGCATGCGGTCGATACGCCGCGTCTCGCTCTGGTCCTTGAACGCCAGTACCAGCAAGTCCTCAAGTCCGCCAAGGTGTGAGACCACGACCTTGAACGCTCGCTCCAGCGGCACGCGTTCGGCATAATCCCCATTCGCCTGCTGCCGCGACTGCCGCGCGGCCTCGACCAACTGGCGGATTTCCGGCGTGCGAAATTTCAGGAACAGCGAGCCCCCCGGATTGAACGCACCAAAAGCCCGTGTCGCAGCGGAGTTTGCGTAGGCGACATTGGCATTGCGGTCGATCAGGATGATCGGGTCGTCAAGTGCCGCTGCCAGGTCCAGCGCGCTGAGTTCGCCGCTCCCCGCTGGCGTCGAAACAGGCTCCGGCCGCAACACCGGCTCCGGTGCGCCGAGTCCGAGCCGCTCCAGGGCGGTGTTGATCGGGTTCTTCATGCTCCACATCTAGCACGCCATTATCCTTGATCTAACAGCGGGATTTTCTTTTCCCGCAATCTCGGGATAGATGGCCGCCGGATGTAACAGGGGCATGTCATGGCCAAATCCAGAAAGCAGAAGAAGGCAGAGCCCGCGAAGGCCGGGAAAGCTGCCAAAGCCGGGACAATCACGACAGCCGAACTGAAGGCCGAGGGCGTCAGCGCGGACGCGATTGACATCACCATCGGCGGGGTGAAGCGCCAGTTCGACATCAGCAACCCCGAGCTGCCAGCCTGGGTCAAGGACGCCTCACTGACGTCAGGCGGTTACCCCTATGACGACAAGATGAAGCGCAGCGACTATGACGAGGCGCTCGAGGCGCTGCAGATCGAACTGGTGAAGTTGCAGGTCTGGCTGCAGAAATCAGGCGAGCGCGTGATGATCCTGTTTGAGGGCCGCGACGCTGCCGGCAAGGGCGGCACCATTGATGTGGTGCGCGAGTACATGAACCCGCGCCAGGCGCG
>CAYZQP010000381.1:0-2596 GCA_964480545.1 uncultured Mesorhizobium sp. | reverse complement strand
GGTGGAGGCCCTTGATCTGGTTCAGCATGTCAGTCACTCCCGTTTGAAGTTCATTGCGTGGGAAGTTCATTGCGTGGAGTGAATGTCGGCGCTTTTGATTGTTTATGAAAGACGCCACAATGTCTATGCAGTGTTCATATATACTGAACATATACGACTTGACATACTGACTTGCGTTGACGGCGAAAACATGGGTTCTGGCATCCTCATCCCTTCAGAGAAGCACATGACCCGCCCGAACGTTCTGCTCATCACCTGCGACCAGTGGCGCGGGGACAGCCTGTCTGCCGCCGGGCACCCGGTGGTGAAGACGCCCAACACCGATGCGCTGGCGGCGGATGGCGTGCTGTTCACGCGTCACTATGCCGGGGCAGCGCCCTGTTCGCCGGCGCGAGCCTGCATCTATACCGGGCTCTACCAGATGACGAACCGGGTCTGCCGCAATGGTTCGCCGATGGATGCGCGACATGGAAATATCGCTCTGTGGGCGCGGGCGCTCGGCTATGACCCCACGCTGTTCGGTTACACGGACGTGTCGCCTGATCCGCGGTTCCTGCAGGATGGCGACCCGTTCCTTCGGACATATGAGGGTGTGCTGCCCGGCTTCACCGTGCGGCAGGGTTTGCCGGAACATCAGAAGCAGTGGATTTCCTGGCTGAAGCTGCAGGGGGTGGACACCAGGGGGCTTGGCTATCCGGATATCCACATGCCAGCGAATGGCGAGGTGGGTAAAGTGACGACAGCGCCGCCGCTCTACGCGAAAGACCAGACGCCCGCGGCATTTCTCACCGGCGAGTTCACGCGCTGGCTGGGCGAGCGCGAGGAGCCTTGGTTTGCCCATATCTCCTATCTCAGCCCGCACCCGCCTTTCATCGTGCCGGAGCCATTCAACACCATGTACGACCCGGCCGATGGGCCAGGATTCCGGCGGCACGCGAGTGTGCAGCAGGAAGCGGACGTGCACCCGCTGATGGCTTGGGGATTAAACCAGCTGCCGACCGATCATTTCCTGCCGGGCCATAGCGGCATGGTGAAAGATTTGCCGGAAGGTAATCTGCGCCAGATCAGGGCCATCTATTGGGGCATGATCTCGGAGGTCGATCATCAGCTTGGGCGCGTGTGGGAGGCGATCAAAGCTGCGGGCGCCTGGGACGATACGGTGATCATACTGACGTCTGACCATGCGGAGATGATGGGCGACCACCACATGCTGGGCAAAGGCGGGTTCTATGACGGCTCTTACCATCTGCCGCTGGTTATCCGCGCGCCGGGGCAGAAGGCTGCTGGCCGGCACGAGGTGTTCACCGAGGCGGTGGATATCGCGCCAACGCTGATCGAACTGATGGGCGGTGAGGCCCCGCCGCATCTGGATGGGCATTCGTTGGCACCATTTGTGCGCGGCGAGACGCCCAGGAAGTGGCGCGATGCGGCACATTGGGAATTCGACTATCGCGCTGTCGAATACGGGTTCGACAATCAGCCGCTCGGCCTCAAGGCCCAACAGTGCAACATCGCCATAGTGCGCACAGAGGCGTGGAAATATGTGTACTGCGCCGGCGGGCTGCCGCCGCTGCTGTTTGATCTGGCGAATGATCCGGGCGAGCTGCGTAATCTGGCAGATGATCCGGCCTCTGCAGGTATCAGACTGGAGATGGCCGAGCGCCTGCTGGCCTGGCGGGCCGAGCATCTCGACCAGTCACTGGCACTGTCGGCACTGACCGGGGATGGCGTTTCTGGTGCCTTTGCGCAGCCGGCCTGGCGCATGTGGTGAGCCCCAGCCTTGGCTGATCACCTCTTGGCGAAACGAACATCCCCACGTAACAAAGCCTGCACGTCTTGCGAAATCAGGAAATGGCTCGCGTGCAGAGCGACGCAGAACTGGCTGACCTTTTGCGCGCTGCCCTTGGCGGTGACGAAAAGGCCTATGCCAGGTTCCTCACCCATGCCGCCATGTTGATCCGCAGCGTGGTGCGCAAGCGCGCGGGCGCTGGCGCAACCGATGTCGAGGATGTGGTGCAGGAAACGCTGCTTGCCCTTCACACCAAACGCCATACCTGGCGCACCGATGCGCCGGTGCTGCCCTGGCTCTACACGATTGCCCGCTACAAGCTGATTGACGCCTGGCGGCGTAAGGGCCGCCGCATCGAGCTCGACGTCAACGAGTTTGCGGAGACAATCGCCGCGCCGGTCGAAGAGGAGCAGGTTTCGGAGCGCGATCTTGGCCGCATTCTGGAGACGCTGCCTGCGGGGCAGCGGAATGTCGTGCAGTCGATTTCGGTGGACGGCAATTCGATACCCGAAACCGCAGCGAAACTTGGCCTGAATGAGGGTGCTGTGCGCGTCGCACTGCATCGCGGCCTGAAGGCTATCAAGCAGAGGTTCGGCCAGTCATGAAGACCGACGATCTCATCAAAGGCCTTTCCGCAGATGCCGGCATCAAACCCATGCCGATGCGCCGTGCCTGGCTGTCCGGTCTCGCTGCTGCCATTCTGCTCGCCGCCATCGTGTTTTTCCCGATGCTCGGGCCGCGACCTGATGTGGCAGCGTCAGGGTCAGCACAAGCTTGAGATCGAAGCGCATTGTGCCCACCGCCGCT
>CAYZQP010000380.1:359-2603 GCA_964480545.1 uncultured Mesorhizobium sp. | reverse complement strand
CGCTCGGCGCAAAGTTCATTGCCGTCGAGGACGACGAGTTCAAGCAGGCCGAAACCGCCGGCGGCTACGCCAAGGAAATGTCCAAAGAATATCAGGCGAAGCAGGCAGCGCTTACCGCCGACCACATCGCCAAGCAGGACATCGTCATCACCACGGCGCTGATCCCCGGCCGCCCTGCGCCGAAACTGGTGTCGGCAGCCATGGTCGCCTCGATGAAGCCCGGCTCCGTGCTGGTCGACCTCGCGGTCGAGCGCGGCGGCAATGTCGAAGGCGCGCAGGCCGGCAAGATCGTCACCACGCCAAACAACGTGAAGATTGTCGGCCACCTGAACGTGCCCGGCCGTGTCGCCGCATCGGCCTCGCTGCTCTACGCCAAGAACCTCTTCGCTTTCCTCGAGACCATGGTCGACAAGGAAGCCAGGTCGCTGAAGATCAACCGCGACGACGAGCTGGTGAAAGCAACCATGCTGACCGACGGCGGCAGAATCGTGCACCCGAATTTCGCCAAGGCTGATGGCCCGGCCAAGCATGTCGAACCTTCGACAATCACACCAAAGACGGTGGAGAAGAAGGGCGCAGGCAAGCCGGCAGCCAAAGGTCCGGCCAGGCATGTCGAGCCAGCTGACGAGACCGTCGCCCGTCGTGTCGCGGCTGCCTCTGTCGGCGAGCCGAAGATAGAGGCATCTGCCCGGCGGCTGGCTGCCGCTGCAATCGGCGAGCCGTCAATGCAAAAGCCGGCCCAAAAGCCGGCGAAGAAGCCGGCCGCAAAGAAGGGGAAGGCGTGATGGACAAGACCCAGCTCCAGCAACTTCTTGAGCAACTCGACCAGGCGCGGGGCGCGGTTCAGGAACTGATCACCAGACCCGAAACTGCGCAGGCTGTCGGTGATGCGGCGCATGCTGCCTCGGGCGGCGTGATTGATCCGTTCGTGTTCCGCTTTGCCATCTTCGTGCTGGCAATTTTCGTCGGCTACTACGTGGTCTGGTCGGTCACGCCGGCGCTCCACACCCCGCTCATGGCCGTGACCAACGCGATCTCGTCGGTCATCGTGGTTGGCGCGCTGCTCGCTGTCGGCATCTCGGCCTCGGGTGCTGCCACCGGGTTCGGTTTCATCGCACTGGTGCTCGCTTCGGTGAACATCTTCGGCGGCTTCCTTGTCACCCAGCGCATGCTGGCAATGTACAAGAAGAAGGAAAAGTAGCGGATGCTGGCGGGGGCCACACCACTGATTTCAGGGGGAAGCGCCGTGTCAGCTGTCGCGCGGCAGGGGACTCGTGTTCTCCTGCTGGTGCTGATGCTGATACTGATGGCCTGGATGGCCCCGGCGCATGCGCTGGATGGACTTTCTCCGGCCCAGGAAGCGTCGCTTCGCAGCACCGTTACCCGCTATGACCGCCTCATGAAGGCTGGTGATTTCGTTGGCCTGTACGGCTACACGCCGCCAAAGCTCAGGGCCGAGATTGCCCGCAAGCATGGCGTCTCGCAATGGCGCGTCAGACGCGAGATGGGGAAGCTGCTGCGTGGTACGCGTGGCGTCATATCTGTCGAGCACGCTGCGATGCACATGGACCGGGCCCGGGTGCGCAAAATGCGCGACGGCAAGCCGTATGTGATCATTCCCTATACCGTAAGGATGCGGGTAGCGGGCAGGCTGGTGAGCGAGAGATCCCGAACCGTCGCTTTGATGGACGGTGGCCGATGGTATCTCGTGCGGGTCCAGGAAAAAGAACAGATTCAACTGTTGCGTGCGGCCTACCCGGCATTTGCCGGCGCGCGGCTGAACTGAGGGAGTAACAGAACCATGAGCGCCAATTTCGCATCATTTCTCTATCTGGTGTCGGGCATTCTGTTCATCCTGGCGCTGCGCGGGCTGTCACATCCGACAACCAGCCGGCAGGGCAATACCTACGGCATGATCGGTATGGGTATCGCCATCGTCACCACGCTTCTCCTGACCAAGCCGAGCTTTGGCGGCCTCCTGCTGATCATTCTCGGCCTTGCAATTGGCGGTGGCGTAGGTGCCGTACTGGCGCGCCGTATCGCGATGACATCGATGCCGCAGCTCGTGGCTGCCTTTCACTCGCTGGTTGGTCTCGCCGCCGTGATGGTCGCCGCTGCCGCAATGTATGCGCCCGAAAGCTTCGGCATCGGCCAGATCGGCCATATCCACGGCCAGGCGCTGGTGGAAATGGCGCTGGGCGCGCGGGTGGCGGACGGGTTGCGCTGCACGGGCGTGCCCACCTC
>CAYZQP010000380.1:0-349 GCA_964480545.1 uncultured Mesorhizobium sp. | reverse complement strand
GCCATTTCCACCAGCGCCTGGCCGTGGATATGGCGCTGGGCGTCGCAATTGGCGCGATCACCTTCACCGGCTCGGTCATTGCCTTCCTCAAGCTCGATGGCCGCATGTCGGGCAAGCCGATCCTGCTGCCGGCGCGCCATTTGATCAACATCGCGCTGGGCGCGGCGCTGCTGCTGCTCATCATCCTGCTGGTCACCACGCAGTCGACCTTCATCTTCTGGCTGATCGTGCTGGTCTCGCTGGTGCTCGGCGTGCTGCTCATCGTGCCGATCGGCGGCGCTGATATGCCGGTCGTCGTCTCGATGCTGAACTCCTATTCCGGCTGGGCAGCAGCGGCGCTCGGCTTCAC
>CAYZQP010000379.1:0-2621 GCA_964480545.1 uncultured Mesorhizobium sp. | reverse complement strand
CACCCGCTGATTGCGCCGCTCGTCTATGCGGTTCCGGTGCAGTTGCTCGCCTATCATGTCGCCTGTGTCAAAGGCACGGACGTCGATCAGCCGCGCAACCTGGCCAAGAGCGTGACGGTCGAATAATCCACGGCATTCGCGCGTCGTATTTTTGCGCGATTTACGCGAAACTAAGAAATACCCGCTAGTTGGCGGTGTGTGAAGCAGGCAGATCAACTCGCGCAGTCATTGCCCAAGGACCTACCGATCCCGGCGGTTCTTGGCATCGTTGATCCGGTGGATGGCGACTGGCCGCGCCTGCGGGGTCTGCAATTTGCGAGCCTTGCCCGCAATACGACGGCCAGGCTTGCCGCACAGGCCGCTGCTGCACTGTGCACGGTATTTCTGTTCCTCGATACGATTCACGGGGCCGCGCTACTGGCGTGGCTTGGCTTGCTGGCCGGCACGCTGGGCCATGCGGTACGTTTTGACCGCACGCTTGTTGATGCCGATCGCCGCCGTGTTTCGCGCGAAGAGATCACCCGTCAGATCAAGAGCTCCATGCTGGTGGCGATGGTCTGGATGGTGCCTATCGGGTTGTTCGGATTCTTCGGTGACAACGTGATGCGGTTGGAACTGTGGGCAATCATCTCCCTGCTCATCACCGTAACCGCGATTGTGCTGCCTGCGGTGCCGCTCAGCACGCTGATGTTCACTGGCATGGTCGGCGGGGCGATGGTGGTGAACTTCATCCTCAAGGGTGAGTTCGGCATGGCGGCGCTGACTGTGGCCTACGGAGTGGTTGTAACGATCGGCGCGATTCAGGCGGCCCGCAACTACCTGGTCGCTCGCGTCGCGGAGGCGGGCCTGGCGGAGAAGGCGGAAGTCGTCTCTCTGTTGCTGCGTGAATTCGAAGAGGGTGAGGCGGACTGGCTGTGGCAGATCGATCCCTCTCGCCGGGTGCGTTCGGTCAGCCCGCGCTTTGCCTTTGCCCTTGGAATGGATCCCGAGGATATCGACGGCCGGCCCATCATCCAGCTCATCGCGGGGCCGGCGTGGGAGACGGGGCAGTTCCCGTCGAGCCTGCATGACCTTGCCGAGCGGCTGAAGCGGCGTGAGAGCTTTTCGAACCTGCTGGTGCGCGTGATGATCAAAGGCGAACTGCGCTGGTGGGAGCTTTCCGGCACTCCGAAGCTTGACGACAACGGTATTTTCAACGGGTTCCGCGGAGTCGGCTCGGATGTGACCGAACAGCGCGAAAGCTCGGATAAGATTGCCCATATGGCACGCTATGACGCGCTTACGGGCCTGCCCAACCGCATGATGCTGACCGAGGCGCTGGGCGATGCGCTGCGTTATGGCGAACAGTGGCGCACGCGCTGCGTGTTCATGATGATCGACCTTGACCGGTTCAAGGCGGTCAACGACACGCTCGGCCACCTCGTCGGGGACCAGTTGCTTGCCCGCGTGTCCGAAAGGCTGCGCGAGCAGATGACGGAGAACGAGCTTTGTGGCCGTCTCGGCGGTGATGAATTCGCGATTGTCGTGCGCGATGCGACCGATTTCGATCATGTAAACGCCGTTGCCAGCAGGGTGATCGAGCGGTTGTCGCAGCCGTATGAGGTTGACCATCACACGCTTTATGTCGGCGCCAGCATCGGCTCGGCCATCGGTCCGCGCGATGGCGCGACGGTAGAGACGCTGATGCGCAATGCTGACCTTGCCCTCTACCGGTCCAAGGATGAAGGCGGCGGCACCCACTGCACCTATGAGCCTGCGCTCCACGCCCACGCCGAAGAGCGCCGCCGGCTTGAGTTTTCCCTCCGCCGTGCGCTGGAACGCAATGAGTTCACGCTACACTACCAGCCGGTGGTTGACGGCGACAGCGAAGCCATCGTCAGTTTCGAGGCGCTGCTGCGGTGGACCAGTTCTGAGCACGGTTCCGTCAGCCCGGCCAAATTCATTCCTTTGGCCGAAGATACCCGGCTGATCATTCCCATTGGCGAATGGGTGCTGCGCGAAGCCTGCGGTGAAGCCGTCAAATGGCCCAGCCATATCAAGGTCGCGGTAAACGTTTCCGGCGAGCAGCTGCTTGACGCGAATTTCGCCGCAAGCGTTGTCGGCGCTCTCTCGGTGAGTGGCCTGTCGCCGCATCGCCTGGAGATAGAGGTCACCGAAAGCACTTTCGTCCGCGATGCGACCAATGCGCGGGCATCGCTGGAACAGGTGATGGCGCTTGGCTGCGGGGTGGCGCTCGACGATTTCGGGACCGGCTATTCCTCGCTCGGCTATCTGCGCCGCATGCGCTTTTCGACCATCAAGGTGGATCGCAGCTTTGTGCAGGGTGCGGCGACGGGCAACCCGGAGAGTCTCGCCATCATCCGCGCCGTCGTCGCCATGGCCGACAGCCTTCAGATGTCGACTACGGCCGAGGGCGTCGAAAACGAAGAAGAGCTGGCGATTGTCCGGAAGCTCGGATGCAAGAAGATCCAGGGGTACTACTTCGGTCGCCCGATGCCGGCGGAGGATGCCGCAGGACTATTCCAGCAGCGCGCTTACAACCGTGGCGGTGCGGTCTAAAGTCTGATCCACTTGCGTGGAAGCGGCACCGGCCCACTCCCCCACCCGGCCACCCAGAGCAT
>CAYZQP010000378.1:0-2702 GCA_964480545.1 uncultured Mesorhizobium sp. | reverse complement strand
GTGCCGTGCTTGAAGTCGATGGAGACGCTGAAGGCGGTGGTGTGGGCCGAGTCGTTCTCGGCCACCATCGGCGCAAGGTTCAGGCGCTTTGCCTCGGCGCGCGGCATGGGTGTGCAGACAATGCCCGAGGTGTGGCGCACGATGAAGGCCATCTTGTCGGGCGTGCAATGCACGGCAGCGCAGATCAGATCGCCCTCGTTCTCGCGGCCGTCATCGTCCATGACGACGACAATCTCGCCGCGCTCGAAGGCGCGGATGGCTTCAACGATTTTCTTCTGGTCGTAAGGCACTTGCATCACCTGCTGTTCACGTGAAGCCCTTATCGAATAGAGCTGACGATGTGAACAGTGTCGTTCGGCGCAAGCTGTGCTGTTTCAATGCGATGGAATCCGGAACTCGGTTATCAGCCCGTCCTTCACTGTCACATAGGCCTGGCTGCGGCCATTGAAGACGCGGCTTTTCCAGTCGAACACGATGTGCGTGACGTCGCCGGTGGTGGTTGCCTCCGTCACCGTCATCTGCGCGCCGGCACCGATGGCATCGCTCTGCGCCCAGGAGCGCACGCCGTCATGGCCGTTCAGCACCCTGCCCCAGTCATTGACCAGACCAGTCGGCGCAAAGGCGGCAACGAAGGCGTCGGTATCGGCGGCGTTGATAGCGTCAACGGCGGCCTTGAGCGGGGCTGGCAGAGATATGGTCATGGTTTCACCTCCTGCGGCTTGCGCCAGGATAGCCGGCGGGAGCGGCTCGTATCCCAGTTTGTATCTGCCTTTTCCCACAGCGATCAATTCCGGGACAATTGCCCCTATGTGGACATAACTCGTTTGATGGCGCTCCAGCAAAATCTCGCCGTCAAAGATCATGGCTACCTCTCCCTGATTGGCTTCCAGATGCTAGCGTGACAACCGCCCTTCGTCATCGATCAAAGTGAGACGCGCCGGCAGCGTAGCGCTCCAGCGCCACAGTACAAGATTCAGATCGTCCGCTGTCGTTCCCGGTGCGAAGCTGCGGACAAGCAGCCCATGAAACCCCTTCGCCATCAGGTCGCGCGCGAGTGCCTGCGTGCGAGACTGCCCCGATTTCTTCATCTGATCGCGCCAGGTTGGGTCAGCCAGCGTTGCGTCATCGATGCCCTCTGCAGCCAAATCGAGCTTGTCACGTGTGTCAAAGACAGTTCCGATGTCGGCATCGTAGCAAACCAGTGTTGTTGGTTGCAGGCTGCCGACCTGGTTCGCCTCGCGGATCGCTGTGGTGATGGCGAGCGAGGTGTAGAGCGCTGGCACGCCTTTGGCATTGAACCTGCCGCCATAAAGCTCTGCACCGCGCCCCGACAGCGGCTCCTTTGCGTAGAGCGGATTGAGCGCCCTGAACAGTTGGCCGCGATAGCGCATGCCGGTCAGGCGTGAACGCCGGCGTCTACCGCGTCGATATAGTCGAGCACATCCTCGGCCCGGCCGCTGCGCACCAGTTGCATCGCCGTGTGGCCGGAGAAACCCGACAGCGGCTCGGAGCGATACCAGGCATAGGCCATCAGAGCCGATCCGAAACGAGGCTCGACCTTGTTGAGTATCTCGGCCATCTCACGCAGCCGCCGCTGGGTCTTGTCGGATCGGACGCGCTCCTGACGCTGTACCGCATCCTTGCCCAGTCCCGCAGAACGGGCAATGTCTTCGCTTGTTGTCCGAAAAGCATCCGCCATCTTGCGGGGTGCGAAGTAGCCAGCGTCTGCATATTGGGTCAGTGCCATTGCGCCATCTCCGGATTGCCCCTCATTCTGACGCAATATAGCGTCAGTAAGAGCGGACATCAAGATTCGAATGATGCCAGGGGATCATTCCAGACGGAGAGCTTGTTCAGCGCCCTGCGATGCGCGATCACATCGGTGATGTGGTTGCGGAAGGCTTCGCGGTTGGAAAGCAGTTCGAGCCGTCGTGCCGCTTCGGCCCGCAGCGCCTTTTGCCAGTCATGGCTTGCCTCTTCATCGACCAGCAGCCGCAGGTAGCTGGCGGCTCGATCCGTTTGACCCGTGAGGCCGCAGACCGTGCCCGCGTGCAGCAGTTCCCAAGCTGGATAACCTTTGGTGGTCAACATTTGGCCGGTGCGCTCACAAATACTTGAGGCGACGCCAGATGGCGAGGCAAAGCGCGCCAGCAAGTCGCTTGCCGTCTTTGCCGCCTCCTGCCCCAGAACGTCCGCCTTGGGCCGAAACTGGGCTTCGCTCTTGTACTCGAAGAACAGGTTGCCGACCCTGCTGCCATAGTCAAACGACAGAAATTCGTTGTCGGTCCACAGCCAGCAGGCACCAACATTGAGGAAGCTGGCCTTCGAATAAGCGCTCGGCTGGAACTCCACCATGATCAGCCAGAAACCACGGTCGAGCAGCCAGGTGCGAGACCTTCCCTGCCGCACAAATCCAAGCGGGGCGAGGTGGGCCCTGCCAGCCTGAGCCAGCAGTGTTTCGATGGGCGCATCCTTCTTGGGCGCGCTCATCCCCTACCCGTCTGTCCGCGGTGGCGGAGATAGTGATCGGCAATGGCGCAGGCGACCATCGCCTCACCAATGGGCACGGCGCGGATGCCGACGCAGGGATCGTGGCGGCCCTTTGTGACCACTTCGACATTGTTGCCATCCTGATCGATGGACTGGCGCGGGGTGAGGATCGATGAGGTCGGCTTCACTGCAAAGCGCGCGACAATCGGCTG
>CAYZQP010000377.1:757-2737 GCA_964480545.1 uncultured Mesorhizobium sp. | reverse complement strand
CGAAATGACCCCGCATCCGGGCGAGTTCGACATGTACTACTCGGTCTAGCACACTGAAAATGAACATCAAAACCCCGGCAGAAATGCCGGGGTTTTTGTTTGCCCGGGAGCCTGTGAAACGTGCTGTGACGGGGCCGGCGACTCAGCTAGGCTGCCCGTCGGTGCAGCCCGCGCCTCCTCCCTCCAGCGGGAAGCAGACATCATGCAGGGCAATCATCAGGAGCCGGCCTTCGAGCGCGCATAAGGAGGGGTTGCGAGCCAGCTCGACGAAAGGCATCCGATGAAACCTTCAACACCGATCTTCCGCCTCAAGCGCCTCGCCAGGGAAATTGCCCGCAGCCAGAACCTTCCGCTGCATGCAGCCCTGGACCAGACGGCCCGCAGTGAAGGCTTTGCCACCTGGAGCGCGCTGGCAAGCGCCAGAGCGCGTCCTGACGAGGCAGCGGCAACATTCGCCCGGCTCTCTCCCGGAGACCTGCTGCTGCTCGGCGCCCGGCCGGGCCAGGGCAAGACCCTGATGGGCATCCTCCTGGCTGCTGAAGCCATTCGCAGGGGCGGGCAGGCCGCATTCTTCACGCTGGAATACACCGAGGCCGACATGCTGGGCCGTATGTGCAAGCTCGGCCTCGACCCCGCCAGGCTGGAGGGCCGGTTCTTCCTCGACACATCGCCATCGATCGACTGCGAGCGGATCATCGATCAGGTAGCGACAATGCCGGCTGGCACGCTTGTCGTGGTCGACTATCTGCAACTGCTGGACCAGCAGCGCCACAAGCCGCCGCTCGCTGCGCAAGTCGCAACACTTCGCGCCTTCGCCCGGTCGCACCGTGTGATTCTGGTTTTCCTCTCACAGATCGACCGCAGCTACGACCCTTCCAGCCCCTGCCCGGGTTCGGCGATGTACGCCTGCCCAATCCTCTTGACCTTTCGCTGTTCGACAAGGGGCTTTTCCTGCACGCTGGACAGGCGCAACTGGTCGCAGCCTGAGCTGCATTCGCGCGCGCTTCACCCGCCCGGGAGCGCGTGCTAGCCTCGGACATTGCCGGAGACGACCGATGCTGCGCCATATCCTTTTGCCTGCTCTTGCCATCGTCAGCTTCGCGCTACCGGCCCACGCGCAGGAAAACAGCAACGGCATCGCCTTTGCCTATGCTGCTGAACAAGGTGCAGGCATCTGCACCGGCAGTTCACCGGAAAAGGCGCTGAACTGCGCCCGGGCCAAATGCGCAGAGAATGGGGCCGCCCCCGAAGATTGCGCCCGCATCGCCTGGTGCTTCCCGGCCGGCTGGAGCGTCGGCATCGGCGTAATGCACAAGGAAGGCATCCACTGGTCGGAGTTTTCCTGCGGCTGGCCGACCCGGGAGGCGGCCATCGCTGCGGGCAAGCTCAAATGCGAGCACCAGGACAAGGCTGTCTTTTCCGAACGCGTCGCCTGCGTGGTGTGTGATCCGTCCGGCAGGGAGATCGAGGTCAATCCTTGACGGCCTGGCCTGCCCGCGCGGCTACACCAGCCTTGATTGCTCCACAGCCGCATTGATGAAGCTGGCGAAGAGCGGGTGCGGCTCGAATGGCCGGCTCTTCAGCTCCGGATGATACTGCACACCGATGAACCACGGATGGTCGGCATATTCGATCGTCTCGGGCAGCACGCCGTCGGGCGAAAGACCGGAGAACACCAGACCCGCCTCTTCCAGCCGGTCCTTGTAGTCGATGTTCACCTCATAGCGATGGCGGTGGCGCTCGGAGATATGCGTGTCGCCATAGATCGCGGCAATCTTCGTACCCGCACCCAGCGTCGAGTCATAGGCGCCAAGCCGCATCGTGCCGCCGAGATCACCGGCCGCCACGCGCTTCTCCAGCATGTTGCCCTTCAGCCATTCAGTCATCAGGCCGACAACCGGCTCTTTGGCAGCACCAAACTCGGTCGATGATGCACCCTCAATGCCGGCCAGCGAACGGGCCGCCTCGATGCAGGCCATC
>CAYZQP010000377.1:0-747 GCA_964480545.1 uncultured Mesorhizobium sp. | reverse complement strand
CGGCACCTTGCGCTCGCGCGCGAACTTGGCCGCCATGATCTTGCCCTCGGTGCCGCGGTCGCCGAAACCGCCCGGCACCAGAATGCCGTGCACGCGGTCGAGATAGGGCGACGGGTCTTCCTTCTCGAAGACCTCCGACTCGATCCAGTCGAGCTTCACCTTCACCCGGTTGGCCATGCCGCCATGCGCCAGCGCTTCCATCAGCGACTTATAGGCGTCCTTCAGGCCGGTATATTTACCGACGATGGCGATGGTAACTTCGCCCTCGGGGCTGTGGATCTGCTTTGAAATCTTCTCCCAGCGCTCCATGCGCGGCTTTGGCGCGGGATCGATGCCGAAGGCCGCCAGCACTTCCGAATCCAGACCTTCCTTGTGGTAGGCCATGGGCACATCATAGATGTGGCCGACATCCAGCGCCTGGATCACCGCGCTTTCGCGCACATTGCAGAACAGCGACAGCTTTCTGCGCTCTTCCTTCGGAATATCGCGGTCAGCGCGGCAGAGCAGAATGTCCGGCGCAATGCCCACAGCGCGCAGCTCCTTGACTGAATGCTGTGTCGGCTTGGTCTTCAACTCGCCGGCGGTCGGGATATAGGGCAGCAGCGTCAGGTGGATATAGACGCACTGGCCGCGCGGCAGATCGTTGCCAACCTGGCGGATGGCTTCCAGAAACGGCATCGCCTCGATGTCGCCAACTGTGCCGCCGATTTCGCACAGCACGAAATCATACTCGTCATTGCCTTCGCG
>CAYZQP010000376.1:0-2743 GCA_964480545.1 uncultured Mesorhizobium sp. | reverse complement strand
AGCCTCTCGGGCCATCGGTTCGTCAGGGCGATGACAAATTCTTCGACATCGCCAAGTGGACCTACTACGCGCTGCTGAATGCCGAGGAAGCCGGCATCACCAAGGCGAACGTCGAGGAAATGGCTGCCAGTGGCGGTCCGGACATCAAGCGTCTGCTGGGCACCGAGGCGGAAACCAAGATCGGCACCGATCTCGGCCTCACCAACGACTGGGTCGTGAACATCATCAAGGCGACCGGCAACTATGGTGAAATCTTCGAGCGCACTGTCGGCTCCGAGAGCCCGCTGAAGATTTCGCGTGGCGTGAACGCGCTGTGGACCAAGGGCGGCCTGCAGTACGGCATGCCAATCCGCTAAGTCACTGAAGGCCGGAGGATACGGGTCCTCCGGCCTTTTCATGCCGGACAAGCCAAAAATGGCTGACCGGATCCTGTCATGGGAAGGGGAACCCTATGGCGACGCAAGACGCTATACACGCGGATGAACCCGCGAAAGTTTCATTATTGTACGATCCAAAAGCACGCAGCATCTTCTTTCAGGTGCTCGTAGTCGCGCTGCTTCTTTATGGAGTGTGGTGGATCGTTGACAACACAATCGAAAACCTGCGCCGATCAAACATTACCACAGGCTGGGCATTTCTGAGGGGGCGCGCCGGCTTCGATATTGCAGACCGGCTGATCGACTATTCTGCGGACTCCAACAATTTTCAGGCCGTTATCGTCGGCTTCCTGAACACGCTGAAGATCGCGGCCTGTGGCATTGTACTGGCGACCATCATCGGTTTCCTTGTCGGTGTCGGACGTCTCTCGCAGAACTGGCTGATCGCCAAGCTCTCGACCATCTATGTCGAGTTCTTCCGCAACATCCCGCCACTGCTGGTTATCCTGTTCTGGTACCAGGGCGTGCTGGCTTTGCTGCCGGGTGTGCGCGAAAGTTACCACCTGCCACTCGGCGGTTATCTGAACAATCGCGGCATCTATCTGCCCCATATATTGTGGAACGGTACGGGCTGGCTGGTGTTGGCAGGCCTGGTGCTTGGCATCGTGCTGAGCTGGTATGTCGCCCGCAGGGCCTATGCGCGCCAGATGCTGACGGGCCAGTCCTTCCCGGTTCTGCCGACCAGCATTGCGCTGATCCTTGGCCTGCCGCTGCTGGGATACGTCCTGGGTGGCATGGGCGCGACGATCGATTATCCGGTCCAGGGCGGTTTCAACCTGACCGGCGGCGCCAACATCAAGCCTGAGTTCCTCTCGCTGCTGCTGGCGCTGTCCTTCTATACGGCCTCGTTCATTGCCGAGATCGTACGCGCCGGTATCCTGGGTGTTCCGAAGGGTCAGACCGAGGCGTTCAACGCGCTTGGTGTCAGGCGTGGTCTCGGATTGAGGCTGGTGGTGATCCCGCAATCGCTGCGCATCATCATCCCGCCGCTGACCAGCCAGTATCTGAACCTCACCAAGAACTCGACCCTTGGCGTGGCGATCGGCTACCCGGAGCTCTACTCGGTCGGTGGCACGATCCTGAACCAGACAGGTCAGGCGATTGAGGTCGTGGTGATCTTCATGATCGTTTACCTGTCGATCAGCCTTGCCACCTCGGCCTTCATGAACTGGTTCAACACCAAAATGGCTCTGAAGGAGAGATAATCATGTCCGAGCAAATCTCCTTCATCCGCACCGAGTTGGTCCCGGCGCAGCCGGCACCGTCCAGCGCGGTTGGTCCCGCTGCCTGGGTTCGCAAGAACCTGTTTGCCTCGACGGGCGATTCCATACTGTCGATCATCGCGATTATCGCGGTGGTCTGGTTCGTCCCGCAGATCCTGAACTGGCTGCTGTTCAACGCAGTCTGGAGCGGTGCGGACCGCACAGCCTGTCTGACCACCACCCAGGGCGGCGCGCTCCCTGAAGGCTGGACAGGTGCCTGCTGGCCGTTCGTCCAGCACCGCTTTGGCTATTTCATGTTCGGCCGTTACCCGATCGAGGAACGCTGGCGTGTCATTCTGACGGGGATCGTCTTCCTCGGCTTGCTGATCCCGCTGGCTATGCCGAAGATTCCGTTCAAGCGGATCAACGCGCTGCTGTTCTTCGTGGTCTTCCCGATCTTCGCCTTCTACATGCTACTCGGCGGCCGCTTCGGCCTGCCTTATGTCGAGACGCAATTGTGGGGCGGCCTGATGGTGACCCTCGTCATCTCCTATGTTGGCATCGTCTCCTCGCTGCCGCTCGGTGTGATGCTGGCGCTCGGGCGGCGGTCGCAGATGCCGATCATCAAGATGCTCTCGGTGATCTTCATCGAAACCATCCGTGGTGTGCCACTGGTGACGGTGTTGTTCATGGCGTCGTTCATGCTGCCGCTGTTCGTGCCGCCCGGCGCGACCTTCGACAAGCTTCTGCGGGCGCTGGTCGGCGTGTCGCTGTTCTCTGCTGCCTATATGGCGGAGACCATTCGTGGCGGCTTGCAGGCCATTCCGAAGGGACAATACGAGGGGGCTGACTCACTCGGTCTCGGCTACTGGCAGAAGATGGGTTTCATCGTCATGCCTCAGGCGCTGAAGCTGGTGATCCCCGGCATCGTCAACAACTTCATCGGTCTGTTCAAGGACACCACGCTGGTCTCGATCATCTCGATGTTCGACCTGCTTGGCGCGGTCAAGCAGTCGATCTCCGGCGACGCTTCCTGGGCGACGCCACAAACGGCAGAGACCGGCTACATATTCGCGGCGTTGATCTTCTGGGTCTTCTGCTTCG
>CAYZQP010000375.1:750-2748 GCA_964480545.1 uncultured Mesorhizobium sp. | reverse complement strand
TGCCAACCCGATCGCCCTGACCAACCCCAAGGTCGACAAGTGTGCTGGCAATACGGGACGCGTAAGCCTCCAGCCCGGCGTAGGAGATGCCCTGACCATCGGTCTGCAGCGCAGCCACCGCGCCCGGCGTGCTGGCCGCACTTGATGCAAGTAAGTCTTCGAGCCGCATATGCCCTTGCCTCGATTACGCTCAGGCGTCGTCTAGCAGGAAAGGCGCCGCGAGTTCGTCTGGAATGGCATCTGCATACAGGACACCAAGCTCAACCAGACCACACCGTTTTGCGTGGTGTGGAAGGCGGTTTCTCGGTTAACGATGTGTTACCCGCCGCCGGCATTGTCGCAAGGAGAGACGGCGTGGAACACGATGAAATCAAACTGATCGTCCGCGATTTTGTCGCAGCCCAGTTTCTCCCCGGCGAGGACCCTCAAAGCCTGACCGACGACATCAAGCTCGTGACCGATGGCGTCCTCGATTCACTCGCCAGTCTCAAGCTCGTCAGCTTCCTCGAAGAGCGCTTCGGAGTCAGCGTAGCTGCGCACGAAGTTGACGTAGACCATCTCGATAGCCTCGAAACCATCGCCTCCATGGTGAAGTCCAAGCGCAGCTAGGCCAGCAGGCCGGCGCAGATACCACTGAGGAGAATCGGGCGCATGACCGGTACAGTCAGAACGACGAAAACCTCCAGGCTCGACGCACGTTCGGCGCTCTTGTCCGGCGGATTGGTCGCGGGCATGCCCTTGTCGACGTGGATGGTTGTCACCGGCGCGACGATCGCCTTTCTCATTGTCGGCGCCGAGTATTTCAGCGCCTATCCCTATTACGGCATGCGCCATCTTCTGGGCCTGGGCTGCGGCGCGGCGCTGATGGGCATTGGCGCGGCCCTGGATGTTTACGCGGGCCGCCGAAGCCTCGCCGAGACGCTTCGATTCTGGTCGATCACCGCACTTGTCGCCCTGACCTGTCTTGTCTTCGCAGCATACAAGCTGGAGACCCGAGCTTTCTGCGAGTTCATCCTGCCTCTCGTCGTGGCGGGATTCATCATCAACCACTATCTTCCCCCGGCGCAGCGAAAGCCGTTCTTTGTGCTGCTTTCACTCATCGGTATCGTCGGCGTGTTCGGCATCGCACACCCGGTGGCGGCCATCACGCTGATCGCCATCGGGCTTGGGCTCATCGGCATCTGTCATCTGCCTGCGCCGATGTGGGCCAGGGTCGCAATCCTGCTGGCAGTTACGGCGCTGCTCGCCGCCCTGCGGCTCGGCTGGATGTATGAAGGCTGGATGGCCGCGATACTGCCCATCATCGCCTCCATCTTCATGTTCCGTCTTGCGCTGTATCTCTACGATATCTCGAACGGCAAGGGGCCGAAGGATTTCTGGACCAGCGTCGGCTACTTCTTCATGCTGCCCAACCTGGTTATTCCTTTCTTCCCCGTTGTGGATTCGGCAGCGTGGACACGAACGTACTACAATGAGGACGCGCTGCGGATTTACCGGCGCGGCGCTTCGTACATTCTCCGCGGCCTGATCCACCTGCTACTGTACCGCGTGGTGCAAGTGTATCTCGTGATCGCGCCCGACCAGATCGTCGATGCCGCCTCCTTCATGCAGTACATCGTATCGAATTTTGCGCTCTATCTGCGCATATCCGGCCTGTTCCACCTGATCGTGGGCCTGCTGCTGCTGTTTGGCTACAATCTGCCGGAAACGCACTCGCGCTTCTATTTCTCCAACAGCTTCACCGACTTCTGGAGGCGCATCAACATCTACTGGAAGGACTTCATGCAGAAGATGGTGTTCAACCCATCCTACATGATCTTCAAGAAGATCGGCCTGCGCCATCTCGCCAGCGTCGTCCTGTCAATGGCTGTGGTCTTCATCCTCACCTGGGCGCTGCATGCATACCAGTGGTTCTGGCTCTCCGGCACGGCGCTCTTCAAGCCAACCGACATCCTGTTCTGGACGATCCTTGGCGTGTTCCTGATCGCACAGACACTC
>CAYZQP010000375.1:0-740 GCA_964480545.1 uncultured Mesorhizobium sp. | reverse complement strand
AAGAAGCAGGCGGCCGGCGGACTGCTCGGACCTCAGACCTTCCTCGTAATCCGCACCGTCTCGACCATGTTCACGATCTGCCTGCTGTGGTCGTTCTGGACGAGCCCGACCATCGAGGACTGGAGCGACATCATCGCGCGCAGCGGCCTTGTCGTCGGCCTCACCGACCCTGCCCAGGCTGATGCGATCGGATGGGCTACGACCCTGGCGTCGCTTCTGGTTGTCAGCTTCGCCGTGCTCATCACCACAGGCGTAACCTTTGGCCTGCCGAGAAGCGCCGCCGCTCCGGCGAAAAAGAAACTGCGGCCAGCGGTCACGCAGAAGCCGGCCGCCTTCTATGGCGCCGTCGCCGCGGCGGCGGTCCCGATGATGGCGCTCGGCGCGCTGCATCTTCCGCCAGTTTCAGCTGAAGTAACCGCTCGCGACAGTCTGGCTGTCAAAATCCTCACGGGCGTGGACATGTCGCAAGGCGACATAGCCATGATGGACCGCGGCTACTATGAAGGCCTTGCCGGCAATGGCGCCGGCAATGGCGAACTCGATGAGTTCCTTGCCGGCCGCGCACTCCGGATCACGGAAAACGAGCCCATCCCCGCCCAGGCCGGCTTCAACATCCGCGAAGACTATCTCTTCCGCGAGTTCCAGCCCAACGCCACAGGCACGATCGGCGGCGCTCCCTTCAAGACGAACAGCTGGGGCTTCTACGACCGCGACTACGCCCAGAAGAAGCCCGCAGGCGT
>CAYZQP010000374.1:0-2750 GCA_964480545.1 uncultured Mesorhizobium sp. | reverse complement strand
CGCGCAGGGAAGGTTACGACGGGGCGTGCCGCAGCCGGCGCCGGCGGCTCGCGCCGATTCAGTGCCGCCAAGAACTGCTCGCTACTCAGGCGAGTCAGCACGTTGTCGTGCGCGATGATGACGGCGCCGGCTCTGCCGAGCGGGCCTGAATGCGTTTGCTGTTGGATGATCAGCCGATGATGCCCATGATGTCGGATTCCTTCATGATCAGAAGGTCTTCGCCATTGAGCTTGACTTCGGTGCCCGACCACTTGCCGAACAGGATGCGGTCGCCCTTCTTGACGTCCAGCGGGACCAGCTTGCCGGCCTCGTCGCGCGCGCCGGAACCAACGGCGATGATCTCGCCTTCCTGCGGCTTTTCCTTTGCCGTATCGGGAATGATGATGCCGCCCTTGGACTTTTCCTCGGAGTCGACGCGGCGAACGACCACGCGGTCATGCAGCGGGCGAAAGTTCGTCTTTGCCATGATTGATATCCCTATCGGATGTTTTCTTTATTGATCCTCCGTCCAGCCGCCACGGAGTGGGGCCAGAACGCTATTAGCACTCGCCAATGACGAGTGCTAACGTGCCGGTGAAATAGGAGGGCAACGGTAAAGAGTCAAGACGGAGCGCAGTCATTCCTGTCGTCAGCGGATCAATTTGCTCAAGCCAGACGTAAACAGAACGTCGCCCTCGGCATCAACCGCCTCGCCCAGCACGATGTCCAGGCGCCCATTTGACAGGCGAGCAAGCGCAAAGCCGCCCAGAAAATATGCCTTTGGCTTTACCAGCGTCAGGTCACCAACGCTATAGATCATCGGCGTCGAATGCTCGTGACCATGAAACAGAGCAATCACATTTGTGTCGGCGATCACCTTCATCAGCGCCTGCTGCTCGGCTGGCGACCACCAGTGGGCATCTCCTGTTCCCGTCGCATCAAACGTCCTGGCTGCCGGATCCCAGCGCTCGGTTGAAAACCGGTCCCAGCCATAGTGCTGGAACAGCACGACTGGCCTCCTTCCGCGAGCGTTTGTACGCAGGTCATCAGCCAGCCATGGCAGCGCGCTTACCGCGCCCTTGCGGGTATCCCCACCAAAGCGATGCAGTTGCACCAGATGCAGGTCGCCCCAGTCCCAGGAATAGGCGTCGCTTTGGGGGTCATAGCTGGTTACCGGAACAGGCGGTTTGAAGAACGCAGTCTGCTCATGGTTCGTCTCGACATAGTCGCGCAACTCGTTGCGATACCAGTCCGGTTGCGATGGCGGGCCATCCTGGTCGAGATCGTGGTTTCCGAGCCCCGCATAGACCGGGAAGTGCACGCGGTCTGGCCCCTGCCCCTGCACGTATCTCTGACTGAACTGGATCAGTTGCGTACCTTCGCCCAGCACTGCGGCCTGACCACCGCCATCATCGGTCATGTCGCCGCCGACAACGATGCCGCGGAGAGCGCCGATCAACTGCCCTGCAGAGGCCAGGCTGCCGGGCTGGCCCGCTACCTCTGCGGGCCATGTCTTGAAGGGCAATGCGTTGAGCGCGGTGATGTGGCGCAGCAGGTTTGCGTCGGTTTTGCCCTCTTCGGCGCAGTTGGGGCTGAGACCTGTCGCCATGCGGCAGGCATGAACATCGCTGATGAAGGCGAATGTCACGTCGGCACCCTGCCCCGCCGACGGCGCAAACGAAAACGCCGACGCGATTGTCGCGCCGGCGCTGCCGATAAAGGATCTACGGGTCAGTCTGGTCATCGCGCCCCGATGCAAGCGCGATGCCGCAGAAAGATCAACCCTTGTTCAGGATCGCGTCCAGGCTCCACGGGCCGGGGCCAGCGGCTGCAATGTACAGGAACACCCACGAGAACAGCATGGCTGCTTCACCGCCGTTGATGATGGGGAAGAAGCTCGAATTGTGGAACATGAAATAGGCGACTGCCATCATGCCCGAGAGAATGAAGGCTACCGGACGCGAGAACAGGCCAACTGCGAGAAGCAGGCCGCCGACGAGTTCCAGAATACCGCCGACCAGGAACAGGCCACCGAGCTGGGGAGGGCCTTCCAGCGGCCAGGACAGGAGCTTCTGGGTTCCGTGGGTGAAGAAGCTCAGCGACGCCAGGATGCGCAGGATGCTGAGGATGTAAGGCGCCAGCGGCTGCAGGAAAGGAAGATTCATAAAGTTGACCTTTGATGGAGAGTTTTGATTCTTGTACCTTGGTAGCATAGGCCGGATGGAAGGGAAGACTGAACGGGTGTAAACTTTACGTTCAATAAAAATGAACGTTTGGTGCTGCCCGGGACCAGGGCCGTTGACGGCAGGCTCGCCATCATCTTCAACAACATCGCTCCAATCTGAACCGATTTTGTCCGGCATTAGACTGTTGCCGCGCTTGAATGGCGCGCGCCAAGCCGTTATCGCGTTGAAATTCTTACAGCCTGACAGCAGGAGCAGACCTTGGCCAAAACGCGCACTGAAACTGACACTTTTGGCCCCATCGAGGTCGATGACAGCCGTTATTGGGGCGCACAGGCGCAGCGTTCGCTCGGCAATTTCAAGATCGGCTGGGAAAAGCAGCCGCTTTCGGTGGTCCGTGCTCTCGGAATTGTGAAGCGTGCGGCCGCTGAAGCCAACATGGATCTGAAGCGTCTGGACCCGAAAGTCGGCGCTGCCATCGTTGAGGCGGCGCAGGAAGTGATCGACGGCAAGCTGAACGACCACTTCCCGCTGGTGGTCTGGCAGACGGGCTCCGGCACCCAGTCCAACATGAACGCCAATGAGGTG
>CAYZQP010000373.1:2279-2774 GCA_964480545.1 uncultured Mesorhizobium sp. | reverse complement strand
CAAGGTCTTCAAGCCCGCCGGTCGTGCGGGCAACCGCAATCACATGCGCGCCGGCTGCTGCCAGTTGTTTGGCTACATGGTAGCCAATGCCGCGCGAGGCACCGGTGACGAGAGCGATACGGTCAGTGAGGTCGAGGGTCATGAGACCCTCTTAAGCAGCCTTGTCACGGGGTGCAATGCGTTGATCTGCCCTAAGCGCCACCCGCCAGCAGTGACAGCGTGCGCACATTGTCCGAGCCGTCGATATCGACCAGCCGGGTCGGATACTCGTTACTGAAGCAGGCGTCGCAAAATTGCGGTTGCTCGTTGTTGCGGCCCTTTTCACCGACGGCGCGATACAGGCCCTCGATGGAGAGGAAACCGAGCGAATCGACGCGGATGAAATCCGCCATCTCCTCGACCGACATGCGTGAGGCCAGCAGCTTCGACTTTTCCGGCGTGTCAACGCCATAGAAGCAGGGCGCGCGGGTCGGCGGCGAGGCGATGCGCATATGC
>CAYZQP010000373.1:1060-2269 GCA_964480545.1 uncultured Mesorhizobium sp. | reverse complement strand
CCAGCACGACGCGCTTGCCCTCGATCATCTTGCGGTTGGCATTGTGCTTCAGTTTCACGCCCATGTGGCGGATCGAATCGCCCGGTGAAATAAACGTGCGGCCGACATAGTGATTGCGGATGATGCCGAGCTCGAACGGGATGCCAGCGGCCTGGGAGAAGCCGATGGCAGCCGGCGTGCCCGAATCCGGCACCGGCACCACGATATCCGCATCGACAGGGCTCTCCCGCGCCAGTTCGATACCGATATTCTTGCGCGCGTCATAAACATTGCGCCCATCAATCGTGCTGTCGGGCCGGGCGAAATAGACATACTCGAAGACGCAGAAGCGCGACTTTACCTGCTCGAACGGAAACAGGCTCTCGATGCCCTTGTTGGTGATGACCACCATCTCTCCCGGCTTGATGTCGCGCACAAAGCGCGCCCCGATAATGTCCAGCGCGCAGGTCTCGGAGGCGAGGATCCAGGCACCATCGAGGTCGCCCAGCACCAGCGGGCGGATACCCAGCGGGTCGCGGCAGCCGATCATCTTCTTCGAGGTCAGCGCCACCAGAGAGTAGGCACCCTCGATCTGGCGCACTGCGTCGATGAACTTCGCGTTGATGTCACGCTCCTTCGAAGTCGCGATCAGGTGCAGGATTGTCTCGGTGTCGGAGGTGGAGGAGAAGATCGAGCCCTGCTTCTGAAGCAAGCGCTGGATCGTCATTGCGTTGGTCAGGTTGCCATTATGCGCAATTGCCAGACCTCCCTCGGACAACTCGGCGAAGAAGGGCTGCACGTTGCGCAGGCCGGCACCGCCGGTCGTGGCATAGCGCGTATGGCCGATAGCGCGGGAGCCTGGCAGGCGGTCGAGCACGGACTGCTTGGTGAAGGTATCACCGATCAGACCGACATGCCGCTCGACGTGAAACTGCGTGCCGTCATAGGAGACGATGCCGGCGGCTTCCTGCCCGCGATGCTGGAGGGCGTGGAGGCCAAGCGTCACGATGGCCGCAGCCTCGGAGCGCCCGAATATGCCGAACACGCCACATTCGTCGTGGAAATGATCGTCTGCCTCGGCGGAAAGCAAGGTTTCGGCCATCGGTGCGGGTCCCGGTTTGGAAAGCGTCTATATAGAGCAACCGGGTGAGTCTTGCGAGCCCAATTGTGCGCCGCAGCAGACTAATCCCCCGATGGCGTTAACACGATCTGGTCAACAGCGTCCGGATC
>CAYZQP010000373.1:0-1050 GCA_964480545.1 uncultured Mesorhizobium sp. | reverse complement strand
CGGATCAGTTGTTTGCCGGCGCTTCGGCCGGTGGCGCGGTACCGGCATCAGGCGGCGATGCCTCGCCCGGCAGGCTCGGGATCAACTGTTCCGGGTTCTCGGGCATGATGCTCTCGATGCGCGCGCCGATGTCCTCGAGCAGCCACAGTGATTTCGCGTTGGCAATCCAGTCTGGCTTCTGCGAGCCGGCCAGCCACGTGTAGAACAGCAGCCCGACCGCGACCACCAGAATGCCGCGCGCCGCGCCGTAAAGGAACCCGAGCGTGCGATCCAGTGCACCGATTCGGCTGTCGATAATGAAGTCGGCGATCTTCATGGTGATGATCGTGATGACCACCAAAGCTATCAGGAAGACAATTGCAGCGGCGATAACCATGGCCACCTGCTCACTGCCGCCAAGCAGATCCTGCGGGATGTACGGCGCAATCAGCGGCGTTACAGGCTTGTAGAAATAATAGGCTGCGACCGCAGCGCCGGCCCAGGAGGCGATGGAGAGAACCTCTCGCGAGAAGCCACGAACCATTGCCAGCAACGCCGAGAGAAGCGTGAAGCCGACAAGCACTGCGTCAAGAATTGTCATTCACTGTCGTCCCGCTGTCCCCGTTTAGACCCCGCGATTTTCGCCACGAGATCGACAAGCGTCGTCGGCTGGAACAGCGCGACGCCTTCACCACTTGCCTGCTCTTCGCCGCCAACAGGCAAGACGGCCTGACCAAAACCCAGCTTTCCGGCTTCCTTGAGGCGCTGCTGCGCATGCGCAACAGGCCGCACCGCACCCGACAGGCTGATTTCGCCGAAATAGACGCAATCGGCAGGCAGGGCAAGGCCGGTCAGGGACGATACAAGGGCTGCCGCAACGGCAAGGTCAGCCGCCGGTTCGGAGATGCGGTAACCGCCGGCGACGTTGAGATAGACATCATGCTGGGCAAAGCGCACGCCGCAATGCGCCTCCAGCACGGCCAGCACCATGGCAAGCCGCGGGCTGTCCCACCCGACCACCGCCCGGCGCGGCGTGCCAAGCGGGGAGGGCGCAACAAGCGCCTGGATTTC
>CAYZQP010000372.1:0-2775 GCA_964480545.1 uncultured Mesorhizobium sp. | reverse complement strand
CCTTGGTGGTAAAGCCGAGGATTTCGACCGAGACGCCGCAGCGCTCCAGCGTGCGCGCCAGAATGTCGGCGCAGGTCGCAGCAACCGTGATCGGCCGCCCGCGCATAGAGCCGGAATTGTCGAGCACCAGCGTAACCACCGTGTCGCGGAACTTCGTGTCGCGCTCCTGTTTGAAGGAGAGCGGCTGCATCGGGTCGAGGATCACACGCACCAGCCGCGCCGGGTCGAGATAGCCCTCCTCCAGGTCGAAATCCCAGGAGCGGTTCTGCTGCGCCATGAGGCGGCGCTGCAGCCGGTTTGCCAGCCGCCCGACCACACCGGAGAGGTTGGCCAGTTGCTTGTCGAGGAAGGCGCGCAGACGATCCAGTTCGTCCTCGTCGCACAACTCCTCAGCGCCCACCGTCTCGTCAAACGTCGTGGTGAAAACCTTGTAATCGATGTCGCGGTTTATCGCATCGAACGGGCTCTCCTGACGCTTCGCTTCGCCGGGCGTCTCGGCGTCATTCTCCTCCTCTTCCGACAGGTCGTCGGAATCGACATCCGTGGCTTCCGTCTCTCCGGCCTGCTGGTCATCCTCGGAGGCTTCGCTGTCTTCGGCCTGACTGTCCTCGCTGCCGCTATCGTCCTCGCCGCCATCCTCGGACTCTTCCTCGCCCTGCGGCTGGTTGTCCTCTTCTGGGTCCTCGGTGTCGTTGGTCTGTTCGTCATCGCCGAGCTCGTCGGCCATCTCCATTGAGACCAGCATGTCGCGCACCAGCCGCGAAAATGCGTCCTGATCGTTCACCTGATTGCCAAGCAGTTCGAATGCCGGCCCGGCCTTCTCATCGATCCAGCCCTTCCACAGATCAACCACGCGCTGACCGCTGCGCGGCACCGGCCGCCCGGTGATCTTCTCGCGCACCAGCATCGCGATGGCTTCTTCCAGTGGTGCGTCGGCGCGGTCCTTCACGTCCGACAGCTGTGCCTTCTGATATTTGTCCTCGAGCATATGGCCGATATTGTCGCCAACGCCGGTCATGCGCAGCGCGCCGATGGCCTCGACCCGCGCCTGCTCGACAGCATCAAATATCGCCCGCGCCTGCTTGCCATCGGGCGCCAGCTTCGAGTGCAGGCGGAAATCATGACAGGCGCGCTTCAGCGCCATCGAGTCGCCCAGACCGCGCGTCACCAGAATGTCGTTGAGCGACGGCTTCTTCGGCAGTTCCGGTAGCCGCGCCAGATTGCCGGCCATCGCCGGGCGATCCTTGGCAAAGGACACTTCCAGCTCATTGTCGCCGGCAATGGCGCGCACGCACACACCAATCGAGCGCTTCAGCGCATCGAAATCGCCACCACCCTTGGGCTTGGCTTTGGTGTTATCGCCGGGACCTGCCATTTGAATGAACTCGTCTTTGCTGTCGGCTTAGCGCCTCGGGTAACGGAAGTCACTAAGTGCTTGACTGCTGCATCTTGAAAGTTTGACATCACTGCGGGTGATCTCATGGGCGGCGCGTTAATGAGCAATTCGATTGTCGAGTGGGAAGGTTCGACGGAGGCGACGCCAGTAATCCTGTTGCGAGACAGGCCTGTGATGCTCGACTCAAGGGTCGCAACTGCCTTCGGGATAGAAACACGTGAGGTCAACCAGAACGCGTCCCGTAATCCCGAGATATTCACAGAGGAACATTGTTTCCGGTTGAACGATGAAGAGTTCGAGTTTTTGACATCACGGGGAGTGATCTCAAAAACCGGGCGCGGCGGCAGCAGATGGCGACCCTTGGCCTTTACCCAGAAAGGCATCGTCAGACTGGCAACCCTGCTAAAGACTGCCAAGGCGCGTGACGCAACCGATCGGATGATCGATCTATTCATTGAAGTCCATCAACAACTGGCACTGGGGCTGCGCGAAGCATCCATATCACAGCCACAGCGCATCCTCGCATCCACGGCAAACACGAGGGAGGCAGCAAGTATCAGATCCAGACTGCTGGAGGCAATCGAGAGCCTGCTGGCGACACAAATAGACCCGAAATCGAAAACAACGGTGGCAGACGAAATCGCCGACGTTGCAGGAGGAGCGCTCAACTACGTAAAGGCTCACCTCAACGCCAAGAGCCTCGACAACGAAAAGGTTGCCGCTGAAACCGTGCTGATCCTGGAGAAGGCTCGTGAAGTGCGCGACCGCACGCGCGCCGACATGGACAAATCGACGGCCGAGACGGAGCGGATCTACCTTGAAAATTTCGATCTCAAGCTGACACTGGCAGAACGGATGTGGCGCATTGCCGAAAAGCTTGAGCCAAACGAGATCGTCAGGCTCAACGACGTCTTCACCAAGCCTTCACTGTTCCTGCGTGGCCCGGATGTTCCGCAACCGCGAGACTAGCTCAACACCACATTCGCGGCGCTCTCCGGCAGTTCTTCCCCGAACGCGCGCTGGTAGAACTCCGCCACGACAGACCGCTCCAGCTCATCGCACTTGTTCAGGAAGGTCAGGCGGAAGGCCATGCCGACATCACCGAAAATCTCGGCGTTTTCCGACCAGGTGATCACCGTACGCGGGCTCATCACGGTTGACAGGTCGCCATTCATGAAAGCCTGCCGGGTCATGTCGGCGACACGGACCATCTTGTTGACGATCTGCTTGCCCTTGTCATTGCGGTAATGCTTGGCCTTGGCGAGGATGATGTTCACCTCGTTGTCATGCGGCAGATAGTTCAGCGTCGTCACGATGGACCAGCGGTCCATCTGCGCCTGGTTGATCTGCTGCGTGCCGTGATAAAGGCCGGTCGTGTC
>CAYZQP010000371.1:0-2793 GCA_964480545.1 uncultured Mesorhizobium sp. | reverse complement strand
TCGAGATGTGGCATCGGCGCATCGAGCTCAACCTGTTCTCTCCCATCGGCCAGGCGTTCCGCCATATTCATCCGGCGATGAAGGAGTGGGAGGTGCCGCAAATCGCCGAATGGGGCGAGGCCAACAAACCCAAGGCGCTGGAGTTCATGGCGCTGCTGGACCGGCATCTGGAGGGCAGGGAGTTCGTGGCGGATGCGTTTTCCATCGCCGACATTCTCGGCCTGATCTCGCTCGACTTCACCAGGCCGGCGCGCATCCAGATACCTGACGACATGACCAACCTGCACCGCTGGTATGCGACCCTGAAGGCACGGCCAGGCGCCGAGGCATGAGCCTTGAGCAGATAGCGGCACAAGCGCGAGCCTGCCGCATCTGCGTGGAGCATCCGCGCGGGGTGCCATTGCCGCATGAACCGCGTCCGGTCTTTGTGGTGTCAGAGACGGCGCGCATTCTGATTGCGGGGCAGGCGCCGGGCAACCGGGTGAACCTGTCCGGCGTTCCATTCGAGGACAATTCGGGTGATCGCCTGCGCGACTGGATGGGCGTGTCGGTAGAGGAGTTCTATGACCCCGGCCGCATCGCCATCCTGCCGATGGGATTCTGCTTCCCCGGCACGTCAGCAAAGGGTGGCGACCTGCCACCGCGCAAGGAATGCGCACCGGCCTGGCGCGAGCCGATGCTGGCCGCGATGCCGCAGGTGAGGCTGGTCCTGCTGGTCGGGCTCTACGCGCAGGCGTGGCATCTTGGCAGCCGAAGAGGCGAGACATTGACCGAGACAGTGCTGAACTGGCGCAGCATTTTTACGGCAAGCGACGTGCCAAAACTGCTGCCGCTGCCACATCCCTCCTGGCGCTCGACAGTATGGATGCGCAAGAATCCGCTGTTTGAGAGTGAACTCTTACCCTTCCTTCGCCAGGAGGTTAGAAAAAATTTGCGCCATTAGCAAAAAATACGCGATATGTTGGAAAATACTTCCAAATCTCTACCAATTTGGTATGAGTTGCGCGAAATCATTCCAATGGGTGCGTCAATCATGGATCGTCTCGACCGCAAAATTCTCCGCCTGCTGCAGGAAGACGCGACGCTCGCCGTCGCCGATATCGCCAAGAAGGTAGGGCTGTCGACCACGCCGTGCTGGCGCCGCATCCAGAAGCTGGAAGAAGAAGGTGTCATCAAGCGCCGCGTTGCCCTGCTTGATCCCGAGAAGATCAACGTTCGTGTGACGGTTTTCGTCTCCATCCGCACCAACTCGCACAGCCATGAATGGCTGAAGCGTTTTGCCGAGGTCATCCAGGAATTCCCGGAAGTGGTAGAGTTCTACCGCATGTCCGGGGATGTCGATTACCTGCTGCGGGTCGTGGTGCCCGACATCGCGGCGTTTGATGCTTTCTACAAGCGCATGATCACCAAGATCGAAATCCGCGACGTGTCGTCGTCGTTTGCGATGGAGCAGATCAAATACACCAGCGAGATGCCGCTGGACTACATGATACTCGACAAGGAGAGCTCGTCCCACGCGGCATGATCAGGGCGGCGTATGGCCCGGCTCTGACATGAAGCGGCGGTTGAAGAACGGGCTGCCGATGCCCTGTGCTGTCGGCAGTTCCGGCGCGGGTGAAAGCTCCGCGCCGTCCATCGCGTAGGCGCTCTCGACCACTTTCACGCCATCAAAGATGAAAAGCTGCGAGTTGGTGTGCAACTCGCGCAACTGGCCCTTGATGCGGATCGGCTCGTAAATCTGGATCGGGTTGTAGGGCTGCGTCAGTGTAACCAGCACGGTCTGGTTCGGGGCAGGGGCCGGCATGTGGCTGCACGCACCTGATACTGGCACCAGCAGGAAGGAGTGCACATGGTCACCTTCCCGGTCGACCGGGAGAAGATAGCCTGCAAGGTCAATGTCGCTACCCACGAGCGACCCGTTCAGCGACAGACCCGCTTCTCCAACGGTCGCCCCCGCAGTGACGCTGCCCTTCAGGTCGTCCCATCCGATCCGCTGCGGCGCGGCACCGGCCGTGCCCGATAGCAGCAGGAGGCAGGTCAGCAGCCTGAGGGCAGGGGTGATCATTTCTCCAGCCGTGCCAGCAGCGAAGATGTGTCCCAGCGGTTTCCGCCCATGTTCTGCACATCCTTGTAGAACTGATCGACCAGTGCGGCGACCGGCAGGGACGCGCCGTTGCGATTGGCTTCGTCGAGCACAATGCCGAGATCCTTGCGCATCCAGTCGACCGCGAAGCCGTAGTCATACTTGCCGATATTCATGTTCTTGTGACGGTTCTCCATCTGCCAGGAGCCGGCAGCCCCCTTGGAGATGACATCGACCACTTTCTCGATGTCGAGCCCGGCCTTCTTGCCAAAGTGCAGGCCCTCGGCCAGACCCTGCACGAGGCCAGCGATACAGATCTGGTTGATCATCTTGGTCAGTTGTCCGGCACCAGTCGGGCCCATCAGGCCGACCATCCTCGCATAGGCCTCGATCACCGGCTTGGCCTTGTCGAAGTCAGCCTGTTCGCCACCGACCATCACCGTCAGTACGCCGTTTTCGGCACCGGCCTGTCCGCCCGACACAGGCGCATCAAGAAAGCCGAACCCGCCAATCGCGGCTGCGTCTGCCAGTTCGCGCGCAACCTCGGCTGAGGCCGTGGTGTTGTCGATAAAGATGGCACCCTCTTTCATCGCCGCGAACGCGCCGTTCGGCCCGGTGGTGACCGAGCGCAGGTCGTCGTCGTTGCCGACGCAGCAGAACACGAAATCCTTGCCCGTCGCCGCCTCGGCAGGTGTCAGGGCAAATGCGCC
>CAYZQP010000370.1:0-2795 GCA_964480545.1 uncultured Mesorhizobium sp. | reverse complement strand
ATGAAGACGCCGCAGGACAACCCGCCCCTTGAAATAAGGATCAACCGCAGAGGGAAAGCACCTTCGCCGCTTGCCGGGCGAGACAGTCCTTCAGCTCGTAGCGCTGCAGCACGGTTTCGCGCGCCCTTTCACGCAAATGGCCGAGCGAGGCCCGATCGGCCAACATGGCAATCGCCTTGTCGGCAATGTCGTCCGAATCGTTGAAATCGCAGAGCATCCCGTTCTCGCCGTTCAGGATCGCTTCCTCCACCGGCGGAGTGGACGAGGCGAGCATCAGGCAGCCTACCGCCATCGCCTCAAGGCAGGACCACGACAGCACAAACGGCACGGTAAGATAGAGATGCAGCGAGGAGACCTGCAGCAGGCTGAGATAGCTGTCGTAAGGCAGTTTTCCGGTGAAATGCACGCGTGACAGGTCGAGCGGCACTTCGGCCAGCATATGCTCGCGCCAGCTCTTGCCGCCCGGCGCTCCCTTGCCATAGCTGACGTCATCGCCGCCGACGACGACCACCGTCGCACCGGGTCTCGCCTCCAGAATCCGAGGCAGCGCGCGGATGAAGGAATGGAAACCGCGATAGGGTTCAAGGTTGCGCGCGACATAGGTCAGCACCTCATCCTCGCGCGTCAGCACACGGCCGCCGGGAAGTTCGAAACGCGCCTGCGGGTCGGGACGCACGATGCTGGTGTCGATGCCGTCGAAGATCACCTCGATCTTGTCGCTAAGCGGGTAGGGATGGCGGCGCTTCTGCCAGTGCGTAGGACTGACGGCTGCATCGCAGGCCTCAAGGCTCAGCAGCAGGTGCGCATTGCGCGCCCGGGCGCGGCACATGGCGTCAAGGGTCGCCGGCTCTTCCGGCGTAAAGCCGATATCGGCGCCCCGGCCGCTATAATAGAACTCGCAGTAGCTGAGTAGCGGCACGTCGGGGAAAATGTCCTTGGCGAACAGCGGCTCTCCCCAGCCCGGGTGCGCGACGATGACATCGGGGGCCAGCGCCTGCTGCTGCAGATCGATCAACACCCGCGCGACCTGCTGCCCGGCCAGCACGCAGTTCTCATACAGCCGGAGATAGTGGTGCGTCGCTTCATGCGCCCTGCGCGGCACGGGATAGGTCAGTCGGCGTACGCCGGGAAGGTCCACATCATTGCGCTGGGTGGCGAAAAGCACCTCATGCCCGGCGGCGGCGAGCGCAGGCGCCAGATGGCGGTACTGGCCCGGCATGTTCTGGTGAATGAACAGAATGCGCAAGTTTCGCCCCGCCCCGAAAGCCCTGTCGTTCAATAGGCCCTTTCGTGCACGACGACGCGGAGGGTGGCAACCATGATGCGCAGGTCACGCAACAACGACCAGCCACGCAGATATTCGAGATCGGCGTTCAACCTGCCGGCGAGGTCATGTTCCTGGTCTGTAGCGCCGCGCAGGCCGCGCACCTGCGCGAGGCCAGTGATACCGGGCTTCAGGGCATGGCGGATCCAGTAGCGCGCATCCACTTCCCAGAACCGCTTGTCTCCGGCAAGCGAGCCGATGGCATGGGGGCGCGGGCCGACAAGGCTCATCTTGCCGCGCAATACGTTGAGCAGCTGCGGCAGCTCGTCGATACTCGACCGGCGGATGAACCGGCCCACCCGCGTCACTCGCTCATCATCGGGAGAGGCCGAAGTCCGGCCGTCGGCGTCGCTGTGACCACTCGCCATGCTGCGGAACTTGTACATGGTGAAGAAGCGGTTGCTGCGTCCGAGCCGGCGTTGCGAGAAGAACACCGGCCGCCCATCCTCGATGAGGATGGCCAGCGCAACCACAAGCAAAAGCGGCGCGAAAACCAGAAGTGCCGTTGCCGATACAGTGATGTCGAACAAACGCTTGGCGGCGCGTTGACGCAGGCCAAGCGGCCCCGAGGACACTTCCAGCCACCCCTGCCCGTTGGCAATTCGAGCACCGAGAGCCCCCAACTCCACGACGGTTTCGTCGAGAACCTCACCAGCGACATTGGCGCCCTTGAGGATCAACGCCCACTCCGCACGCCGTTCAGGAGGGCAACTGACAATCACCCGATCGGCATTGCGCAGCGCCAGACCGATGCGGTCCAGGGCGTGAGGGTCATCAAGCACCGGGACAAGCCCCAGCTCGGTCGCCGAAATGCGGCAGGTCCCCGCGCGGCGAACTGGCGGGCCGCCATCGTCGATAATCAACTCATTGGTGACGCTGCGGCCGCAGCGCCAGCGGATGAAGCCGCGCATCTGCATGCGCGCCCACACGATCGAGAGAACCGTCAGCGTGATACCCGCCGTCAACAGCACGCGTGAGAAGCTTTCGTTCGCCTTGGCATAGAAGGCGATGAACTGGACGGCGGCAAAGGAGATCGCCAGCGCCATCACCGCACGGCGGCAGCCCCGCCAGGCATCCCTGAGGGTCATGACCGAATAGGCGCCATTATAGAGCGCAAAGGTCAGGAAGATTGGCAGCAACAGCTGGGCAAACAGCATCGCCTGCGAGATCCCCGCCGTGCCGAGATAGAGGTAGCCGGCTGCGGCAAAGGCAAAGAACAGCGCCACGACATCGACGACCAGCAGCGTCAGATAACACTGCAGGCGTCGCCGCTCGAGCGAAGGCATCAGTGGCGATGCGAACAGCGGCCGACGACGGACGGAAGCTTCCGCCCTTATGCTCACCGGTGCGTTCATGACTTCAGCGCCATGTGCGACCAAGGTTACTGGCCTGAACATCGAAATAAGGTTGTTTGCTGCCCTACCGCCTAGTTTTTCACGGGTTCAACTGCTTGCGGTGCGTGGTTATTGCA
>CAYZQP010000369.1:0-2797 GCA_964480545.1 uncultured Mesorhizobium sp. | reverse complement strand
CACGCCTTTTACCCTCCCCTTGAGGGGGAGGGTCGCGAACGAAGTGAGCGGGGTGGGGTGTTCGATTTTGTCACCCCACCCGGCGCTAACGCGCCGACCCTCCCCCTCAAGGAGAGGGTGAAATCACTCTCTACTTCCCAAGCACCTTGTTGGCCTTCTCGGAGGCTTCCTTCAGCAGCGCATCGGCATCGCCGCCGAGATACACTTTCTGCATCGCGTCGGAAGTGATCTGCGCGATCTCTTCCCAGCCCGGAATGACCGGCGCGAAGCGTGCATCAGGCAGCAGCGCGGTGAACGCCTTGAGGTCGGCATTGTCCGTGTAATACGGCATCGCCGCCTCTTCCTTGTTCACCGGCAGGAAGCCTTCGTTCTGCGTGAACTTGGCGCGCTGCTCGGTGGTGAACAGGAAGTCGAGGAACTTCCAGGCCTCATCCTTGTTCTTGGAATTCTTGAACATAATGATCGAGTCAGTGACGCCATAGGTGCCGCGTGCGCCCGTCGCACCTGCCGGAATGGCGGTGACGCCATATTTCAGGTTCGGCGCTTCTTCCTTGATCTGGTTGGACAGGAAGGGCGCGGTAATCATCATGCCGACCTTGCCCTGCTTGAACAGGTTCTGCACGTCCTCGCGGTTGTTCGAGGTAACACCCGGCTGGGTCAGCCCCTCGTCGATCAGCGACTTGTAGATCTTGGCGGCTTCGACCGCGCCCGGCGTGCCGAGGCCCGACGTGCCATCCTGGTTCAGGATTTCGGTGCCCTGCGACCACATCGCGTAATAATAATAGACGTCGGTCTCGATTTCCTTTCCCTGCAGGCCAAACCCGTAGACGTCGCCGCCGGAAGCCTTGATCTTGGTCGCAGCGTCCTTCAACTCAGCCCAGGTGTTTGGTGGAGTGGCAACGCCTGCCTTCTCGAGAATGTCCTTGTTGTAGAACATGGCGCGCGCCGACGCGGCGATCGGCAGGCCATAAGTCTTGCCCTCCATGATGGATGGCGAGAGGAATGTCTCGATGAAGCGGCCCTTGAAGGCGTCATTCACGTAGGCGTCGAGCGGCTCAACCGCATCTTCCTTGACGAAATCGATCAGCCAGCGCGTGCCGATGATCGACAGGTCAGCATTGGTGCCGGCACCCATGTCGGTGGTCAGCTTCTGCAAAAGCACATCCCACGGCACGACCTCGAAGTTGATCGTGATGCCTGGATTGGCCGCCTCGAACTCCTTCTTCGCCTCTTCAAAGTAAGGACCGGTCTTCTTCGAGTACTCTGCAACTGTGACGCGCACTTCACCAGCCTGGGCCGAAGCCGCAAAAGCCAGCATGCTCATGCCGGCAAGCAGGCCGGCGCTGATCTTGGCAAAGTTCATTGAATCTCTCCCTGTTGGACCTGCCGATGGTTCCCGTCCTATCGGCTGTCATTTTCTTACATTATGCGGCCTGTTTTCCAATGCAAGTCGAAATTTCATGTTGCAAACTTACATTCTCGCCGATAGCTTTTCTCGTATTGGAGAGGAGCCAGGCCTGTCTGTGAGCGGCGAGTTCGACGCGAAGACCGTATTGATCACCGGCGCAGGCGGCGGACTGGGCCGCGCGCTGGTTGCACTCTTTGCCGGGCGTGGTGCAACGGTCATCGGCTGCGATACGGCAAGTGACGCACTCACCTCCCCGGGGATCAGCGCCCGCTACCTCTTCGACCTGACCGACAGTTCATCCATTCAGGCGGCCACGCAAGCCATTATCGCTGGCTCAGGCGTGCCTGACATCCTGATCAACAATGCCGGCTGGACGCGTGCCGAGACGCTGACCGGGATCACGCTCGACGCGCTCGACACCGAGCTCGACCTGAACCTCAAAGGCGTAATGCGCTTCACCGAGCCACTCACACAGGCGATGGCCAGGCGCGGCTCGGGCAATGTCGTATTCGTCTCGTCGGTCAACGCGCTGGCGCATTTCGGCAACCCCGCCTACGCCGCTGCCAAGGCCGGCGTAAACGCCTATGCCAGGGCGATTGCAGTTGAGCTTGGCCGTAGCGGCCTGCGCGCCAATGTTGTCTGCCCCGGCTCGATCCGCACGCACGCCTGGGATCACCGGATCGAAAAAAACCCCGAAATCATGAACAAACTGAAGCGGCTCTATCCGCTGGGCAGGATCGTGAATTCGACCGAGGTTGCCGAGGCAATCGCCTTCCTCGCGTCCGATCGCGCGTCGGGCATTACGGGTACCGTTTTGCCGGTAGATGCGGGGCTGACCGCAGGCTACCTTCCGTTCATCGACGATATTCTCGGAGGCTGACATGAAAAGCGTTTCCTTCCGCAACCTGTCAAAGTCCTTTGGCGAGGTGAAAATCCTCGAGAACATTAACCTCGAGATTGAACCCGGCGAATTCGTGGTGCTGGTCGGTCCGTCCGGCTGTGGAAAATCGACGCTGCTGCGCATGCTGGCAGGTTTAGAGACGATCACGTCCGGCGATCTGCTTATCGGCGGCGAGCGCGCCAACGACCTGCCCCCGCAGAAGCGCAACATCGCCATGGTGTTCCAGTCCTACGCGCTGTTCCCGCATCTGAACTCGCGACAGAACATCGGCTTTGGCCCCAAGATCAGAGGCGAGGCTGCACCTGCCATCGACGACAAGGTCAAGAAGGCGTCCGGGATCCTGAACCTCTCCTCCTATCTCGACCGCAAGCCCGGCCAGCTTTCCGGCGGCCAGCGCCAGCGCGTCGCGATGGGCCGCGCGATCGTGCGCGAACCCTCGGTATTCTTGTTCGATGAGCCGCTCTCCAACCTCGACGCACAACTGCGCG
>CAYZQP010000368.1:0-2835 GCA_964480545.1 uncultured Mesorhizobium sp. | reverse complement strand
CGGCGCGACGGCGTACGTCACGCTCGAGCCCTGCGCGCATTTCGGCAAGTCGCCGGCCTGGGCCAGCGCATCGGCCTCGGCGTGCGGACGGCCGCCGTCCTGGGTGCGGCCGCGGCCCACGATCGCGCCGTCCTTCACGATGACGCAGCCGACAGCCGGGTTCGGCCAGGTGCGCCCGAGCGACCGGCGCGCCAGCGCGAGCGCCGCGCGCATCATCCGCATCAGTCCTTGACGTTGGTCTCGGCGAGATCGGAGATGAACTCCTCGAAATCCCTGGCCTCGCGGAAATTGCGATAGACCGAGGCGAAGCGCACATAGGCGACGTCATCGAGCGATTTCAGGGCATCCATCACCAGCTTGCCGACATCATCGGTCGGTATCTCGGACTCGCCCGAACTCTCCAACTGGCGCACGATACCGGTAACGGCGCGGTCAATACGCTCGGGATCGACATTGCGCTTGCGCACTGCCACTTCCAGCGAACGGGCCAGCTTGTCGCGATCAAACGGCACCTTGCGGCCTGACCTCTTCACCACGGTCAAGTCACGCAGTTGCACCCGCTCGAATGTCGTGAAGCGGCCGCCGCAATCAGGGCAAACGCGCCGGCGCCGGATGGCCGAGCCATCCTCCGCAGGACGCGAATCCTTCACCTGTGTGTCTTCAGACTGGCAGTATGGGCAGCGCATGAAATGTCCTGGGCAGAATCTGAAGTTCAGGACTTAGTGATTTTCGGCCCGAAACGAAAGGCATGCTGACAAATGGCTGTCTGCGACAGCGAGATGACCCACTACCTGCTGGCGAACGCGATCAGCTTGTCAGGATCGCGTACGCCCTGTGTGTATGCCGCAATCAACGCTCTCGCATAGTTTTCGGCAGTGTCCGAACCGCGATCAATCCGCCGTTCCGACAGCAGGCGGTCGAGGCATTGCTGAAGGAGTTGCAGCTCTTCCGGCTCAAGCGCCAAAGCGCCAGCGTATCTGTTCATTCACCTGTCTTTTCGCAGTCGCCCGGTGCCGGGTACCAGCAGCCGTCAATGCAACCCTGCCGCAAAAATCGCGACCCCGATGCCAAGGCAATCTCAAGAATTTCGGGTGGATAGCAGCTTCATGCACTGACACTCGCACGGACGCAGGCTTGCCACATTAACATTTGACATAGACTGCACCTGGGGCGGTGATCCTAGATCAGCGGCCGGCCAACCCTGGCCAGTCCGTTCCAGCCGGACTTCGCGATCAATGCCTGCGCATCCAGAACACGGCATCCGGCCTCAACCCACTCGATCAGCCCTGCTGATGCCAGCTTGCGCAGCGTCTTGTTGGTGTGGACGAGTGACAGGCCAAGCGTGTCGGCAACGTGATGCTGGCGGATCGGAAGCGTTACTGTTCCGCTGCCGCCGAGCGCCTTCCAGCGCACATGCAGGGATGCAAGAAGATAGGCTGCGCGTTCGGCCGCGCTGCGGCGGCCGATGCTCAGCAGATTCTCATCCAGCAACTGCTCTTCACGCGAGGCGAGCCAGGTGACGTCATAGGCAAGGCCCGCATGGTTGGCGTAGAGCGTCATCAGCTTGTTGCGCTCGAAGACGCAGAGGCGCATCGGCGTCAGCGCCTCAACAGAGTGCTCGAGCTCGCCCATGAGAACACCTTGCAGGCCGATCAGATCGCCCGGCAGGGCGTAGTTCAGGATCTGCCGTCGGCCGTCGTCCAGCATCTTGTAGCGAAAACCCCAGCCGGACAGCACCGTGTAGAGATGCGCGCTGTTGCTGCCTTCCACCAGCACAGTTGCAGCACGGTCGACCATCAGCTCGCCACGCTTGAACGAACTTACAAATTCCAGCTCCTGCGGCTCGAACGGGCGAAAGGCGTCGAGCTTGCGCAGCGGGCAGCTGGCGCACTCCACCTTCTGGCCACTTCCCGTTGCTTTGCTGCTTGTCGACACGCACATCTCCCCGGCGCAGCCATGCTATGGCCAGCGCGCCGGGCTCGCTACGTCATTTTTTACATTGGAGCGAATTCAGCCGGAAATCCGGCTGACGCAAATCTCAGCCCATGTAGCCGTACATCGGGAAGCGGTCGGTCAGGTTGACGACCTTGGCCTTCACCGCAGCCTCGACCGCAGCGTTGCCCTCGTCCGAGTTGGCGACCTTGAGGCCATCCAGCACTTCGGCGATGAGCTTGCCGATTTCGCGGAACTCGGCCTCGCCGAAGCCGCGTGTGGTGCCTGCCGGTGCGCCCAGGCGTACGCCGGAAGTCACGAACGGCTTTTCCGGGTCGAACGGGATGCCGTTCTTGTTGCAGGTGATGTTGGCGCGGCCAAGGGCTGCCTCGGCGCGCTTGCCGGTTGCGTTCTTGGGACGCAGATCGACCAGCATCAGGTGGTTATCGGTGCCGCCGGAAACGATATCGAGCCCCTCTTCCTGCAAGGATTTTGCGAGCGCCTTGGCATTGTTCACGACGTTTTGTGCATAGGTCTTGAAGTCGGGCTTCAGCGCCTCGCCGAAAGCCACTGCCTTGGCTGCGATGATGTGCATCAACGGACCACCCTGCAGGCCGGGGAATACGGCCGAGTTGATCTTCTTCGCGATATCCTCGTCGTTGGTCAGCACCACGCCGCCGCGTGGGCCGCGCAAAGACTTGTGAGTTGTCGTGGTGACGACATGCGCATGCGGCAGAGGCGATGGGTGCACGCCACCGGCGACCAGGCCGGCAATGTGGGCCATGTCGACCATCAGATACGCACCGACCGAGTCGGCGATCTCGCGGAAACGCTTCCAGTCCCAGATGCGCGAATAGGCGGTGCCGCCGGCGATGATCAGCTTCGGCTTGTGCTCCTTCGCCT
>CAYZQP010000367.1:0-2843 GCA_964480545.1 uncultured Mesorhizobium sp. | reverse complement strand
CCGGGGTGACGCCAAAATAGTCGGCAGCAAACGGGGTGCCGAGACGGCCAAAGCCGGTGATGACCTCGTCAAAGATCAACAGAATGCCATGCTTCGTGCATATGTCGCGCAGGCGCTGCAGATAACCCTTCGGCGGGATCAGCACACCGGTCGAACCGGCAACCGGCTCGACGATGACAGCGGCAATGGTCGAGGCATCATGCAGCGTGACGATGCGCTCCAGTTCATCCGCCAGTTCCGCGCCATGCTCAGGCTCACCCCTGGTGAACGTATTCTTGGCCGGCAGGTGGGTGTGCGGCATGTGGTCAACGCCCCCCAGCAGCGTGCCGAACATCTTGCGGTTGGTGACAATGCCGCCAACCGAAATGCCGCCGAAATTCACGCCGTGATAACCGCGCTCGCGGCCGATCAGACGGGTGCGTGAACCCTCGCCACGCACGCGGTGATAGGCCAGCGCCATTTTCAGAGCGGTCTCAACCGATTCCGAGCCCGAGTTCGTGTAGAACACATGCTCCATGCCCTCGGGTGCGATGTCGATCAGGCGGTTGGCAAACTCGAACGCAACGGGGTGGCCCATCTGGAACGCCGGTGCATAGTCCAGTTCACCGGCCTGCTCGCGGATTGCTTCCGTGATCTTCGGGCGGCAATGACCAGCGTTGACGCACCAGAGGCCAGCCGTGCCGTCCAGAACCTCTCGACCGTCGACTGTCTGATAATGCATGTCCTTCGACGAGACGAACATGCGAGGCTGCTTTTTAAACTGCCGATTCGCCGTGAACGGCATCCAGAAAGCGGAGAGATCATTGGGCGTAACTTTAAGGCGATTGGACATCAGAACTGTTTCCTCGTCAGGCTGTTGGCCCACTGGGTTTCATTGGCTCCAGCGCCTGTCATTCGGGGTATTGCCTATTGCAAAAAAATTTGACCGAATGGACAAACGTTAGCACTGCCGTGTGGGCGGTCAAGGGACTGATATCGAAATGAAATGCCTTTTTCGCGCGCCACGCATGGCATCCCGCTGGTCCAGCCGATTGGTCCAGTGCGCATGACCCTTCACGCAAAGCCCCCGCGCCCGAAGCGCACGCGCATCCAGACCGAAAAGCGTGACCTCATCCTTGAGGCTGCGCTCGATGTTTTTTCCACGCACGGCTTTCGCGGTGCGACCATCGACCAGATCGCCGAAGCCGCCAGCATGTCGAAGCCCAACCTGCTCTATTATTTCAAGGGCAAGGAGGAGATCCACGAAACGCTGATCCATCGGCTGCTGGACGACTGGCTCGACCCTCTGCGCGCCTTTGACGATGTCGGCGATCCCCTCACCGAATTGCGTTCCTACATCCGCCGCAAGCTGGAAATGGCGCGCGATTTCCCGCGCGAAAGCCGGCTGTTTGCCAACGAGATTATCCAGGGCGCTCCGCGCATCATGCCGATGATCGAGGGCGAGCTCAAGGAACTGGTCGACGTCAAGGCGGAGGTAATCAAGGGTTGGATCCGGGCCGGCAAGATCAACAAGGTTGACCCGTACCACCTGATATTTTCGATCTGGGCAACGACCCAGCACTATGCTGATTTCGACACGCAGGTGCGCGCTGTACTTGGACCAGACCGTGGCGGCGACGGACGCTTCGAGGATGCCGCGCGCTTCCTCGAAGGGCTGTTTCTCGATGGGCTGCGGCCGAAAGCATGAAGCGCACTGTCGTTGTCATGGGGGTGTCCGGCTGCGGGAAGTCAACAATCACCGGCATTCTGGCCAGGCGCCTCGGCCGGAATATTCTTGAAGGCGACAGCCTCCATCGATATCGCGCACAGCCCGCAGCAGCAGGCTGACGAGATCATCTCCCGGCTCGGTCTGGAATAGGGCCCTACTTCTTGCCCTTGCTGTCCGCCTGCTTGACCTGCGACCCCAGTGCAGCAGGTGCCGCCTTGGCAACCTTGTCCTTCTTCGGCTTGCGCACTTCCTTGTTGCTACGCAACTGTCCCTTGGCCATGTCCACACCTCCCGTGTGATGCGCGAAGCTAGCAGGCCGTCAAGGTCTGCGCCAGATGGCTACCCCGTCTTCCAGATCGTGCCCTGCGCCAGCGCGCAGAGCGTTTCCTTGCCCTCGCCATCAACGGCAAAAACCTCGCACTGGCACACCGCCTGCGACTTGCCAGAACCTGCTGGCCGCGCGCGGGCGATCAGCCGCTCGCCCTTGCCGGGTTTCAGATAATTGATCTTCATTTCCAGCGTCACCACCGCCAGCCCAAGCGCGATGCCGCCCGCATAGGTCAGCGCGTTATCGGCCATGTAGCTGACGACACCACCATGGGCGACGCCATTCTGGTTCATGAACTCCGGCCTCAATGGCAGCGAAAGCTCGACGCCGTCCGCTCCGAACGCGATAACCTCCGCACCCATGAAAAGGCTGAACGGCTGCGCCGCCATGATCTGGCGGCCGATATCGAGAGGATCCATGCAAAGCTCCTGAGTGCTGCGTCAGTGCAGCACAGGAGAAAACGCGTCACAAGCCGGACCGCCGGTGACGCTTGGTCATCAAACACCTACTCCGCTGCCTCGCGCGCCATCGGATTGTTTGGATGCGTGGTCCAGTTGGCGTAGACCTTCTCAACCGGACGTCCGGTGCGCTGGTCAAGCACGCCGGCCTCAAGCGGCACCATGGTGATGCAATTATCGACCGGGCAGACGTTGACGCAGAGATTGCAGCCGACGCACTCGTCTTCCATCACCTCGAAATGCCGCGCACCGTTGACCATCTGCGTGATCGCCTGATGCGAGGTGTCCTCGCAGGCAATGTGGCAGCGCCCGCACTTGATGCACGCATCCTGATCAATGCGCGCCTTGG
>CAYZQP010000366.1:1113-2844 GCA_964480545.1 uncultured Mesorhizobium sp. | reverse complement strand
GTCAATGACCGGATTCGAATGGATAACTTCTATATCTTTGAATGCTATTTAGTATGAGGGCACATCCATCCAAGTACCTCCAGCATTTCGACTCGGCGGCCTCTCACGCGATTTAGCACCTCGGTCCAGTGTTGCGTGGCGCTGCTTCGATACCAGCCTTCCGTCCAGACCGGCTTGCAGTGAGCGATACGGTTACGCCATCCTTTGACGTCTTTTACTTTGTCGATTGCAGTTTTGCGATTGTCCGCATGGTTCCAGTGCTGGCGAGGCTTCTTGGGATAGTGCGGGAAAACATCGAGGAAGGTTCGGGCCTGTACCACTGGCGTTGGAAGTTGCTGCTCCAGAACGTTGGGCCAAACCCCAAAAGACAACCTGGCAACGACCCGGTCAGGAGATGGTTGAGCTTTCAACCGAATCTTCTGGTCATCACACAGCACACGCTCCACCTTGTCGAAGGTTTCCCCTTCCAGCTTGTGCATGCCCAGTTGGTGGTCGTACCAAGCGAATGAGTCGGACGGGGCCGCCGTTTTCTCGGTGGCCTGACGCGAAAGGCTTGCATGGATGCGGTTGCGAAGAGTGACTTCAAAAGTCTGCATGAGAGACTGCAACGCCATGCTCATCGCCTGGCCCCAAAGCACTGCCCCACCGGTCTCTTCCGGTGTCTGTGTGCGAAAAACACGCTTGTAGACCCCACTCCGGGGGCTTGAGTGCGTTTCCAGGAACGCTTGGTAAGGCATTTGACTTGTCCCTTCCTCAATTGCTATACTTGTCACATACACGGCAGGATAAGCCGCTCCCAACCTAGCTTGCTAGTACATCGTTTCTTCAAAATACTGACGATTAGATCATCCGAGGCTCGAAGTTCTTCCACTGAAACCTGACGGGCTGTGCGTTCATCTCTTCGATGCCCTGCAGGATGCGGTGCTTGAGTTCGTCCAGCGAGGTGACTCGGATGTGGCGCAGGAAGCTGCGGGCCATCTTGGAGAAAGCGGACTCGACCAGGTTGAGCCAGGAGCCATGCTTTGGGGTGTGCACGTACTCGAAGCGGCTGGGGCGGCTGGCGAGGTAAGCCATCGTCTCCTTGGAGATGTGCGCGCTGTGGTTGTCCAGCACCACGCGGATGATGGCCTCGCTCGGATAGTGCTCGTCGAGCCGTCGCAGCAGTGCGATGAACTCCACGCTACGGTGGCGCGATTCGACATTGGCGAGGATTTCCCCTGTATGCAGATCTAGCGCGGCAAGGATTGACAGCGTGCCATGGCGCACGTACTCGTGATCGCGGCCGATGCCTGGGTATTTGCCCGGCACCGGGGGCAAGTCCGCGGCCGTTGTGCCCAGTGCCTGCACGCCGGGCTTCTCATCGACGCTGACGGTGTACACGGGCTGTGGCCTGGCGTCGTGCACCGCCTCGGCCTGATACAGGCTGACGTCCCGGTAGACCATCAGTACCTCGGCCATCTTGCGCTCGAACTGCGCGTCGCGCTGCTCCAGGTAGTAGCGCACCCGGTGGGGTTTGAGTTCGTGGCTGTCCAGAATGCGCCACACCGTGGTCTTGCCCGCTTGGGACAAGCGTGGGAAGCCTGCCGCCTGCGCGTTCGACGCCACGTGCCTGGCCAGTGCCGACAAGGTCCACAACTCGGCTGCCAGGCCCAGATCCTTGGGCTTGCGGCATGCCAGGTCGATGACCCAGGCCTTGGCCTGCTCGCTGATCTGCGGCGGGTGCGGACGGTG
>CAYZQP010000366.1:0-1103 GCA_964480545.1 uncultured Mesorhizobium sp. | reverse complement strand
GCAGACCCGTCTCCACGCCGGCGGCCAACGCCTTGTCTATGCACTTGTAGATGGTGGGCCGAGAGACCCCGACGGTGCGCTGTATCTCGGTGGGTGCCTGGCCTTGTGCGTAGGCCAACAACACCTTGGCGCGCTCGACCTCGCGCTGCGGGGCCGTTCGTGATCCGGCCAGTTCTTGCAGCCTTGTGCGCTGCTCGGCGCTCAACGCCAGTGGTGCTCGCCCCGTCTTTCGTGCCATGCCAGTTTCCGCGGAAGTAGTGCTGGGGTGGCATGATTGCAGATTTGCCGAATATTGTAAATATTTTAAAGGAACGATGTACTAGGTGCCGCTAAGTCCCTCGCGGGGCCCAAACTGGTGAAGCCCCTTCCGTACTAGAGCCTGCGCCACCCCTTGGGTGGCGTTGTGCTTTCTGGGGCTGAGAGTCATCCGCCGGCAATGAACTTCCAAAGGGCGTGCCATTGACTGGACGGAACGCCTCCCCAAGCAAAGAAGAGTGCTACGAGAACCCAGCGGACGTCTCGTGAAACCAATGCCCACTTGCGCTCACGGTCATCCTTGAAGGCCACATAAGGGCTGTGCGGGCCCTCTCCTTGTTTGCCTATGTTCATGATGCCCCCTCTGTTGTCGGGGGTGGAGATGCAGGAGCAGCTCCCGCTTGGGCGATTTGAGCTGCCTTTGCAGCCCGCTCGGCTTCCCATATGGCCCGAATCGCTTCGACTTCGCGGAATCCGCCAACGTCCGTGACTCGGGTCAAGAATCGACCGTATAGGTCATCCTGAACCAGACCGCTCTGTCGCATCCATTCCATGGCGACATTCGGGTTCTGCAGCAGCACATAGCTGAAGTCGCCCGCAGGCCCCTTCTTGGCAGCGATGAGCTTCAGTTCGGCCAGGCGCTTCATGCGCCGTCGCCACGTGTCTACCGCACGCTCACCCTTGAAGCCCGCTTCTGCGGCGAAGGTCGCAGGGTTCTCAATGATGACCAAAGGATGGTCGGGGGATCGGGCCCACAAGCAGAACAGCGCATGGCCCGCCGGCTGGCCCTTTGGTTGATGTCCCTGGAAGTGGTGTAAGTCTTGATCGCGCGGCAGGCTGCGGAGGGT
>CAYZQP010000365.1:0-2854 GCA_964480545.1 uncultured Mesorhizobium sp. | reverse complement strand
GCGGCCCCGGAATGACGGCATTGCGGCTCACGCCACGCTCTTCAGCCTGGGCTTTTCGCCTTCGCTCAGCCGCGAGGTCATGAAGTTTGCGTACCACTCGACGAACTGCATCACGCCGCCCTCGTGCATCTCGGAGTACGGCCCGGGCTCATAGGCCGGCGACTTGATGCCGAAAGCGTTTTCCTCAACGATGCGGCGGTCCTCGTTGTTGGTCTCGGTCCAGACGTGGATGAGTTCCTGCAGGTCGTAGTCGACGCCCTCCACCGCGTCCTTGTGCACCAGCCATTTTGTGGTGACAGCGGTTTCGCTCGCACTGATTGGCAGCACGCGGAACGTCGTCGCCTGGTCGCCCAGAATGTGGTTCCAGGTGGTCGGATAATGGTAGAGCAGCAGCGTGCCGATCTGCGGCGTGGTGACAGCGTCGGCGAGGTTCTTGCGCACCGCGCGTTTGCCCGACGAGGTGTAGCTCTCGGCACCTGGAAGCAGCGGCGCGCGGGTCGCACGATACTGGCCTGCAGCATCGATAACGAAGCGCGATGGCAGCCCGGCAGCCTCGCATTTTTCCCAATGCGCCAGCATCTCCGGATCGCTTTCTGCGCCGTTGACGCCGGTTGCGACTGGCGCTTCGGGGAAGGTCTTGCAAAGCTCGGGATGGTTGGCCGCGCAATGATAGCACTCGCGGTTGTTTTCCCAGACCAGCTTCCAGTTGCCCTTTTCGATGATTGTCGCCTCGTAGGCGACCTTCACATCGGTCAGCTTGTGCGGCGCGAAATAGGGCTCGACCATCGCGCGGAATGGCGCGAAGTCTGCCGGCTCCTTGTCGAGGCAGATGAAGATGTAGCCGCCCATGCTCTCGCAGGCCACGGGCTTCAGGCCGAAGTCTTCTTTTTTGAAGTTCTCGTCCATCTGCCGGGCGAAAACCAGCTTGCCGTCAAGATCGTAGGTCCATTGATGGTAGGGGCAGACGAGGCGCGCAGACGCGCCCTTGTCGCTGGTGCACACGCGGCTGCCGCGATGCCGGCAGGAATTGTGGAAGGCGCGGATCTGGCCGTCACGCCCGCGCACAATGACCACCGCATAGGCACCGACCTGCGCGGTGAAGTAGTTGCCGGCTTTCGGGATTTCGCAATCATGGCCGATGAACAGCCAGTCGCGATACCAGATCTGCTCCATGTCGACCTTGAAGAACTCCGGGTCGATGTAGAAGGGTTGTTCCAGGCTGAAGCCGTCGCGCCTGGTGCGCAGAAGGCTGAGCATTTGCTGCTGTGTGTCCATGTCCGTCCTCGCGTCATAACAAGGACTGAACTGGTGGTAAGGAGGGGTAGATGTGCGCGGCACCGCAACGCGCCGCGTTCTCTGCCTCTGACCGCCCACCGCGATCAGTCAGTTTCCATCTGTTCGAGGCTGGTTTCCGGGCTCCGAAGCTGATCGTGAGATCGATCCCGACACCTTCCCGGGCTTTCGCCCAGTGGTCTCCCGTCGAGACTTTCGCTTCGCTACCGTTGCGGGGGCAGCGCCGGCATCAAACCGGCTTCCCAATTCTCCACCGGCATTTGCGCTGGCGGCACCTTGAACGCTTCGGAGTGAAGCACGGGCCGGGCCGCAAAGCGATATGAAAAACGACATGGATGACGCGCGTTGACGACAGCGCTATTCGTCGGGTTTGAAGTCGGCTTCGATGTCCTGACCACCGTAGTAGACGCCGAGGATGTTCACGGCGTCATCCGTGACTTCGAAGGCGATAGTGACCCGGTGCTTGTAGCCGACCATGCGCAGGCCGGGCCGGATGTTGTCGCGGCGGGTTCCGCGATGCGGGAAGATTTGAAGGCTTTCGCAATAGTCAACAATAGCGTCGACGTAGCGGGCAGCAGTGATGGGGGAGCCTTCGTCGGCAATATGCGATTCAAGCTCCTGCAGTTGAGCGATTGCACGTTCTGTGAGGTCGACCCGTCTCACATACGGCTCTTGCGCGCTTCTTCGAGCCTGGCACGCACCTCATCAATACTGACTGCCGATGAAGGGTCTGCCTTCAACCCGTCATAAGCTGCCACGACTTCGGTGCGTAGCCAGTGCTCAAGGGCTGCATCGCGGGACTGGAGCGCGCGCAAGCCGTCGCGAATAACTTCGCTCTCGCTGGCATATTCGCCGGAGGAGACTTTCTCCTTCACCATCTGCGCCATTTCGTTGGGCAGGGTAATGCTGAGTTGCTGTGTGGTGCGCATCGGGGTCGAACTCCAGTAGGATTTAATCCTATCACATGGAGTGGAGATGGATAGAGTTTTGACGGCGGATAAGAGTTTTCCTGTCAGTTCAACTGTATTTTTGCTTTTTCTGATCATCATGCCCAAATAGTTTGGGGCTGACAGATGATCGACAAATCATGGATATGGGTCGGGGCAACGATTGCTTTCGCCCTTATGGCACCTCCGATACTGCGCAGTGCGGGCGTCGTGGATCTGGGCACTTTTCTCCCGGCCGTTGTCGGCTTTGTGGCCGCTATCGCAATCTACAAGGCGCACAAGCTGGAGAGCTAGTCTCCGGTCACCTTGATCGCAAAGGCATAGTTGAACGCCACTTCCTCGAGCCGTGAAAAACGGCCGGAGGCACCGGCATGGCCGGCATCCATGTTGATCTTGAACAGCACAGGATTTGACGAAGCCGAGAACTCGCGCAGCTTCGCCACCCATTTCGCCGGCTCCCAATAGGTGACGCGCGGGTCAGTCAGGCCGGCGACGGCAAGGATCGGCGGGTAGGGCAGGGCAGTCACATTGTCGACCGGCGAATAGGGGGCGATGGTCTTGTAGTCCTTCTTCGAGGCGATCGGGTTGCCCCATTCCGGCCATTCCGGCGGGGT
>CAYZQP010000364.1:0-2866 GCA_964480545.1 uncultured Mesorhizobium sp. | reverse complement strand
GGCGTGTCGAGGATATTGTCGCCGAGCCGATCCGCGCGCTGAAGCTGACCACCAACCGCTCGGAGATACGCGACCGGGTCGCCTCGCTGCTGGCCAAGGTGCGGCTGGACGGCAATGCCATGCGCAAGTTCCCGCATGAGTTCTCCGGCGGCCAGCGTCAGCGCATCGCGATTGCCCGCGCGCTCTCCAGCCAGCCGGATTTCATCCTGTGCGATGAGCCGACATCAGCGCTTGACGTGTCTGTGCAGGCGCAGGTGCTGGACCTGATGCGGAACCTTCAGGACGAGTTCGGGCTTACCTATCTGTTGATCAGTCACAATCTGGCGGTGGTCCGGCAGATGGCTGACTTTGTTGGCGTGCTGCATGGCGGCGTGATGGTGGAGCAGGGTCCTGTGGACGAGATATTCGATAATCCACAAGCGGAGTACACCCGCATGCTGCTGAACGCAGTGCCGGACATTTCGAAGGTAGCGTAGGAGACAACATGAAGGACAACTGGGCAGACGAAATCCTCACATTCTGGTTCAGCGAGCTTGGACCGAAGGATTGGTGGGCAGGCGGTCCGCACATTGACGATGCCGTGCGCACCCGCTTCCTCGAACTGCATGAGCAGCTGGCGGCCAAGGTTCCGGACAATGCGTGGTCTGATCCGAAAGCGGCGCTTGCTGCTATCATCGCGCTCGACCAGTTTCCGCGCAACATGTTCCGCAAGACAGGCCGCGCCTTTGCCACCGACCCGATTGCCCTCAGGCTCTCCAAAAATGCGGTGGAGAAAGGGCTGGACGCGGGACTGGGCAAGGAGGAGCGGCAGTTCCTCTACATGCCGCATGTCCATTCGGAGACCATCGAGGACCAGGACGAGTGTGTGCGCCTGTTTTCGCTGCTGGGCGATGACGAATCGGTGCAGCATGCCGAGGACCATCGCGTCATCATCCAGCGCTTCGGGCGCTTCCCGCATCGCAACCAGGCGCTGGGTCGCGAGAGCACACCGGAAGAAGTCGAGTTTGCAGCCGGCCATAGCGGCTTCGGCCAGTAACTTTTCCGTTGTGACTTGAATGGCTGACCCAACGGCATACTTGCGCTTGGCGGCACGCTTCATCATAGATGTCTGTTGAGGAGGCGGACTGCAACAGCAGCCGCAGAGCAAGCCGCGATCAACGCGGTCAGCTAGAGGAAAACAGAGGAGGGATTCCCTTGGCCAAAACCACCACAGCAAAAGGCGCTGCCGCGAAGGCGACAGGCGCCGCGAAGTCGACAGCAAAGAAGACCGTCGCCAAAGCTGCGGCGGCAGCCAAGCCCGCGGCAAAGGCAGCAGCCAAGCCTGTCGCAAAAGCGGCAGCGGCAGTAAAAGCTCCGGCCAAAGCTGCAGCGAAGCCTGCGGCGGTGAAGGCCGCTCCGGCGAAGCCCGTCGCAGCAGCGCCAAAGGTCGAGGCCCCAGCCCCGGCACCTCGGCCAAAGAGCTCGCCCTATGCAGCCAAGCCCTGGCTCAAGAGCTATTCATCCGTGGTGCCGGCCGAGATCGAGCCACTGAAGTTTTCGAACATCGGCGACCTGCTGGTCGACGCCTGCCGCCGCTTTGCCGGCCGCCCCGCCTTCACCAGCATGGGCAAGGACATGACCTTTGCCGAGGTGGAAAAAGCCTCGGCTGATTTCGGTGCATTCCTCCAGGCACGCGGCCTGAAGAAAGGTGCCCGCGTCGCGATCATGATGCCGAACGTTCTGCAGTATCCTGTCGCCATGATGGGTATCCTGCGCGCCGGCTACACGGTGGTGAACGTCAACCCGCTCTACACGCCGCGCGAACTTGAGCATCAGCTCAAGGATTCCGGTGCAGAGGCCATCGTCATCCTCGAGAACTTCGCTGTTACGCTGCAGCAGATCGTCGCCAAGACCCCGGTGAAGACCGTGGTTGTCGCGTCGATGGGTGACATGCTTGGTCTCAAGGGGCTGCTGGTCAACTTCGTCGTGCGCCGCGTCAAGAAGCTGGTGCCGGCCTGGGACGTGCCGGGGCACATCAAGTTCAAGGATGCGCTGAGCCAGGGTGCTGGCAAGACGTTCAAGCCGGTGCAGTGCGACGCCGATGACGTGGCGTTCCTGCAGTATACCGGTGGCACCACCGGCGTGTCGAAGGGTGCGACGCTGCTGCACCGCAACGTTCTGGCCAATGTCGAGCAGAACATTCTGTGGCAGGAAACTGCCTTCGTGAACCGCGCGCGGCCTGACAAGCTGGTCTTCGTCTGCCCGCTGCCGCTCTACCACATTTACGCGCTCACGGTGAACGCGATGATGGGCATGAAGCAGGGTGCGCAGAATATTCTGATCCCCAACCCGCGCGACATTCCGGCCTTCGTGAAGGAACTGGGCAAGTACCCGATCAACGTCTTCCCGGGCCTCAACACGCTGTTCGTCGCGCTGATGAACAACGAGGAGTTCCGCAAGCTGGACTTCAAGCCGCTGATGCTGACCTTTGCCGGCGGCATGGCCGCGCAGCGTCCGGTTGCCGAGCGCTGGCAGAAGCTGACCGGCATCAACATTTCCGAGGGCTACGGCCTGTCGGAAACCTCGCCGGTCGCCACCGCCAACAGCTTTGACGGCAAGGAGTTCACCGGCACTATTGGCCTGCCGGTGCCGTCGACCGAAATCGCCATCCGCGATGACGAAGGCAATGATGTGCCGCTCGGCGAAGTCGGTGAAATCTGCATCCGCGGCCCGCAGGTCATGGCCGGCTACTGGAACCGTCCCGACGAGACCGCCAAGGTCATGGCACCCGATGGTTTCTTCAAGTCGGGCGACATGGGCTTCATGGACGAGAATGGCTACACCAAGATCGTCGACCGCAAGAAGGACATGATCCTGGTCTCGGGCT
>CAYZQP010000363.1:0-2877 GCA_964480545.1 uncultured Mesorhizobium sp. | reverse complement strand
ACAGTACCGTGTGCGGCCTCAGCCTCAACGGTACTGTGACCCGTCACTACCGGCAGCACCAGAAGGGCGAGGAAACCTCGACCAACTCCATCGCCTCGATATTCGCCTGGACCCGTGGCCTCGCACATCGCGCCAAGCTCGATGACAATCCGGAACTCAAGCGCTTTGCCGATACACTGGAGCGCGTCTGCATCCAGACTGTCGAGTCGGGCTTTATGACCAAGGACCTGTCGCTGCTCATCGGCCCGGATCAGCCCTGGCTGTCGACCACCGGCTTCCTCGACAAGATTGACGAGAATCTGCAGAAGGCGATGGCCTGATCATTGCCGCCGAAGATCGCGCTCAGGCCTTTCACCGGGCGCGATCTGCAAACTGTCGAACACTGGTTTGATGATCCGGACACCCGCCGTTGGCTCGGCGGGCCGGAATGGCCACGCGAGTCACTCGCATTATGTGGCGAGCGCCGGCTCATGTTTCTGGCTTTTCTGGAAAACAATCCGGTCTGTCTGATCGATCTTGAGCTGGAGACTGGCGCGCAAGCCAGCTTCGCACTGGCTGTCGCACCCGGATACAGGCGGCGCGGCATTGCGGCAGCAACGATCAAAACGCTGCTGCATCACGGGGTGCTGGCTGAAACGACAGAGCTCTACGGCGGTGTTGCGCAAGGAAACCTTGCCAGTGAGGCACTGGTTCGAAAAACCGGATTCAGGCCGCGCGGCGAGCGCGACGCTGACGGATTTCAGGACTTTTGTCTGCGGACGAAGTAACGCTATTCGTCGTCGCGCAGGACGCTGGAACGAATGGTCTCACTGTGAACAATCAATAAGGCTGCGATGGCCACAACGAGCAGGATTGCGATAGCGTTTACGGTCATTTCGCACCTCCGTCACGGTGGAAACCCGCAGGCTGCAAAAAGGTTGCGTCGGTCTTGCTCAAACTTCCCATGAAGTGTCGGAAACAAAAGCGGCGCGCCCGCTGGGGGACGCGCCACTCGTAAACTCGCTGGTGACCAGATCAGTCCTGATCGGACTGGCGATCAATACGAACAGACTCGTTGTGCAGGGTAACAAGGGTAGCGATGAGCATCGACAGGGTCATCGCGATAGCAAGAATCGTGATCATCATGTTCAGGGTCTCCCTTCCCGGTATAACGAGCAGTCCACAAATTGGTTGCACGCGGTGTGCTTGCGACACTTGCCCATCACGCTTGAACCTTGCCTGACGGGTGCGTTCATCCCGCGTTCAGCTAACCGACTCACGATTAATGAAGTCCAAACGCGGCAAGCTATTTGGTTGACGGAACCACACGCAGAGCACCCGCTTGTGGCCCTGGTGCAACATCAATTGCGTTTACCCGAGACTGTGGCTAGACAGACGGCATGGCAAAACACGTCGCGATCTATGCCGGCTCGTTTGACCCGTTGACCAACGGACATCTGGACGTGTTGAAAGCGGCCTTGACAGTGGCTGACACGATCTATGCCGCAATCGGCATTCAGGTCTCGAAGCAGCCGCTTTTCACCTTCGAAGAACGGCTCGAACTGATCAACAAGGTCTGCGCCGTCGAGTTCAAGGAAGATGCAAATCGAATCAAGGTCGTTTCCTTCGACGGTCTCGTCATAAACGCCGCGCGCCAGTTTGGTGCCTCGATTATGATCCGCGGACTGCGTGACGGCACCGATCTGGACTATGAGATGCAGATGGCCGGCATGAATGAGGTCATGGCACCGGAACTGCAGACTGTCTTTCTGCCAGCCAGCCCGTCCGTGCGCACCATTACCGCCACATTGGTGCGGCAGATTGCGTCCATGGGCGGCGACATCCGGCCCTTTGTGCCGAAAGCTGTCGTAACCCCGCTCAAGAACAAGTTCAAAAATCCGAACCGATAAGAAATGGAGTTGCGAATGCGGCTGAACAGACGTGCAGCGAGCCTGCTTTTTGCCATGTCGATCCTGCCGTTCGGCCCGGCCCTTGCCGCCGAGCCTGACAACACGCTGATCCTGACGCTGAAGGACGGTGACGTCACCATCGCGCTGCGCCCGGACCTGGCACCAAAGCATGTCGCGCGAATCAAGGAACTGGTTCGCGCAGGCGAGTACAACAATGTCGCCTTTCACCGCGTGATCGACGGCTTCATGGCACAGACCGGCGATGTCCAGTATGGCGACCTTGAAGACGGCTACAACGCCGGGTCGGTTGGCATGGGCGGCTCGAAGAAGCCGGACCTTCCGGCCGAGTTCACAACCAAAGCCAGCTTCCAGCGCGGCGCGGTCGGCATGGCCCGCTCGCAGAGCCCTGATTCTGCGAACTCGCAGTTCTTCATCTGCTTTGGCGATGCCAGCTTCCTCGACAACCAGTACACGATTGTCGGACAGGTGGAGAGTGGCATGGACCTCGTTGACAACATCAAGCGCGGCGAGCCCGTCCAGGACCCTGACCGTATCGTCAAAGTGCGAATTGCATCAGACAAGTAGTTCTTCCACCTAAGAGATAAGAAAGGGCCTCCTTCATGGCCGAAATCAAAGACCCCGAGAACACGCTGATCATGGAGACCACCAAGGGCAATGTGGTCATCGAGATGTTCCCCGACCTGGCCCCCGGCCACGTTTCGCGCATCAAGGAACTGGCGCGCGAAGGCGCATATGACGGCGTTGTCTTCCACCGTGTGATTGACGGCTTCATGGCGCAGACTGGCGACGTCCAGTTTGGCAACAAGGACAAGCCATCCTTCAACCCTGGTCGTGCCGGACAGGGCGGCTCTGACAAGCCAGACCTGAAAGCCGAGTTCTCCAACATGAACCACGGCCGCGGCACCTGCTCGATGGCGCGCTCGCAGAACCCGAACTCGGCCAATTCGCAGTTCTTCATCTGCTTCGA
>CAYZQP010000362.1:0-2887 GCA_964480545.1 uncultured Mesorhizobium sp. | reverse complement strand
CTGCGCAACTGCTATCTGGAGAACAATCTGTCCCAGGGGCGGATGGAGCTTTCCGGCCGCAAGCTGTCGCTGCAGGACGTGAAAATCCCCGTCTACAATCTGGCGGCCAAGGAAGACCATATCGCGCCGGCCAGGTCGGTCTTCATGGGCTGCCAGTATTTTGGCGGCGACGTTCAATATGTCATGGCCGGGTCGGGGCATATCGCCGGCGTCGTTAATCCGCCTTCCATGATGAAGTATCAGTACTGGACGGGCGGCAAGCCGGTTGGGAAATTCGAGGACTGGGTGGCCGAGGCTACCGAAAATCCGGGTTCGTGGTGGCCGCACTGGCAGGCGTGGATCGAGAAGAATGACGGGCAGCGGGTGCCGGCCCGAAAGCCCGGCGGTGGACACGAGACGCTGGGTGAGGCCCCGGGAAATTATGTTCGGGTAAGGGTTTAGCAAGTGTGGTAGTGCATTAGCGCTATCGCGTCGGCTGATTCCCGGCACGTGTATCGGGTGACAGGCAAATGTGAGCGGGACACTATCTCGCCGCAATTCCTTCCTAGGCCACCGGGCCTGCTACACGGTGGCGTTGAGTATCTGGCGAGAGGCGTTGAGAGCGCTTCCTGCCGAGGGGAAAGGTGAAACGGTTGAACGCAGCGACGCCTCGATGCGGACGTCTATTGCTCCGCTACGCGACTGCGCTGCTTGCGTCGGCGTTTGTTGCTGGCTGTTCGCCGTCACTCGATCCCGACGCCAATCAGGCATTCAGCGCTGCACCGGGGCAAAGTTCGCAACTCGCTGCAACGGCTGCGGGCGTTCCCGAGGGCAACGGCGTTGCGCAGGACAATGCGGACGCCCGGCCCGCCGAAGTCGCCGCGGCTCCGGCTGCACCACAGACAGCATCATCTGCTCCGCAACCGGCAGCTCCAACAGCTGCACCACAGCCGGCTCAACGTCCGGCATCAGCGCAGACCGCTTCAAGGAATCCTGAGGAAACTGCACCCACAACGGCGACGACGGCACCTGCTGCCGATGCTCCTGCGAGGCCGGCAACGCCGCCATCGGTGGTGACGCAGGCAGATGCTCCGCCGAGTGTTGACGAGGCGCAGCCGGCAGCCGCGCAGGCCAAGCCACAGACTGGCTTGCTGGCTGGACTGTTTGGCGCAAACAAGGCCAGATCCCCTGCCCCTGCTTCCGGTGGACAGGGTGAGTTTACCGTTGCCTCGGCTGCTCCCAGGCAAGCTGCGGCGGCGACACCGCGGCAGACAGCACAGGTCAGTTCGGCCAGGCAGCCCGTTGCCACTGCTGCACGCGAGGCGGCAGAGACACCGCAACTGAACTTCGAGAATATCGCACCGGTTGGACAGAAGGCCGGCCGTGCCACGCAGCGCCGCAATCAGCCGCCGGATATTCGCGCGGTTCGTGCCTCGGCGTTTGCCGATGACGGCGAAGGCTCGGGATTGCCTGGCGTGCGGCAGAGCGCGCTGTTCGATATCAAGCGCAAGTCCGGCATGAATGACGACGACAGCGACGTCGATGTCCATGAGTATTCGGATGGCGTCGGACAGATTGACGTTGCGACGGCCGCGGGACTGGCGCGGCTCAGCCCGAACGGGTTGCTGAAGCAGAGGGACAGCGTCGATACGGCCTGCCTGAAACCTTCGCTCGTCAAGCTGCTGAAGGACATTGAACGGCGCTTCGGCAAGCGCGTCGTTGTCACATCAGGCTACCGCAGCCCGGGCTATAACCGGAAGGTGCGCGGCGCGAAGAACTCGCAGCATATGTACTGCGCCGCTGCCGACATTCAGGTGCCTGGCGTGAGTCGCTGGGAACTCGCCAATTTCGCCCGCTCGATGCCGAACCGTGGCGGCGTGGGCACCTATTGCCACACGGCATCCGTGCATGTGGATGTTGGACCGGAGCGCGACTGGAACTGGCGCTGCCGCGGCCGCCGCTCCTGATTTACTCCCTGATTGCCTGCTGATTGCAGGAATTGTCTGTGCTTGACGGGCTGCCAGCGCGTTTTCTTGCGCGCCGTCACAGGCGCGGCAAAAAGCACCCCGGATGGTCTGAATGGGGGTTGCCGATCTGGAAACTCGTGACTATAAGGCCCGTCACCTGAACGCGGCTACCAATGGTGACGCCTGAAGGTTCGGACGGAGCGTTCGTCTATCGGTTAGGACACCGCCCTTTCACGGCGGTAAGAGGGGTTCGATTCCCCTACGCTCTACCAATCTCCTGCAAAATCTTGCCGCTCAAGCCTTCCGTTACGGAAAATGCTGGTCTTTGCCGCGAATGCGGTGTGTGATCTGTATGAACTTCGTGGACCAACGATTCTGCAGGGGAGCACCAATATGAGCGGCGATCGGGAAGCAGCAGTCAGAAAGCGTGCCCATGAAATCTGGGTGTCTGAAGGGCAGCCAGAGGGCGCTGGAGAGAGGCACTGGGCGCAGGCGGAGGCGGAAATCGATGCTGCTGCCAGCAAGCCCGCGAAGAAGGCTCCAGCCAAAGCGGCCGCGGCTAAGAAGCCGGCTGCGAAGAAGCCCGCCGGCAAGGCGAAATAGCGCTGACTTGAAAATCGCGTGACGGACTGCCAATTCCGGGCGCAACAGTGTATTGCTGCGCTCCGAACTGGATGTGGACATGGTCACTTACCTCGACGCCGAAACTGCGCCTTTGCGCAACACCGGGCAGATCAGACTTTACGGCGAAGCCGGCTTTGCCGGTATGCGCAAGGCATGCCGCCTGACCGCAACCTGCCTCGACGAGCTGGCCGGCATGGTGAAGCCAGGCGTTACTACCGCTGCGATTGATCGTTTCGTGTTCGAGTACGGCATGGACCACAATGCCATGCCTGCGACGCTGAACTATCGAGGCTACACGAAATCATCCTGCACCTCGA
>CAYZQP010000361.1:2465-2904 GCA_964480545.1 uncultured Mesorhizobium sp. | reverse complement strand
CGAAATGTCATCAGAGCAGCTGGCAATGCGTATCATCTCCGAGCAGACGGAAATCCCCTCCTCAAAGATCCGCCGCGGTGAACTGACCGAGCCCGACTTCAACAAGCTGGTAGCCTGCTCGCAGACGATGGAAAAGATCCCGCTGTTCATTGACCAGACCGGCGGTATCTCCATTGCGCAGTTGACGGCACGCGCACGCCGCCTGAAGCGCCAGCGTGGCCTTGATGTCATCGTGATCGACTACATTCAGTTGATGACCGGCTCGTCGAAGGCTTCCAGCCAGAACCGCGTGCAGGAAATCACCGAGATCACCACCGGGTTGAAGGCGCTGGCCAAGGAACTCAGCGTGCCGATCATCGCGCTGTCACAGCTGTCGCGTCAGGTGGAAAACCGCGAAGACAAACGGCCGCAGCTTTCCGACCTTCGTGAATCCGGTTCG
>CAYZQP010000361.1:0-2455 GCA_964480545.1 uncultured Mesorhizobium sp. | reverse complement strand
ATCGAGCAGGACGCCGACGTGGTGATGTTCGTGTATCGCGAGGAATACTACCTCAAGAACAAGGAGCCGAAGCCCGGCACCGACGAATATCTGAAGTGGGAAGGCGAGATGAACGACGCCAAGGGCAAGGCCGAGGTGATCATCGCCAAGCAGCGTCACGGGCCGACCGGCACCGTGCCGATGGGGTTCCAGGGCGAGTTCACGCGGTTCTTCGACCTCGCCGAAGACAGCCACCTGCCGCAAAGATTTGAGTGATCGGTGGCGCGCCTGGGCAACTGCCTTGAAAAGGCCTGATCCGAAGGCTCAGACTTGCCGAAGGGTAGTTGTTTCAAGAGGTTGCGATGAATTGGCTGACGCGTTCTGTAGTCTTGGCGGCAACTATCTTTCCGGCTTCGGCGCTGGCGTGTAGCCAGGCTCCGGAACAGACTTTCGAGAAGATGTTTGGTGACGCGCCGCTAGTCTTCAGGGCTCTGGTAACCGAGACCAGACTGAACGCGTATGTCGATCCCGGCATGGTCGTCGAACAGGGTTCCATGGGCCATGGCGACGCCAGGGGACGCTACTTGGTGGATATCAAGTATGAGGTGCTTGAGACGTTCAAGGGTGAACCGAAGCCTGATGGTGTGATCACTACAACAACAGCGGTGATGGGCGGATGCGGCTTGCCGGTCCTGGCAGGCTGGCAATTCCTTTTTGTGGTTGCCCCATTCGACAAAGACGCTCCCAAGCGAGTGTCTGAGGGTTCTCAGGGCATGGTCTGGGTCTTCAGCAGCGAAATGCTACCGGATTTCAAACCGAGGCTTGATGAAGCGCTGGAAGAGGTGCGCACGCTTGCGAAGAAGAAATGATGGCAGCCCAACTGGAAATTTCATGCAACTTATGCAATATACATAACATGCATAAAGCGCATGAGGTGCGGATATGATCAAGGTGAGCTCGGCGGAGTTTCAGAGAAACTTCGGGCGCTATCAGGACATGGCACTGACCCAACCTGTCGCGGTTACACGCAATGGACGCGCCCGTACCGTCACGATGTCACTTGAGGAATATGAGCGGCTGAAGCGGCGGGATCGTCAGGTGCTCAGTCTCGATGATTTCACCGACGAAGACATCAAGGCTCTCGAAGAGTCGCGGGCTCCCGAATGGACGAAAAAGTTCGACAGCGAGATTGACAGCTGAGCGTGAATATACCCCCTCCTGTCCCCGGTTTGGTGCTGAAATACAGCTATCTCTGGCTCTCGGAGCATAGGAGCGGGCGGGAGGACGGTCACAAGGATCGTCCTTGTGCCATCGTTCTTGTAGCCTCGCTATCTGGAGACAGACCGGAAGTCACTGTTCTGCCGATCACACATAGTCAGCCGCGAGAACCGGGTTCAGCGATCGAGATACCCCAGTTGGTCAAGCAACGATTGGGCATGGATGATGAGCGTTCCTGGGTCGTGCTGACAGAAGCAAATCGCTTTCTTTGGCCGGGTCCGGACCTTCGAAGCTCGACAGCGGGTGATGCCGCGAGCATCGCTTACGGGCCGCTGCCTTATGCCTTCTTCGAGCGCATCCGCATCGCATTCCTCAATGCTCTCAAAGAGCGGCGTGCCTCGACGATTGAGAGAACCGAATAATCCAACATGGCCAAATCCCGTACCCAATTCATCTGCCAGGCCTGTGGCAATGTCTCGACGCGCTGGTCGGGCAAGTGTGATGCCTGCGGCGAGTGGAATACCATTGTCGAGGAAGGCACTGCGGGCGGCATCGGCTCGGGGCCTGGCGCGCTGCGTTCCAGCCGCAAGGGCCGTCCAGTCGCACTGACCTCGCTGTCGGGCGAGATCGAGGATGCGCCGCGAATCGCATCGGGCATCAGCGAGCTGGACCGCGCCACCGGCGGCGGGTTCGTGCGCGGTTCGGCGCTGCTGATCGGCGGTGATCCCGGAATCGGCAAATCGACGCTGTTGATGCAGGCTGCCGCAGCGCTGGCGCGGCGGGGAAACCGCATCATCTATGTCTCGGGTGAAGAGGCGGTGGCGCAGGTGCGGCTGCGGGCGCAGCGCCTGGGCGCCGCGGATTCGGCGGTGGAACTGGCGGCAGAGACCAATGTCGAGGACATTCTCGCCACGATCTCCGAGGGCAAGCGGCCCGACCTCGTCATTCTCGATTCAATCCAGACCTTGTGGACCGACCTTGCCGATTCGGCGCCCGGCACGGTGACGCAGGTGAGGGCATCGGCCCAGGCCATAATCCGCTATGCGAAATCCACAGGTGCCGCCGTCGTGCTGGTCGGCCATGTCACCAAGGACGGCCAGATCGCCGGCCCGCGCGTTGTCGAGCATATGGTCGACGGCGTGCTCTATTTCGAGGGTGAGGGCGGGCATCACTTCCGAATCCTGCGCACGGTGAAGAACCGTTTCGGACCGACCGACGAGATCGGCGTGTTCGAAATGTCCGACAAAGGTCTGCGCGA
>CAYZQP010000360.1:0-2915 GCA_964480545.1 uncultured Mesorhizobium sp. | reverse complement strand
CTCTTCCACCGCTCGCTGCGCGACAATATCCGCCCGGGCAAACCCGGCGCGACGGATGCTGAAGTTGCCGCTGCCGCCGAAAAGGCCGAGGCCGATGGCTTCATTGCCAGCCTGACCGACTTCAAGGGCCGCACCGGCTACGACGCCTATGTCGGCGAGCGCGGCGTAAAGCTCTCCGGCGGCCAGCGCCAGCGCATCGCGATCGCCCGCGTTATGCTGAAAGACGCACCGATCCTCGTGCTGGATGAGGCAACTTCGGCGCTGGACTCCGAGGTCGAGGCGGCGATCCAGGAAAATCTGGAGAAGCTGATGCAGGGCAAGACGGTCATCGCCATCGCGCACCGGCTCTCCACCATCGCCGCTCTCGACCGTCTGATCGTGCTCGACAAGGGCCGCATCGTCGAACAGGGAACGCACGAAGAGCTGATCCGCAAGAACGGGCTCTACGCCCGCCTGTGGAAGCGCCAGTCGGGCGGCTTCCTCGGCAACCCCGAAGAATCACTCGCGGCGGAGTGAAGAACAGGCAGCAGGCAGTAGGCAGTAGGCAGTAGGCAGTAGGCAGTAGGCAGTAGGAACGAATGACAACAACAATCAGTTCGCTCAAGCAGTTTGCGCCCCAGGGAGTGGCTCTCGCCGGGCAGCCTGTGCAATTGCCCATTCCCCTACTGCCTATTGCCTACTGCCTGGTGCCCTAATGACCTCCGTCCGTCCACCCTCCCAGTTCGCCGCCGGCAACCTGCAGGAAAACACCCTGCTGGCGCTGGATTACGAGGTCGCGCAGGAGAAAGCCTCGTCGCTCGGTCATGCCGGGCGGGTCGTTGCCGAGCGGCTCGCCGCTTTGCACGCCTTCGAAGGTGAGAAGGAAGACCGAATCCCTTTGGTGAAAGACGCTGCCGACGCGGTGTGGAAATACTTTATCCAGCGCGAGCTCTGCGGCTTGCGCCGTCACGACGATGCGATCCGCGAGTATGGCATCCCGCGCGAAGTACTGGTGCGACTCGGCGCGAGATAGTCAGAGGCGCAGCAAAAGCACCATCGGATCGATTGGCGAAACCTGAAAACCGTAATTCAGGTAGAAAGCGCGCGCACGTTCATTCAAAGCGTGGACGAGAATCGCCCGCACGCCGGCATGTTCGGCGACGCCTCTCACCCGTAACACAGCATCCTGCAAAAGTGCCACGCCCAGCTTGTTCCCCTGCGCTCGCCTGTCAATCGCCAGCCGCCCAAGCACCATGGCTGGAACAGGATCCGGCATGTTGCGACGAACCTGTCCAGTCGCGAGTGCATGCGCCACCGCCCCGGCCGCCAGCGAGTAAAAGCCGACGACTTCATCACTTGGGTTGACGATGACGAAGGTTCGGGAGGCGCCGCCGAGATGATTTGCAAGCGCCCGGCGCATCAGCCAGTCATTCAGGATCTGCTCGCCACAATCAAAACCGTCCAGCCGATGGGAGGCGGACAATGGTTTCGGTGCCGAAAACTCCAAACTAGTTGCCCCAGGGTGCCTTGACGGTCATCAACCGCTCCAGCCCCGGATTGGTCGCGACGGGACCCTCAAGCATTGCGGTGAATTGCTGGAACCGCTCATCATCCAGACTGAAAAACACCTGATCAAGCAGCACAGACTGTGCCCGCTCACAAGCAGCTTCAAGCATGAAGTCTGAACGATTTTTGCCAAGCAGAGTGGCGGCCTGATCAATCAGGTCTCTCTGGGCGGGCAGAGCCCGCAGATTGATTGCTGCCTCGCGCATCTCAGCCACCTCGTCTACACAACAGCTACATAGTGCCATGTGTAGCTATCGTCAATACAGGCAACGATTTCCAGACATCGTTCCCTGGGACGGGTCCGCGTTGCCGCTCCCAGTTTCCTGAGCATTACCCGCGACAACTTGCCGTCAGCGCCCGCACCGTCTGGACAAGACCTTTTGCCTTGCATAAACCGAATTCAAATGCCGGAGGAATGCGCCCAGCCCGTAGCCATGCGCCATCGGGACTGCGTATGGAGCGGGGACAAGGCTCCAACCGATGGCGAGGAAAAGGCTGGAAGGAACATATCCCTTGAGCGCCACCGGGCATGAATCTGACGTCACACGACGCGACTTTCTCTATATCGCCACCGGCGCGGCCGGCGCGGTCGGCGCGGCCGCCGTTGCGTGGCCCTTCATCGACCAGATGCGGCCGGATGCCTCGACCCTGGCGCAGGCCTCGATCGAAGTCGACATCGGCTCGATCCAGCCAGGAAACGCTGTCACCGTAAAGTGGCGCGGCAAGCCGGTTTTCATCCGCAATCGCACGCCTGAAGAGGTTGAGGCGGCTAAGCAGGTGCCTATGGCTGAGTTGAAGGACCCGGTTGCACGCAATGCCAACCTTCCCGCCGACGCGCAGGCCAGCGATCTCGATCGCTCGGCAGGTGCCGGCAAGGAAAACTGGATCATCATGGTCGGCGTCTGCACCCACCTTGGCTGCGTGCCGACGGCGCAGGCCGGTGATTTCGGTGGATGGTTCTGCCCATGCCACGGCTCGCACTACGATACAGCAGGCCGCATCCGTAAGGGCCCGGCGCCAACAAACCTGGAAGTGCCTACCTTCACTTTCCTTTCCGACACCAGAATCAGAATCGGCTAAGGCGCCAGGGGGATAACTTTCGATGAGCGGTGGACACTCTTCCTATACGCCAAACTCCGGTATCGAGCGCTGGTTCGACAAGCGCCTGCCGTTGCCGCGTCTGGTTTATGACAATTTCGTCGCGGACCCGATTCCGCGCAACCTGAACTACGCCTACACGTTCGGCGGCATCCTCACGATCATGCTGGTCGTGCAGATCGCCACCGGTGTTGTTCTGGCCATGCACTACGCTGCCAATACCGGCGTTGCCTTCAACTCCGTCGAAAAGATCATGCGCGACGTGAATTCCG
>CAYZQP010000359.1:0-2915 GCA_964480545.1 uncultured Mesorhizobium sp. | reverse complement strand
ACTCGTGGTCCCGGAAAACCGTCAGGCCTTCCTTGAGGCAGAGCTGGAACCAGTCACGGCAAGTGATTCTGTTGCCAGTCCAATTGTGAAAATACTCATGCGCCACGAGCGTCTCGACATTGGCGTAATCAGTGTCCGTAGCGGTCTCCGGATCAGCAAGAACGAAGCGGTCATTGAAGATGTTGAGACCCTTGTTCTCCATCGCGCCGATGTTGAAGTCGGAGACTGCAACGATGTTGAATACGTCGAGGTCATACTCGCGCCCGAACACCTCCTCATCCCAGCGCATTGACCGCTTCAGCGCGTCCATTGCATAGGCCGCGCGATTGCCCTTCCGGTGCTCGACATAGACGCCGAGCCGCACATTGCGCCCGGATGCGGTGGTGAAGCTGTCACGCACCTCGGCAAGATCGCCGGCAACCAGTGCAAAGAGGTAGCTCGGCTTGGGATGCGGGTCGTGCCAGACCGCAAAGTGACGCCCGTGCGGCAGGTCGCCGGTCGCACCGGGATTGCCGTTGGAGAGCAGAATGGGCGTTGCCTTGCGATCTGCCTCTATCCGCACCGTGTAGATGCTCAGGTTGTCCGGCCGGTCGAGGAAATAGGTGATACGACGAAAACCCTCGGCCTCACATTGCGTGCAGTAAACGCCACTTGAGACGTAGAGCCCCATCAGTTTGCGGTTCGCGGTCGGGTCGAGCACAGTCTCGATGCGCAGCCGGAAACGCTGTGCCTTTGGCGGCTTCAGGAGCGTAAGATTTTGCGGCGTTGCTTCGAAGCTGGCGCTCGTTGCGGGCTGGCCGTCAACGTGCAGCGCCACAAGGTTCAGTTCGTCACCATCCAGCTCGAGTGGTGTGCCGGGTGCTACGCCAGCCTGTCGGACAATCGTCAGTTCGGCAGTGACAATAGTCCGCTGCGGATGAAGATCGAACGACAAACTGATTTCCGGAATCAGGTAAGGCGAGGGCGTGTAGTCCTCAAGCCTGAAAACCCGGTCTGACTGTACGCGCATGTGTGCCTGAAACCTGCTTGAAAATAGCGCGCCGTATTGGCGCAATACAAAAAAAGATTGGCGGGGTTTACACGATCCGCACGCTCGACAACACTGCGCGTAGCCCCGATCGCGGGACAACCTCAAGCAAATGCTAACAGGATGATCCGATGGCCGTAGCCACGCCAAAATTCGGAATGGGTGCGCCCGTTCGCCGCCTTGAAGATCAGGCATTTATCACCGGCAAGGGGCGATACACCGATGACATAGTGCCGGACGGCCAATTGCAGGCCTATGTCCTTCGCTCGCCTGTGGCAAATGGTGCGTTCACCATCTCTGCCGCCTCGATTGAGGCAGCCCGTGCCGCGCCTGGTGTGCATCTGGTGCTGACCGGCAAGGATCTCGCACATCTCGGAGATCTGAAGTCAGGCGCAATGCAGAGGCAGCCCGATGGAACCCGCGCTCCCACCCGTGACATACCGATCCTGTGCCGGGACGCGGTTCACTATGTCGGCGATGCGGTTGCTTTCGTTGTTGCCGACACGCGCGCTCTGGCACAGGACGCCGCCGAACTGATCGAGGTCGACTATGAAACACGCGACGTGGCGGCAGTGACCGCCACCGCGCTTAATCCCGGCACGCCGCTGGTCTGGCCCGAACTCCGCACCAACCGGGCCTTCCTCTACCACGTCGGCGACAAGGCGAAGACTGACGCAGCCTTTGCCAGGGCTGCCCACGTGACCGAAATCACCTTCACCAACAACCGCCTGGTCTGCAACTACATGGAGCCGCGCTCGGCTATTGCCGAGTGGAGCACTGACGAAGACCGCTTCGTGCTGACCACCGGCTCGCAGGGCGTGCACTCGATGCAGTCAATACTCGCCGGCGTGTTCGGGATCGACAGGAAGCAGCTGCGCGTCCTTACGCCGGATGTCGGTGGCGGCTTCGGCCCGAAGACCTTTGTGTATCGTGAGTATGCGCTTGTCATGGAGGCAGCGAAGCGCCTCGGTCGTCCGGTCAAATGGGCCGGCGACCGCACCGAGCATTTCCTCACCGACGCCCAGGGGCGCGACAATGTTGTCACCGCCCGGATGGCGATGGACAAGGACGGACGTTTCCTTGGCCTCAAGGTCAACCTGGTCGCCAACATTGGCGCCTATATCTCCCAGTACGGCCCGTTCATTCCGTTTATTGGAGTGTCCATGTCGACCGGCGTGTATGACCTGCCGGCCATCGATATTGACGTAACCGGCGTCTACACCAACACCTGCCCGGTCGATGCCTATCGTGGGGCAGGGCGCCCCGAGGCTGCATTTCTGCTGGAGAAACTGGTTGACGCCTGCGCTCGTGACATCGGCCTCGACGTAGCAGAGATACGCCGTCGCAACTTCGTGCGCCGTGACCAGTTTCCGTATCGCACCGAGACCAGCCGCCTCTACGATACCGGCGAGTTTGACGGTCATCTGGAGGTAGCGCTCGAGCATTCGGGCTGGGCTGATTTTGACAAGCGCGCCGACGCCGCGAAGCGGGAAGGCAAGCTGCGCGGCATCGGGTTGGCGAGCTATATCGAGGCCTGCGCCTTTCCGGGCTCCGAGCCTGCGCATGTCGAACTGCTGGGTGACGGGACCGTCACGCTGAAGATTGGCACCCAGACAAACGGCCAGGGCCACGCCACTGCATACGCCCAGTTTGTCGCCGAAAAGCTCAACCTGGATATCGGGAAGATCAAGGTGCTGCAGGGCGACACGGATCAGTTGCCCAGCGGCGGCGGCACGGGCGGCTCGCGTTCCATCCCGTTGGGCGGTGTCTCGGCAGCGCGCGCCGGCGAGGACCTCGCCGAAAAACTCAAGCGGATTGCCGCGGATGAGCTGGAAGCCTCGGCCAACGATACGCGCCTCGCCATTGTCGAGTTCGATATCGGCGGCCG
>CAYZQP010000358.1:0-2951 GCA_964480545.1 uncultured Mesorhizobium sp. | reverse complement strand
GTGGGCAGCAGCAGCCCGCTGATCAGGTTGACCAGCGTGGTCTTGCCGGCGCCGGAGGGGCCGACCAGCCCGACCTTCTCGCCGGGTTTGATGGCGAGGTTTATGCCATCCAGAACGCCCGAACCCTTGCCGTAGTGAAAGCTCAAATCTTCGGCGCGGATTTCGCCGGCGCTGACCTGCAGGTCGGGTGCCTGAGGTTTGTCGACCAGTCCGAGTGGCTGCGAGATCAGGTTCATCGAGTTTTCCAGTACGCCGAGATTCCGCAAGATGCCGTTCAGTTGCATCATCAGGCGGCCGAGCATCATGTTGAGGCGCAGGATGAGGCTGAGCGTAAAGGCCACCGCGCCGACGGTGATCGCGCCGGTAACCCAGAGGTTCACGGCAAAGGCGCTGATGGCGGTGATCATGATGCCCGACAGTATGCCCATGGCAATGCGCAGGCTGGACAGCCAGCGCATGAAGGGGCGCAGCGTGCCGAGATAAGAGTTGAAGCCATCGCGGATGAAGGCGTCGTCGCCGTCCGGCGAGAAGAGTTTGATCGACTGGATGTTGGAGTAGCCGTCGATGACGCGGCCATTGATCATCGAGCCGGCTTCCGCGGTTGCCTCTGCGTGTTTGCGGATCGAGGGCAGATAGGCGCGGGCAAGCAGGCCGAACGCAACCATCCAGACGATGACCAAAGCTGCCAGCCGCCAGTCGAGGCTGCCGACCAGCACCAACGTGGTGATCGAATAGATGATGACGAACCAGATCACTTCGATGAAGCTGGACTGGAGATCGCCGACAGCCTGACCGGATTGCCAGACTTTTGTGGCGATGCGGCCGGCAAAATCGTTCTGGAAGAATGTGTAAGACTGGCGCGAGACGTGCCGATGGGCCTGCCAGCGCACCATGTTGTAGAAATGCGGGCCGACCGTCTGGCCATCGAGAAACGCCATCAGGGCGATCATCAGCGTGCGGCCGACCAGCACGACGCCGGCCATCCAGAGCAGTTCGGGTCCGGCCGCCTGCCAAAGCGCTTCCCAACTGCGCTCGGCGGGCATGGAGTCGAGGATGTCGACGAGCCGGCCGACGAAATAGAAGAGGGCTGCCTCGATCAGCGGGGCGATGCCGCCGACGACCAGCATCAGCGCCAGAACGCCTTTGGTCTGGCTCACATAGTGCCAGATGAAACCGCGCACAGTGCGCGGCGGCTGGAGATTGGCCGGCTCGCGGAACGGGTCGATCCAGTTCTCAAAGCGGCGGTAGATGGGGGAGAGCAGACTCATCTGCCCTAATGTAGGTCGTTTGGGGCTAGGGGGAAGGGGAATAGGGGAATAGGGGAATAGGGGAATAGGGGAATAGGGGAATAGGGGAGACCGCGTCCTCGGCGTCACTCCGGGGCGCGCAGCGAACCCGGAGTCCAGAGCGCCAGGGCTGACATGTCACGCGGCCAGGTTGACTATCCTGTGCTGGGCCAAATCGTCGAGCCCACATCTCTGGATTCCGGCTCCGCTTCGCGTGCCGGAATGACGGCGAGCTATGTGATACGCGACATTCACTACGGAGCTGTCGCTGCTGGCGAAGACAGGCGCTCAAGTTTGCGAGGCCGACTTCAGCGCTTGCGGACAAACTCGGTGCGCAGGACAAGGCCCTTGATGGCGTCGTGCCGGCAGTCAATTTCTTCCGGATTGTCGGTGAGCCTGATGGAGCGGATGACCGTTCCCTGTTTCAGCGTCTGACCGGCGCCCTTCACCTTCAGGTCCTTGATCAGGGTGACCTGGTCGCCATCGGCCAATTCATTTCCGGCGGCGTCGCGCGCGACTGGCTTAGCCTGCGCAGCGGCTGCGACTTCGGAGGCTGGCTTCCAGTCGCCTGTTGCCTCGTCGTACACGTAGTCTTCGTCGTCTGCCATGATGTTCTCGCGTATTGCTTCCGGGCTCTCCGTAAAGGAACGGGCAGCCCGGAGCAAATGCAGGGTTTCGGGGCGCGCAAATGCGCTGGACTTGCCGCGCGGCTCGATGCACCAGAAGCCACAAGATCACAGTTTTTCCGAGGTGGCATGGAACTGTTGCTGATAACCGGACCAGCTGGCGTCGGTAAATCAACGCTGAGCTGGGAAATGAGCGCACAACTTGCGGCCGCTCAGGTCGCTCATGCGGTTGTCGAAAGCGACGAACTCGACAGGGCGTTCCCGCGCCCGGAGCGGGCCGACCTCGAGAGAATTCAGCCCGGTGCGATCGACGTCAGCAGCATCAATCTGGCTGCGATCTGGGCCACATACCGAGCACTGGGTCATACGCGCCTGATCATGTCAGGGGTCATGATGCATCTCGATTTCGACAAGCGATGGATACTCGCCGCCATACCGGATGCGCAGATTACCACAGTGCGGCTGATGGCTGAGGAGCCGGCTTTGCTGGCACGTCTGGCGCGGCGCGAGACGGGTGCTGGGGCAGACGAGCAGGCACAGCGCTCGCTTCAGCAATCCAGGCGCATGGCAAGCGAGGACAATGACGGTCTTGTCGTCGTGGCTACGGACGGCAAGTCGCCTGCGGAACTGGCCAGAGATGTTCTGCGGCGAACCGGATGGCTGGATAGCGGCGGCTAGCAGGATTGAGCCGACACATTGACTGTCGACATCAATCCCACATCGACTGTCGACATCAATCCCACATCGCCCGCTCTGCGGCTAGTCGCTGACGATGGTCACCCCACCCCGGCGCAGCGCGCCGACCCTCCCCCTCAAGGGGAGGGTGAGCCGACGGCGGTGGTGATTACTCCGCCGCTTTCTTTTCCACCTCTGCGTCCTGGTCGTCGTGCAGCAGGAAGCCGCCGGACTGGCGCGCCCAGAGCTGCGCGTAGAGACCGCCAGAGGCCAGCAGTTCGTCATGCGTGCCTTCCTCAATGACGCGGCCCTTGTCCATGACAATCAGCCGGTCCATCGCCGCGATGGTTGAGAGGCGGTGGGC
>CAYZQP010000357.1:0-2958 GCA_964480545.1 uncultured Mesorhizobium sp. | reverse complement strand
ATCCGGCTTCTTGAAGGTCATCACCAGCGGCTTCGATTTCTTGCCCGGTGCGACGTCAAAACCGTCGATGGTGAAGTCGTCCTTGTCGATGCGGATATGCGCATTCTCGAACGTGCCGAGACCGTCGAAGCGGCTCTTGCGCGACAGCAGGCCATTCATCGCTACTTGCGCGAAGGTGCGGGCGCGTAGCGTGAGCGAGGCGTCGTCTTTGGCACCTGAGATGGCTGCATCGAGGCCCGCCACGATGGATTTCACCGCATCCTGCGCTGTGTCGAAATTGAAGGCGGGCTCGGCGATGTCGTTCGGCGCTTCTCCGTCGGAATCGAGCAGTTGGAGCAGGTAGGAGACGTAGGTGAAGGCAGCGACATAGCCGGACGCCGACATCAGCTTGCGGAAGGTTGCGCCATCCTCGCCTTCCAGCGGTGCGCGGGTGTTCTTGGCCTGCAGCGCTTCCAGATCGGACGATTTGGCGAAGACATCGGTGACAGCCAGCGCGACCTGGATGCCGCGCCGCGCGCGGTAGAGCAGGTTATGCTGGGCGATGTCCATCAACTGATCGCCGGGGCGCACCGCCTGCACGGTCTTGGTCAGTTCCACCTCGCGGGTTTTGCCCAAGCCGCCGGTGGCAACAGTCGAGACAAAGCGGCGGCCGGTACCGGCAAGCGCAGTACCGGACTTTGCGTCGCCCGAGTCGATGACAACGATGCGCGTGATGAAGCTCTGGGCGGTGGCCAGATGCTTTTCGATATCGGCTTCAGCGATGGTGGTCAGGCCGGTGTCCATGTCATGTCCTCGATGTCTTGGTCCTGGCGGAAGCCTCGCCCTGCGCAGCAGCGGCGATGTAGAGGTCCAGCGTTTCGTCTAGCCTGCGGTAGAGCAGGGCGTCAAAATCTGCCGCGCTGCCGCCCGCCTGCACGGTCTCGATGGCCGCCAGATAGGCAGTTCTATCATCCGGGCGGATGGCGATGGGCGGGTAGCCGGCGCGGGCAAGTATGAGGTTCATCAGCAGACGGGCAGTGCGCCCGTTGCCATCGTTGAACGGATGGATGCCGACGAGCCGCAAATGTGCTGCGGCCGCGGTCGCCGGGCCGTCGGGGGCAGACGCCAGCCAGGAGGCAAAGTCCTGCATCAGCGCCGGGATATCGGGTGGAGGCGGGAAGGCGTGGTTTCCGGACGAAGTGGCGACGAAGCGGGCGCGGTCGGCGTACTGGCCTGCAATCCCAGGAGCCGACTGTGCCACCACAAGGCGGTGCAGGTCGCGCAAGTCAGTTTCGCGGATCGGTTCCGATGGCTCGGCAGCGATCTCAAGAACCCAGTCGAGCGCTTTCGCGTGATCGACAGCCTCGAGATGGTCCTTCAGCGGCTTGCCCGAGACGGTGATGCCCTTCTCCAGTACCAGCGAGGTCTCGCCTGCGGTCAGCGTGTTCCCTTCCAGCGCGTTGGACGTGTAGGTGATGTCGATGCGCTGGGCATGATCCAGTCCGTCCAGCGCGCCGGGGACAGCTGCAAGCTTCAGCTCCTCCAGCCGCTGCTTCTTGTCCGCCAGGCGTGCCAGCATCGCCTCAGACATCCGAGATCACCTGTCCCTTGGACAGAATGTGCATCTTGTAGCCTGCAAAGATCTTCTGTGCCTCGCCTGCCGCATAGAGCGCCTGATAGGCTTCATGCGGGATCAGCGCGTGGTTCTCGTAAGACGAGACGCCCATGCGTGCGGCCTCAAGATCATCGGTGTTGATGTAGAATTCCTGGGTGGTCTTCTCGCTTGACCAGAGGCCCTTTTTGCCGGGGCGCTCGGCCTTTGAGTAGACTTCCTGGATGGTCCAGGTGAGTAGCCAGGCGTTTTCCGGCCGGCGCACCCTGGTCAGCACGTCGGAGACAACGGAATTGTTCTCGGTTACGCCTGCCGCATAGAAGGGCCCAAGCACCACGCGCCGCAACTGCTTGGGATGCAGCGTGGCGAAATCCTTGTCCATGTTGGTGGCGATGGTCGTGGGTGACAGCGAATAGGCCGAGTTCTTTTCGGTGAAGGCGTCGAACTGGTGGGCGAGTTCGGGGTTGAGCAGGCCCTCGACGGGCAGCGGTATCTTCACCTTCTCGTTCAGCTTGTTGTCGCGGGTGACAAGTTGGCGCACCAGCGCTGGCGAGGAGTCCTCGATGGTTGCCATGTAGATCAGCGGCAGGTTGGCTGCGCCATCGAAGCAGGCCCAGTGGACGAGATAGTAGGGCCGGCCTGTATTCGGGTTGACCGAGACTTTCTCGGTCTTGGCCAGGATGAAGGGCTTGAACAGGTCGCCGTCCTTCAGGTCCTGCAGATAGAGCCGCTCGGCCATGGTCTTCTGCAGGGCGGCGGGGAACTCCTTGTGGCGCAGGATGAAGTCGGCCATCTCGTTGCGCAACTCTTCGGCGGTCGGGATGGCGGCCAGCCTTCCCTCTGCGCTGCGCCGGTCGTTCTCGACCTCCAGCACGCTCTGGAACACCGGGAAGCCGCTTTCAGCGCGCTGGATCCGGAACTTTTCCATGAAGCCGACGCGGTTGCGCCAGCACTCAAATGTGTTGCCGAGTTTGGTGATGTATTCGGCTGCCACCTTGGCGACGATGCCGTGCCGGTAGAGCGGCGAGCGGTCGTCGCGCATGAAGATTTCGAGGCCGTTCAGGGCGGCCTCGATGGCGATGAAGTACTGGGTGGCCGGGTCGTTATCGGTGCTCATACGGGCTGCCGTTGGTGATGACAGCGATGCGTCAGGACCTCACATAATCCGCCGAGTTGTGCTTGCGCAGCACCTCGTCGAAGCGGCGGGCGAAAGCCTCGTCGGCCAGCTTCTTGCGGCGCTGGATGTCGGCGGTGGTGACCATGTTCTTCTCGTGCGCTTCCAGCAGATCGCCGATGTGCTTCTGCGCGGCGGCACCAATGCCGGCCATCGTCTGCTCGCAGGTCGACAACACCGCCGAGCAGACGAT
>CAYZQP010000356.1:0-2985 GCA_964480545.1 uncultured Mesorhizobium sp. | reverse complement strand
GGCAGTAGGCACAGGTGTTCCATCGGGGAGGAGTTGGCGTCCGGTTCAGGACCTGACCTTGCTATTGGCCCGGAGCTCGGCGCGCCCGGTTCGGTACTTGTACAAAAGCTGCTTCAGTCTTGATGAATTTTACTATCAAGAATTGGCAGTGGGAAAGCAAAGCACTCAATAGATGGAGCCCGTGCTGCGCGCTATTGCCGGTAAAACTTCCGGATCAGGGTATAGATATGAAAACTCGAATTGTTGGGGCCGTATTCACTGGCCTGCTGCTTGCCGGCTGCAATTCGACGCGAACCGAGCAAAGGCAGGTCAGCCCTGAGCAGCGCGCGGCTCAGAACGAGGAGATCAGCACTGCCCTCAGAGATGTTTCTGAAGGCAGATCGAGTCAGTTACCGCCCTATCCCGGCAAGGCGGAAATCCCGAAGCAAGGCGCTGGTTGCGACGCGCTGGTGAGCAAGAAGCGGGAGATGGGAATCTCTGCTGCCGCGATACAGGTGCTGCAGGTCACCAAGCAGAAACCCTGGGGCATTTTCCTGTTTGATGTCGATGCATCGGGGCGCACCAGCAATGTGCGGGCGGTCAAGACCGCCGGTATGAAATCTGTCGACATGGATTTCAAACAATCGATCGAAAGCTGGCAGTTTGCACCCGGCGCGGGCGCGAAGGGCTGCGTCGCCGAGATGAAGATTACTTAGGCGGGCGTAGCAATCTCTCCACGCGCCGTCATCCTCGGGCGCGCGAAGCGTAGACCCGAGGATCCGTGCCTGACAGTTTCAGCGTTGTGAGGGTGCCGAACGCGGGTCAGTCCCAGCCCCAGCCGACGAACAATTCGTTCCAGTCGGGATTGTCCTTCTCGATCAGTTCGATCTTCCACTGCCGGGGCCAGCGCTTCAGCGACTTCTCGCGCTGGATCGCGTCACGGATGTCGTCATGCTCCTCGTACCAGACCAGCCGCCGGACGCCGTACTTTGCCGTGAATTTTGAGCCGGTGCCTTCCTTGTGCTCCGGAATGCGGCGGCCAAGGCTGTTGGTCACGCCGATATAGATCGTCCCGCGCTTCTGGCTTGCCGTCATGTAAACATAGCCGGTCATGCGGCGAGGCTATGCCTAGGGTCACGGGTTGGCAACGGGCGGGTGCGGGCGGCTTGTCCTGCACCCCTGGCGATCACGTTCACCGGTTCTGGCATGGATCCTCGGGTCTACGCTTCGCGTGCCCGAGGATGACGCGCGGAGAGGGATGGGGAAGGGTGTCAGGCTGGTTTGACGTGGCGTGATAAAGTTTGGCCGCGTTCGGCAACAATCAGTTCAACTGAAGCTATGGCATGGTGCTATGTCAACCACGGAACGAGACTGGCGTAGCGATCCCACACGCGCCGTCATCCTCGGGCACGCGAAGCGTAGACCCGAGGATCCATGCCTGACAGTGTCCGCAGTGCTAAGGGTGCGGACTCACTTTGCCGCTGGCTTTCCGGCAGCTGACAGCTTTGCGTTCAGGGCAGCTTTGCGAGCAGCCGCTTGTGCTGGCCGGACATAGAAGTGGTCAAACATCTCTTCGAGAATTTGTAGGCACCATTCAGCCTCTGCCTCCTCGACCTCAATAACCTGAAGTGTGGTTTGATCATCCACTGGGTGAGCTGAAAAGTTGCCAAAATTCCGAATAGCATCGACGGTATCTCTCAAAGCACTACCAACAGCTTTGGACGCATCGGTTTCGTTCAACAACGCATCTATCTGACGAGATAGATCGCGGCCAGTGTATCCATGTGAGTTCAGGATGTTCTGCAGGCATCGCCGAGCAAGTGCCGCCGATGCTTTGGAACTGATCGGCAGAACATTACAGGCTTCAATATAGTCGCACGATATCGTGGCAGGAACATCCTTAGAGACAGGACCGCGGTTGGATCCTATCGGTTGGACCATCCGGTAAGGATCTCTATTAGATTGAAGCTCGATTGTGTGTTCATTGCATTCTGGGCACAATGCTACCCTGTATGCCCAAGGAGTCGCGCGGCCGCGCCATTGGACATCTACTTCATACCAGTTGTCTGCGTAGGCAATGCCGCAGGTGGGGCATTTCATTTCTCTGTCTCACTTCTCGTTCATTATATGTTCTAATAGCCATTTGCGTGCAAGGCAATCGCCCTGCACGCAATTGTTCAGCTTTTCACCGCTTTCCTCAGCTGCACCCGCTCGTAGCACCACACGTGTCGCACTTCTCGCAAGTGCCGTTGCGCACCATGGTGAAGTTCTGGCACTCCGAGCAGGAGTTGCCCGTGTAGCCTTGCAGCATCGACTTCACCCGGCGGTCGGCGGCGAGCGCTTTCGCGTCGACGGCGGCAGCCTGGGCGGCTGGCGTGAACAGGTCGCCCGTTACCGCCGGTGCCGGGTCGGTGAAAGCCGAGCGAGCGGAGGCGGCGGTAGATCCTCGGGTCAAGCCCGAGGATGACGGAGAAGTGGAGGATGACGTGGACGCGGCTGGCGTCACGTCCTCGGCGTCGTTGGCGGCTTCGTCGAAGGCGATGTCTTCGGCGAGTTCCTTGGCGCGCTCCTCATAGTCGCGGCGATAGGCGATGGCCTCCTCGGCGCGCTCAGCGGGTTTCAGCGCCAGAACGGTTGCGCCGGAGACCATTGTCGTCGGGCGGCTGTTCTGGTTGCCGACGGCGCTGACCGCAGCCGAGGCCGTTGGGGCGGCGCGGGCAGGGGCCACAGGTGCGGCCTCACCAGCAAAGCCGACTGGCTCGTTGGAGCGCACCAGCTGCGGCTTGTGACCGCGCGTCAGGCCCTTGGAGAAGGCCGATGCCTTGCCTTCCTCGATGCCGCGGCCAAGTGCTGTGTTCGAGAAGTCGGACGTGTCGACATGGGCGAGGTCGCGGCGTTCCAGATAGGAGACGGCGAGTTCGCGGAACACGTAGTCGAGGATCGACGTGGCGTTCTTGATCGCGTCATTGCCGATAACCATGCCGGCCGGCTCGAACTTGGTGAAGG
>CAYZQP010000355.1:1240-2995 GCA_964480545.1 uncultured Mesorhizobium sp. | reverse complement strand
CACATCGCTGATGCGGCGCTGTACCTGATGTTCCACAAGCCGGACCTTGGCATCAAGAGCCCCTACGAGTTGACGGAAGACCAGTACAAGGCTGCGCTCGACCTGCTGCGTGCCCAGCGCAAGCTGGTTGGCCGCTACTGGCATGACGCGATGATCCAGATCGACGACTTCAAGACAGAGGGTGTCGTGGCATCTGGCTCCTGGCCATTCCAGGTCAACCTTTTGAAGGGTGACAAGCAGCCGGTTGCGTCTGTGATCCCGGAAGAGGGTGTTACCGGCTGGGCCGACACCACCATGATGCATGTTGATGCGCCTAACCCCAACTGTTCCTACAAGTGGATGGAGCACACGCTGGCCTCCAACCTGCAGAGCGACCTTTCGGTCTGGTTCGGTGCCAACCCTTCGGTTCTCGCGGCCTGCACTGACGGCCGTGGCAAGCAGACCAAGGAAGGCTGCACGGCCAATGGTCTCGACGATTTCGACAAGGTACGGTTCTGGACCACGCCAACCTCGAAATGCGCCAGCCAGGGCGACAAGTGCGTGCCCTACTACCGCTGGGTGTCTGACTATATCGGCGTGATCGGCGGTCGCTAGGCGGCCGTCTATCCTCACCCTTGAGAGGGGTTCGGCGACGGTCGGGGACCGTTCTGCGTAGGCCGTCGCCGGTCTCATTTTTCCATTATCTGTTTGCGGGGCCATGCCGATGACGCCGGCTGTATCGTTTGAGAAAGTGTCGCGCCATTTCGGCAGCGTGAAAGCTGTCGACAGCGTCGACCTCGACGTCCAGGCCGGCGAATTTTTCGCAATGCTCGGGCCATCCGGCTCCGGCAAGACCACCTGCCTGCGGCTGATCGCAGGCTTCGAACAGCCGACCGGCGGGCACCTGAAAATCTTCGGCGAACAGGCTGACGGCGTGCCACCCTACCGGCGCAACGTGAACACCGTGTTTCAAGACTATGCGCTGTTTCCACACCTGAACATTCTGGACAATGTCGCCTACGGGTTGATGGTGAAGGGCGTGGGCAAGCAGGAGCGGCTGAGGCAGGCCGAGGAGGCGTTGTCGCTGGTGCGTTTGCCCGGTTACGGTGCCCGCAAACCCGGCCAGCTCTCCGGTGGCCAACGTCAGCGCGTGGCGCTGGCACGCGCGCTGGTCAACCGGCCCAAGGTGTTGTTGCTCGACGAGCCGCTTGGCGCACTTGACCTGAAGCTGCGCGAAAACATGCAGGAGGAGCTGAAGAGCCTGCAAAAGTCGCTCGGCATCACCTTCATTTTTGTCACACACGATCAGGGCGAGGCGCTGTCGATGGCTGACCGCGTTGCCGTGTTTTCCGATGGCAAGATCCAGCAGGTCGGCACGCCGCAGGATATTTACGAGCGGCCATCGTCAAAGTTTGTCGCTGATTTCGTTGGCTCGTCCAACGTGCTGCCGCCGGAATTCGTCAAGCGCTATGCGGGTGCAAATGCATGGGGCAGTCTGCGACCTGAGGCAATCAGCATCAAGAAGAACGCCAGCGGTGACGGCGTCCCGGCCACTGTTGTGTCGCTGTCCTATGTCGGTGCGGCAACCCGGGTAGCAGTTGATGCAGAGGGACAGCGTCTGCATGTCATGGCGCCCGCCGGATCGGCACTGCCGGATGTTGGCGATGATGTGAAGCTCACCTTCAACCGCGAGGCGCTGCATGTGATGGCGGGGGAGGCGTGATGTATTCCTCCAAGGGCACTCCCCTCTGTCCTGCCGGACATCTCCCCCTCAAG
>CAYZQP010000355.1:0-1230 GCA_964480545.1 uncultured Mesorhizobium sp. | reverse complement strand
GCACGCCTGCTTTCGCCAATCATGGGTGCCGCAGGGCTGGCGCAACGATACCCGCTGCTGATCTCCCCCCTTGAGGGGGAGATGCCCGGTAGGGCAGAGGGGGGTGTCTGATGACTGCCACCGCAACTTTTGCCGCCAATGCCGAGCCGGCGGTCCTGCCAAACCGCAGCGGCCTTCTGGGCGCGCTGTCGGATGCGTTCTGGCGCAAGCCGGGCCTGTTGCTGTTCTTGATGCTGACGCCGCCGCTGCTGTGGCTGGGCGTTGTCTATGTCGGCTCGCTGCTGGCGCTGCTGCTGCAAAGCTTCTTCTCGATTGATGAGTTTTCCGGCCTCATCAATCGCGAGTTTACGCTCAAGACCTATGGCGAACTGCTGCTGCCGACCAATGTCGACATCTTCATCCGCACCATTGTGATGGCGGCGGCGGTCACCGTCGCTTCCGCGATCATCGCTTTTCCCATCGCCTATTTCGCGGCGCGCTATGCCAAGGGCAAATGGAAGGCGCTGTTTTATCTCGGCGTGATGATGCCGTTGTGGTCCAGCTATCTCGTGAAAATCTACGCCTGGAAGCTGATCCTGGCCAAGGAAGGCATCCTGAATTGGCTGCTGGCAAAGCTGCATCTCACCTGGCTCCTGGAGGCCTGGCTGTCGCTGCCTGTCGTGGGCGGAAACTCCCTCTCCATCTCGTTCACCGGCACGTTCATCGTGTTCGTCTATGTCTGGTTGCCGTTCATGATCCTTCCGGTGCAGGCGGCACTTGAGCGTGTGCCTGGGACGCTGGTCGAAGCCTCATCGGACCTCGGGGCGTCGCCCTCCCAGACCTTCCGCAATGTGCTCTTGCCGTTGGCGCTGCCCGGCATCATCGCTGGCTCTATCTTCACATTCTCGCTGACGATGGGCGACTACATTATCCCGCAGATCATCGGCAATTCGCAGTATTTCATCGGGCAGGCGGTCTATTCGCTGCAGGGTACGGCGGGCAACATCCCGCTGGCGGCAGCCTTCACCGTGGTGCCGATTGTCATCATGGGCATCTATCTCTGGATCGCCAAACGCATGGGGGCTTTCGATGCGCTCTGAGTTTGGTTCCAGCTCGAAGCACCCCCACTCCGCCTCGCTTCGCTCGGCACCTCTCCCCCTGCCCGGGGGCGAGGAAGGGAGCCAAGGTCGGCGCGTTCGCGCTCTTCCTCTCCCCCTGCAATCGGGGGAGAGGTGGTTTGCGCAGCAAACC
>CAYZQP010000354.1:0-3003 GCA_964480545.1 uncultured Mesorhizobium sp. | reverse complement strand
GTCGCAGGCATGGCATTGTGGTCCATGCCTGCGACGCTGAACTATCGAGGCTACACGAAATCATCCTGCACCTCGATCAATCACGTTGTCTGCCACGGCATTCCTGACGACAAGCCGCTGCGCGACGGCGACATCGTCAATATCGACGTCACCTATATTCTCGACGGGTGGCACGGGGATTCCAGCCGCATGTATCCGGTCGGCCAGGTCAAGCGTGCGGCGGAGCGGCTGATGGAGGTCACGCATGAGTGCCTGATGCGCGGCGTGGCTGCTGTGAAGCCCGGCGTGCGCACCGGCGCAATCGGTGCGGCGATCCAGTCCTACGCCGAGCGCGAACGCTGCTCGGTGGTGCGCGATTTCTGCGGGCATGGTGTCGGCCAGCTGTTCCACGATGCACCGAACATTTTGCATTACGGCTCGACCCACGAGGGCGTCGAGATGCGCCCTGGTATGATCTTCACCATCGAGCCGATGATCAATCTCGGCCGCCCGCATGTGAAGGTACTGTCGGATGGCTGGACTGCGGTCACCCGCGACCGGTCGCTCTCGGCTCAGTACGAGCATACGGTGGGCGTAACGGATACCGGCTGCGAGATCTTTACGCTGTCGCCTGGCGGGCTCGACCGCCCCGGTCTGCCGCCCGCCTGAGGGCCTTCGCAGCGCGGAGAACCGCACTCAGGCGGGTCGCGATCTGTCAGATCAGCTCCGTACCTTGTTTTGTGCATGTCGTGCTCGCAAAACCGCTTCACAGTTTTGCGCGACATGCACTAGCATCCGAGCATGGACAGCGATGACGACGAGCGCGGCTTTTTCGGCGAAGTGCCGACGAGGCCGGCGCGTGCAAAGTCCCCTGCCCGTAAGCCTGAAGACGCCAAGCCCCATTATCATGGTCACCGCGAGCGATTGCGCGAGCGCTTTCGCGAGGCCGGGCCGAACGCTCTCGCAGACTATGAAATCCTCGAGCTGCTGCTTTACCGCTCGATCAAGCGCGCTGACACCAAGGAGCGTGCCAAGGCACTGATCGCGCGCTTCGGCTCGCTGGCCGAGGTTCTGGGTGCGCCCGAGACCCTGTTGCGTGAAGTGGACGGGATCGCCGAGGCCACCAGCTTTGACCTCAAGGCGATTGCGGCGGCGGCGCAGCGCATGGTCAGGAGCGAGATCAAGGGGCGCGAGTTGCTATCGTCCTGGCAGCAGGTGCTGGACTATTGCCGCGCGGCAATGGCGTTCGAGCCACGCGAGCATTTTCGCATCCTGTTCCTCGACAAAAAGAACATGCTGATTGCCGATGAGGTGCAGCAGACCGGCACGGTTGATCACACGCCGGTTTACACGCGCGAAGTTGCCAAACGTGCGCTGGAACTTTCGGCGTGCGCCATCGTTCTCGTGCACAATCACCCGTCAGGCGACCCTACCCCTTCACGCGCGGATATCGATATGACCAAAACGATCATTGCTGCATGCAAGCCGCTGGGAGTTGACGTGCACGACCATATCATCATCGGCAAAGCTGGCTTTGCCAGCATGAAAGGCCTGCTGCTGATCTAGGGTACTCTCGACGACCGGCGATAATCGTCAGTCATGATGACGTAGCGACATTGCCTGATCGATTTAGCTGTTCTCTTAAACGATTCAATGATTTCGACCGCTTGCACTATGCCGGGCAGCGGTTTAACGGGCGAACTGGAAAGCAGGGGACCTTCTAATGTGGAATGAAATTGTAACCGAGTTAACCGCACCGGGAGCCATGTGGGCCCTGCTGCAGGTCATCGCCATCGACCTCGTGCTCGCTGGTGATAACGCTATCGTCATCGGTCTCGCCGCTGCCGGCCTTCCGGCCGATCAGCGCAAGAAGGCCATTCTCGTCGGCATTCTCGCCGCGACCATTCTGCGCATCGCATTCGCTCTTATCACCACGCAGTTGCTGGCCTGGGGACCAATTGTTCTCCTGATCGGCGGTTTGCTGCTGTTCTATGTCTGCTGGAAGATGTGGACCGAGCTCAGTCATGGTCATACGCCTGACGCGCACGAGATCGAGGAACAGGTGGCTGCAGCCGCCAGCACCGGCAAAAGAAAGACGTTTGCCCAGGCTGCCTGGCAGATCATCATCGCCGACGTTTCCATGTCACTGGACAACGTGCTGGCTGTCGCCGGTGCGGCCAAGGACCACCCGGTCATTCTGGTTATCGGCCTTGCACTTGCCATCGCCATGATGGGCTTTGCCGCGACCTTCATCGCCAACCTGCTCAGCAAGCATCGCTGGATCGCCTATCTCGGCCTCGCCGTGATCGTCTATGTCGCGACCAAGATGACGCTGGAAGGTCTGCACGGGTTCTACCCCGAGCAACTCGCCTTCCTCGACTTCTGGCTGGCGAAGAGCCCGGCTGCTGCACACTAACCATGTGCGTCTCAGTGGTTTGAACACGGCGCGTTTTGTGCTAATGCGCCGCTGAATTGATGGGCCGGACCGCAAGGTTCGGCCCATTCCCTTTGGAATAGCGATCTTAATGACAGCCACAGCCCCCCGCGTCAGTTTCGTCAGCCTCGGATGTCCGAAGGCGCTGGTCGATTCCGAGCGCATCATCACCAGCCTGCGCGCCGAGGGCTACGAGATCGCCCGCAAGCATCACGGTGCAGACCTCGTCATCGTCAACACATGCGGCTTCCTGGATTCAGCCCGCGACGAGTCGCTGCAGGCGATCGGCACGGCGATGAAGGAAAACGGCAAGGTCATCGTCACCGGCTGCATGGGCGCGACGCCCGAGCTGATCCGCGAAAAACACCCGAACGTCTTCGCGATCACCGGGCCGCAGGCCTATGAGAGCGTGATGAGCGCGGTGCATGAGGCCGCTCCCCCGGCGCATGATCCGTTCACCGATCTGGTGCCGGATCACGGCATAAAACTGACGCCGCGCCACTACGCCTATTTGAAGATTTCCGAGGGCTGCAACCACCGCTGCACCTTCTGCATCATCCCGGCGCTGCGCGGGGATCTGGTGTCACGCC
>CAYZQP010000353.1:2488-3024 GCA_964480545.1 uncultured Mesorhizobium sp. | reverse complement strand
CGCGCATGACGCGGTCGGCCGGCGCCCGCGTATAGGTCTCCTCGATGCGGTGCCGGCCATGATCGACCAGGTGCATGTAATTCACGCCCGAGGGACAGGTCGTCATGCAGGACAGGCAGGACAGACAGCGATCGACGTGCCGCACCTCCTGCATCGTCGGCGCCCGGTCGCCTTCCAGCATCGCCTTGATGAGGTAGATGCGCCCGCGCGGACTGTCGAGCTCGTTGCCCAGCGTCACATAGGTCGGGCACGTCGCGGTGCAGAAGCCGCAATGCACGCATTTGCGCAGGATCTTTTCGGATTCCGCAACATGGGGGTCGGCAAGCTGGGCGGGGGTGAAGGCGGTTTGCATCTAGCGCTTGATCTCGACAATCGAGCCGGGCTCAAGGGCATCAAGCTCGCTCCCAACTACCAGAGCTTCGAGCCGCTCGGCGGACCAGCGCGGCGGATCTACGCGGAGGCGGAGCGGAGGGGCCTTCCCGTCGTCTTCCATCAAGGGACGTCCGCGATCCGCGGCGCTCCGCTGCGCTACGCAC
>CAYZQP010000353.1:0-2478 GCA_964480545.1 uncultured Mesorhizobium sp. | reverse complement strand
TGCCTTGCAATCTCCACGTCCAGCCCCAGCACAATCGACATATTGTTCGTGGGTAAGATCAGGATTGCCAGGCGTCGTCCCGCGAAGTTCTGCTGAAACTGCATACTCTTGTCGCAACTGATCAGGACATCAAAGCCGGCAGCTTCGACAGCGTCCAGCAAGCGACCGTTGGACAACTGCTTCCAGTCGTTCGGGTGTTCGCTCGCGTCGATGCCGAGGACCCGAAGCCTCTTTGCAAGGGGTCTTGGTACTCCTTCGTCCAGCATTACCCGCGTCATGCCGCGCGTTCGAAAATACGCACAGCGAGCAGGATCGCAGCTTCGGCACGGTCCCGTCCGATGCCGGGAAAACTCTCAAGGATCGAGTCTAGCGACTCGCCAGCTGCCAGATTGTTGAACAAGGCATCGACGCGGTTACGGGTTCCCTTGAACACCAGCGCCCCGCTCAGCACATCCGACTTCGACTCGAACAGATCATCTTCTGCCATCTTTGCCTCCATCCCAGCATCCTACCCCATCCGGCCGGGGTTGAGTATTCCCCTTGGGTCGAACTCGTCCTTCAGCCGCTTCGACAGTGCTGCCTGTGAAGGCGCCTGAGGTTCAAACACCTCGGTCGCGGCGCGGGCGGCGGGGCTCGCCCGCACCAGCGTTGCGTGGCCACCGCCAAAATGCCGGATCATCGCGCGCAGGGCTTTCGCCTCCGGCTCGGGGCTGGCCATGCGCAGCCAGACCAGTCCGCCCTGCCAGTCGTAGTAGCAGGATGCCTCGACATTTCGGCGCAGTTCCAGCGTCAGATGATGCGCCTCGGAGGGTTGCACCGAGATGCGCCAGACCGGCAGATCGGTGCCGTCAGCGAAGGGGATCACGTCTCTGATATCGCGCCAGACAGCGCGTGAGACATCACCCTCGATCAGCTGATGCTCGCCGGCATTGCGCAGGATGTTCTGCAGGACGCCGAGGCGATAGGCGATGGATGGCGGGAAGCCTTCAAGCCGCAGCAGCGTGGCGGCATCCGCGCCCAGCGCACCATCCGCGACCTTTTTGGCAATGCCCTCTGGCAGATGCGCGGCGCTTGAGACTTCCGCACTGGACCCGAGCGCCAGCGCCATGGCTGCCGTCGCCTCCTCATCAAGCAGGCCGCGAATGGCCAATGTTGTTTCGGTCTCGGCGGCGGGCAGCACCTTGAAGGTCAGGTCGGTGACCACGGCCAGGGTGCCCCACGAACCTGCCATCAGCTTCGACATGTCGTAGCCGGTCACGTTCTTGACTACCCGCCCGCCAGACTTGAATGCCTCGCCACGCCCGGACACGCAGTGCACGCCGAGGATATGATCGCGCGCCGCGCCTGCCGACAGCCGGCGCGGGCCGGACAGGTTTGCCGCCAGCACGCCGCCAGTTGTGCCGGCACCGCGCGGGAGGCCGTGCAGCGGGCCGTAGTCCATTGGCTCAAAGGCAAGCTGCTGGCCCCTGTCCTTGAGCAGCAGCTCGATTTCGGACATCGGCGTGCCCGCCTGGGCCGAGAGGATCAGTTCGGCGGGTTCGTAGAGCGTAACACCCGATAGCTTCGACAAGTCGAGCGTATGCTCGGTCTGCGCCGGCCGCCCAATACCGCGCTTGGAGCCCTGTCCGACGATCTCCAGCGGCGCCTCTTCGCCCGCAGCCCATTGGATCGCGGCAAGGGCTTCGGCGGAGGATGTAGGGGTGAGAGTGGTCATGAGCAGGCTCTGGCCTCACGGGTCCTTCTGACCACCTCTCCCCAGGAGGAAGAGGAACCCAAGCAGGATGAAGGGTGCGTCCTCTCAGAACCTGGGTTCCTCTCCCCTCTGGGGAGAGGTGGCGAGCGAAGCGAGACGGTGAGGGGTGATAGCTCAAAGCCAACGGATAATCTCATGCAATGCCCCCACCCCTGGCAAACACAAAGCGCATGTCTGCTGTCAGAACATCTTCAGCCAACTCACCTTCCACGGTCGCCAGAATCGTCTCGCAGATGCTGCGCATATCTCGTGCTGTTTCGTGGCTCCAGAACCGCAGGACTGAATAGCCTTTCGCCCGCAGGTACTCGTCGCGACGACGGTCATAGGCGCTTTCGAAATGCTGCGAACCATCCAACTCGACTACGAGCTTTCGGCTCCGACAGACGAAGTCAGCGTAGTACGGGCCAATTGGAAGCTGCCGGACAAACTTGAAGCCGCCAAGCTGGCGATCCTTTAGCTCGGTCCATAGCAAGGCTTCCGCCATGTTGTCGTTCTTGCGAAGCTGCTTCGCGCGCTCGTTCGTCTGGGGTTCGCGGCGACGGGTCTTGAAGGTCATCGCCGACCGCCTCGGCTATCAGGATTCCCTTCAAAAATCTTGCTGAAGAACCCCTCACCGATCCTTCGGACCACCTCTCCCCAAGGGGGAGAGGAACCCAAGCTGGACGGAGCATGCGCCCTCTCAGAACCTGGGGTCCTCTCCCCACTGGGGCGAGGTGGTCCGAAGG
>CAYZQP010000352.1:0-3040 GCA_964480545.1 uncultured Mesorhizobium sp. | reverse complement strand
AGTTCGGTGTGGTTCAGATTGATCAGAAACTGGTTCACGGCTGCTCCTTTCTCGCCCGGGCAAGTATGGGGCGGGGTGAAGGGCGTGCGGATAAGTGGTGTTGGAATAGGCGGTTTTTCTGGATAAAGCATTGATATCGCTGTTACTTGGGAGGTTGATAAGTTTGCCCGCATGGTTTGCGTCACGGGGGAGCGCTATCGCGTATGGCTCAAAAGGCCCCCTCTCCGTCTCGGGCTGCGCCCTCGCCACCTCTCCCCCACTTCGTGAGGGGAGAGGATACGCAGCTGACGTGACAGCGCCTTTCCAGCCTGGCTCCCATCCTCTCCCTCCGGAACGGGAGGAGAGGTGGCGAGGGCGCAACCCGAGACGGAGAGGGGGAGATCGGCTGTCATCAACGCTTTCGCCAATCACCATCGTTTCAGGACGGGCGGCCAGACCAACGCTAGCCCATCTCCCCCTCACGGGGGGAGATTGGCTGTCATCAACGCTTTCGCCAATCACCAACCGATCTGCATCCTGACGTTGCAGGATGTGCGACCAGGGCGGCGGAGCCCTCCGCAGTTAATAGTTTGGCGTTGATGCCAATGCTTCGATACCAGCATCTGACAACGGCGACCTGCAGCAACTGGTCCCGCCCCTCTCGCCTGAGATCGCATCGCGAGAGGGTGCATGTTCCACCGCGATTTGGACAGTCGAAATGAGTGAGCATCCAGAGGCGGGGACCCTTAGCAGACGCTTATGGATTCTGGCGGCCGTTCTGCATGGGATCAAGTTTGTCAATTGCTATGATCTTGAGAACCAGAGGATGCGGTACGTTGAATTCGAGGGCGGCCCGCTGGCACCGTCGGAGCGCGCCCGATGTGAAGATGTCCAGCATCACGCCGCTTATATGCTTTGGCGGATTGTCGCCGCCATAGATAATCGCAATGGAATCGGTCGCCCCTTCGACGCCGATGATAAGAAGCGCTTTGAACGATATGGCCCCGTCGTCTGGCTGGATCAGACCCTTGAGGCCCGGCGGGAGGCCATCGAGACGTACAGCCTCGCGCTTTCAGATTTTCTACGGCGTGAAGGTGGCCCGGCGTTCATTTTCACCGACAGGTCGCTGGAGTCATGGGCTGATTCAATCGAGCGCTCGAGAGAGCTTCTGCAGTTGGTAATCGCAGACGAGGCTCGCGATGAAGCTCGTCGCCTAAAGCCTTACTCTGGGCCGAAGGGCATCGGCCTGCCGCCACATAGAGTTGGTCGGGTTCCGATTTTCCAGTTGGCCGCGACCGGACAACTGGCGACCTGCCAGCACAAACCGCTGCCTGTCGATGACTACTGGTACTGTGAGAACCTGTATTTCTTTAGGAACATCAATGGCTAACTCCCACACATTTGGAAACCTGACGCTCGAGTTTATGGATCCGTGCGCCCCCGGTGTGCCCTGCGAGCCCCTCTACCACGCTTTGCGTAGTCCCCGGCAACCACGGGGCAGGATCAGTTTGCGCTGAGGCTTACTTGTCCCCGGCAGCGGATAAGTGATGCTGAAATCGATGATTTTCTCGTAAGCCATTGATATGCTTGTTGCGTAGGAGGTTGATAAGTTGCCAGCATGGTTTGTGCGGGATCGGAGATGACCCCCCTCTGCCCTGTCGGGCATCTCCCCCTCCCGGGGGGAGATCGGCTGTCACCAACGCTTTCGCAAACCACCAATGTTGCAGGACGGGCGGCCAAGACCACCGCTGCCAACCGACGGTCGTCCCCTACTTGTCCTCGGCAGCGTCGATCATCCGGAGCTGGATGGTGCGGTAGCCGTTCCAGTGATTGACCGACAGGGTGCCGGCGGCGTGAATGGTGCGCCCGACATTGCGGATCAGGAACTGCCCGAGATCGGACTCGGCGGCGCGGAAGGCGAGTGCGACAATGCGCTTGCCCGTCAGCGAGACCAGTTCGGCGCGGATGTGGTTGGTGCCAACGACCCGCGCGGAGGTCAGCCGATGGCGCGGCAGCACGAAGATCGGTGCAGGGTGTCCGCTGCCATAGGGGCCGGCATCCTCGATTGTGTCGTAGAGCTGGTCAGTCAGGCCGTCTGCCGAGAGCGCGCCGTCGATCAACAAACTCTCCTCGTTGCGCAGCCTGCCGACCGCTCCGGCCGCCTTTTCCTCGAAGAAGGCGCGCAGGTCGCCCAGCTTGTCCTTCTCGATGGTGATACCGGCCGCCATGCCGTGGCCGCCGCCCTTGACCAGAAGCCCGCGATTGACCGCCTCGCGTACCAGCCCGCCAAGGTCGAAACCGGAGATGGAGCGACCCGAGCCGACACCCACGCCGTTCTGGTTGAAATGGATGGCGAAGGCCGGGCGGCGCGTGTGTTCTTTCAGCCGGGCGGCGATCAACCCGACAATGCCGGGGTGCCAGTCGTCGGCTGCCGTGACGACAACAGCTGGGCCATCGCCATGTGCGAGTTCGGCATCGGCCTCGTCGCGCGCGGCGGCGACCATGGCGAGTTCCATCGCCTGGCGCTCCTGGTTCAGCCGATCAAGCGTCTCGGCGATTTCGCGTGCCTGCACCGGATCGTCGGTGGCGAGCAGCTTGCTGCCAAGGGCTGCGTCGCCAATGCCGGCGGGCGCATTGGCGACGCAGCCCTTGGCAGCAAGCTGCTCGCCAATGCGCCCGCCGGCATTGATGCGCGGCCCCAGCATGAAGCCCAAATGGAAATTGTTGACCGGCTCGCCGATGCGCGCGGCGCGCACGAGTGCGGCCAGACCGACATTGTCCATGTGGCGGATGGCGATGAGACCCTTGACCACAAAGGCGCGGTTGACGCCGGTCAACGGGACGACATCGCAGACGGTGGCGAGCGCGACCAGGTCAAGCAGCTTTAGCAGGTCAGGCTGTTTGGCCTCCGGCATGCGGCGACGCAGGTTTCGTGCCGTCTCGACCAGCGCCAGGAACACGACACCGGCGGCGCACAGATGCCCCTGCCCCGACAGATCGTCCTCGCGGTTCGGGTTGACGACGGCGCGCGCGGCGGGCAGTTCGCCTCCGACCTGGTGGT
>CAYZQP010000351.1:0-3140 GCA_964480545.1 uncultured Mesorhizobium sp. | reverse complement strand
CACTACCAGTTCACGCGCGACCAGCAGGACGCGTTTGCACTGACCTCGCTGGAGCGCGCCAACCGCGCGATCAAGGAAGGTGCGTTCCGGTCCGAGATTATTGCATTGGATGGCGTCGAGGATGACGAGCAGCCCGGCAAGGCGCGACCCGACAAGATCCCGACGCTGAAGCCGGCCTTCCGCGCCGGCGGCACGGTGACTGCGGCAAACTCGTCGTCGATTTCGGATGGGGGTGCGGCGCTCGTGATCGCCCGCATGAGCGAGGCGGAGAAATCAGGTGTTGCGCCGCTGGCGATTATCCGGGGGCACGCGAGCTTTGCACATCAGCCGGCATGGTTCACCACCGCGCCGGTGTTTGCGATGAAGAAGCTGCTGGACAGGCTCGACTGGAGCACCGGCGACGTCGATCTCTACGAGATCAACGAGGCCTTCGCGGTGGTCGCGATGGCGGCGATGCGCGAGCTCGACCTGCCGCATGACAAGGTCAACGTGAATGGCGGCGCCTGCGCGCTAGGGCACCCCATTGGTTGCTCCGGCGCGCGCATCGTGGTGACGCTGCTCGCCGCACTCAAGGCGCGCGGGCTGAAGCGCGGTGTGGCCTCGCTATGCATTGGTGGCGGCGAGGCAACCGCAATGGCGGTCGAACTGGTGTGATGGCCGAGAGCAAAGACGACGGCGATGGCGGCAGCCCCGGATGGGACGCCATCGACCAGGCCTTCGCCAAACTCTATGGAAGCCAGGAGCCGAAACACTACGGCACGTTGATCAAGAGCTTTCTTGGCGGTCGCGACCCGCTCGACGGCGTCAGTATCTACAAAGCTGATGTACCGGCCCCGCACTGGCACTACGTGAGCTATGGGCTGACAGAGCTTTACACCAAGGACTCGGACGATCCGAAGATCAGCGGCTGGGGCTTCGAATTGACCTTCCGCCTCGCGCGCTCTGCGGGCGATGACGAGCCGCCGGTTTGGCCAGTGAATTTCATGCAGAATATCGCACGCTACGTTTTCCAGACGGGCAATGTCTTTGAGGACGGGCACTGGATGTCTGCCAATGGTCCCATTGCGTCGGACACCGATACCAGGATTGTTTCCATGGCATTTGTCGCCGACCCGCAGTTGCCAGCCATCGACACGCCGCACGGACGGGTCGAGTTTCTGCAAATTGTGGGCCTCACGGAAGATGAGGAGCTCGCGGTCAAACAATGGCGCGCCCGCAGCCTGCTCGAGTTGCTCGAACCAGAAATGCCGTTGTGGATCACCGATGTGGACCGGGACACGTTTCTCGCAAACGCTTCTGTCCGCGCAGCCGTGGAAGAGGGGAAACGCCGCGACGGATCTTCGACCGGGTTCGTCTATGTGGACAGCCTTGACTACGCGGAGAACAAGAGATTTCTTCGAAAGCCGAGACTTGAGCTCACACTTGGGGCACGTCAGGCTGCCGAGATTGCCAACCTGCTGCCGCTACGCCTGCCATTCGAAAAACAACTGGCGATTCTCGGCGACGGGAAAAGCGTGTCGATACGCCCGGCAGCCAAGGACGCTTACGCGCTTACAGGGGATGCATTGGAATTGAGCCTGAGCCCCGAAACAGCGGCGCAATTTGCGGAGGTTCTGAAACCTGTTGCCGGAACCTACGCTCTCCCCAACTGTCCCTGGCTTGACGTCAAGGTGGTGAAGACCTCGATCACCGGGCCTGATGGCGAGGTGGTCACGGTGATTGGCTAACTGCTGCCGCTACTGCACGTCGCAGACGACCCGGATCGAAGAAGCCTGCTTGTCTATATCACCGAGATTGACCATGCCGGAGCGGCCCATCACCTGGACAGTCTGGCCCTCGTGGTTGCGGTCTGCGTAGAGGATCACGCCGCATTCCGCACTGGCCGATGACGTGCATTTCACTGACGAGATGCGGTTGTCCGGATCGTTCAGCTTGTAGGAGCCTATGAACAGGCTGGCATCGCCAACAGGTGCCGATGAATTGGTGTCGTATTTCCATTGCTGACCCTGTCCGTCGCGCTGCTCATAGAGCGTGCAGCCCTTGAACAGCCAGAAGCGCGGGGCTGGGCTGCGCAGCGCCTGGTTAAACGAGCTGGCAGGGATGGTGAGCAGACCAACCTGCATGAAGCCCGCCTGTGCGGATGGGGCAGCGGTCAGTGCGGCGACTGCGAAAACAGCGGCGCGGATCAGTTTGGCGGCGGTCATGGCAATCTCCCTTCGTTGAGGTCACCCTCGCGCGTCGGCCCAGATCATTCGTCATGCATATGCAGGAGTAGTTCCCGGCGGATTGCTCCGCCGGGACGTCCTTTGCCGATGATGTTGCCCAAAAAGTCTGCAACTTTTTGGCATCATGCGGGTGCCGGTTACCAGCGCGTGCTTTCGTACATCACGTCGGTGCGGATGACGTATTTGTGGCCGGAGATCACCTCGTCACCGCGATGCTCGATCGGGTGATAGAAGGCGAGCGCTCTGCCCGCTTTCGGCTCGACGCGCAGTTCGCGCCCGTTGTAGCCAGGGATTTCGCCCCGGAACGAGGTGCCGCCGCCTTCAAATCCATCCGAGAGATAGATCATGAAGGTGAAGTGGCTGCGCTCGGTGGTCGAGCGGCCGAAATAGCCATCGTGATGCCAGTCGAACTTCTGCCCCGGCCCGTAACGGTAGAAACGGAAGCGCTCGTTCAGGCCGACGATGCGCCAGTCGCCGAACTCCTGCGGCAGGTGCGGACGCACCCGCGCGAAGAACAGGTCCGCCAGGTCCTCGTCATCGAAGATCACCCGATCATTGTTGCGCAGATCCTTCATAACGCGCATGCCTCCGGCCGTGCTGACGGCAGCTTCCTCGAAGCCGCGCCGCTCGCTGTCGCGGATCAGGTCCAGGCATTCCTGTTCATCCAGGAACCCGTCGATCACGCCGATATGTTTCGCCAGCCAGTTGGTCTTGATGGGATTGATCCTGTTCATGACTACACCTTTGTATTCTCCTTTGCGTTGACCCCGGCTCATGCGCGGGGGCGGGCTCAATAGCAGCAAACGCTGGAGTTGCAACCGGAAGATGCGGGCAGTGTTAAGAAACTGGGCTGTCCACATGTGGCTACGCGCCCGAAAGTGAACCTCCGGGCGGGATAAAGTCAGCGATGTGCTG
>CAYZQP010000350.1:0-3144 GCA_964480545.1 uncultured Mesorhizobium sp. | reverse complement strand
CATCTCCTTGGTGAGCGTCGTGCCCTTGCGGAGCGAGAGCAGCTCCAGCATCTGATATTCCTTGCCCGTCAGATGCACGCGCTGATTGTCGACCTCGACCGTCTTGGTATCGAGATTGACCCGGAGGTTGCCAGTCTCGATCACGGACTGGGCATGACCCTTGGAGCGGCGCACAATGGCGTAGATACGGGCAACCAGCTCATCCTTGTGGAACGGCTTGGTCATGTAGTCGTCGGCGCCGAAGCCGAGACCGCGAACCTTGTCTTCAATGCCAGCCATACCGGAGAGAATCAGGATCGGAGTTTTGACCTTGGAGAGACGCAGCGTGCGCAGCACCTCATAGCCGGACATGTCCGGCAGGTTCAGGTCAAGGAGGATAATGTCGTAGTCGTAGAGTTTTCCGAGATCGACGCCCTCTTCGCCGAGATCGGTTGTATAAACGTTGAAGCTCTCGGATTTCAGCATCAGCTCAATGCTCTGAGCCGTTGCACTATCATCTTCAATCAGCAGAACGCGCATCTAGTTCCCCTTTTCCGCTCTCGGCGTCGTCAGCCGGAGGGAGCAGCACAGTCATTTACGAAGCTGCCACCGAATGGTTAACAAAACCTGTTTACCCGTGCAATTGCCATCCAGATTTTTAAGCAATATACCCTAATGTATTGAGATACATGATTAAAAATCAGTTTACGGATTTCGGTTCCCTGTCAGAAAACCGCGGTAACCGATTCATCTGACTCAGTTTTCCGCCCAAATCCTGCCCAAATTTTTACCGTGCTTTAATGCCTTGTCCCTAGGATTAACCATGCCTGTAAACGAATGGTTACCGGTAAGAGTTGAGCGTAAGTTTTTGTTCGTAAATGCCCCCTGCACCGTATGTGCGCGTTCGGGGGTGAAATACCGAGGCTGAGGAGGCCCGGTTCCGGCGTATTTCGGAGTGTAGGAAATGAAGTCTCGTGACAACCTGGTCCGCCTGAAACGTTTTCAGGTCGAGGAAAAGAAGCGTCAGCTCAACCAGTTGAACCAGATGGTGGCCGAATTCGAGCGGATGGCAGCCGAGCTGGAAGCCCAGATCAACGCGGAAGAGAAGAAGGCCGGTATTACCGACCAGAATCACTTCGCCTATCCGACATTCGCCAAGGCTGCACGCCTGCGCCGCGACAATCTCAAGACATCGCTGGCCGGCCTGATGGAGCAGCGCGGCGCTGCAGAACACCTTCTCAACGAAGCCCAGGCCGAACTCACCAAGGCTGAAATGCTCGAATCACGCGACTCGCGTTCTGCGGAGCCGCGCTCTGCGATGATCAGCTGAGAATCATCCGGGGCGCGCGGCAAGGTTCGATGACGCAGCGCCTCTATCCCGTCCTGCTGTTCGCCGCCACCTTCTGTCTCGGACTGGGGGTCAGCTTGCCACTGGTACAGGTCGACCGCCTCTACTTCTTTTCCAACAAGCCCTCGCTGGCAGAAATGATCGCTGGCCTGTGGAGGCAGGGAGATCATACGCTCTCGGCATTGATCGCGCTGTTCTCTATCCTGCTCCCGGTACTCAAGCTCGTCACGCTGCACCTGGCCGCCTACGGGCGCACCGCAATTCCGCGCTGGATGCACTTCCTGTCAAACTGGTCGATGCTGGATGTCGTGCTGGTTGCCCTGTTGATCTACGCGGCCAAAACCAGCGGGCTCGCCAATGCCGCCACGCTGCCAGGTCTCTGGTTCTTCGCCGCGTCTGCGGTTCTTACATCCCTGGCTTCATATCTGGCTGCGCCGGACAAACGGCCAGCATAGCGCGCTCCGCGCGGGCACTTATTGACGCGCTGCCACTTATGTACATACATATTCAGAATAGAGAATTGGAGCAGGATATCGGCCCGCAGAGGACGAGCCTGCAATAGGAGGCTCAGATGAAATTGAAATCCGCTCTCGCGGCCGGTGTTCTGCTTGCCCTCTCGGCAGGCATGGCTTCCGCCGAAAACACCAGGGTCGCCGTTGGCATCAGCGGCTGGACCGGCTTTGCACCGCTGACGCTGGCCAAGCAGGCCGGCATTTTCGAAAAGAACGGCGTTGACGTCGACATCAAGAAAATCCCGCAGAAGGACCGCCATCTGGCCATCGCCTCGGGCGACATCCAGTGCGCCGCGACCACGGTCGAGACTTTCATGATCTGGAACGCCAATGGCGTGCCGATCAAGCAGCTGTTCCAGCTCGACATGTCGCATGGCGCTGACGGCATGGCCGTGCGCAACGATGTCACCTCGATCAAGGATTTGAAGGGCAAGACGGTCGCGGCCTCCGCGCCGGGCACTTCGCCCTATTTCGTGCTGGCCTGGATGCTCAACGAAAACGGCATGTCGCTCGACGACGTCACCGTGGTGAACCTTGAGCCGGCTGCGGCCGCGCAGGCTTTCGTGGCCGGGCAGAACGATGCGGCCATGACCTACGAGCCCTACCTCTCGACAGTTCGCGACAACCCGGCGGCCGGCAAGATCATTGCCACCACGCTCGATTATCCGGCGGTGATGGACGCGTTTGGCTGCACGCCGGACTTTATCGCCAAGAACCCGGAAGCCGTGAAGGCGCTGGCAAAGAGCTATTACGACGCGCTGGAGATGATCAAGACGGACCAGGCGAAGTCCTATGAGATCATGGGTGCGGATGTGAAGCAGACCGGCGAGCAGTTCGGCAAGTCGGCGGCCAACCTGCAATGGCAGGACCTTGAGGCCAACAAGAAGTTCATGGCCACCGGCATCCAGGAATTCTACGCCAAGGCAGGCCCGCTTCTGGAAAAGATCGGCATCATCAAGGCGATCCCGAAGACCGAGGATCTCGTCGATACAAGCTGGATGAACTGACGGTCGCCGCATGAAGGGACGCTATCTGCGACCGCTGGAGCCGGTGTCGAACGGTGTTCGCATCGGCCTCGGCATCCTGTTCTTCGTACTGTTCGTGCTGGTCTGGTGGATCGCCACCGCCGGTGGCTTTGTCTCGCCGATCTTTCTCGCCAGCCCGCCGAAGATGGTGCAGGAAGGCTGGAGCCTGCTCACGCAATACGGCTTCCTCTACGATATCGGCATCACCATCTGGCGCGTCGTCGGCGGCTTCATCCTTGCTGCCATCATCGCCGTGCCGCTGGGCATCGCCATGGGGGCC
>CAYZQP010000349.1:2859-3163 GCA_964480545.1 uncultured Mesorhizobium sp. | reverse complement strand
ATGCGGCATCGGCGCATGCAGGTCGGTGCGCGTCCAGTCGGTGATCGCCATGAAGTTGTAGCAGAGGGTTTTCACCCCTGCGGCCGCGATGTTGCGCACCGACTGCTTGTAGTTTTCGATCCAGGTCTTGAAGTCGCCCCTGCGCGTCTTCACGCTCTCATGGACGATAATGCTCTCGACCACATCCCAGGTCAGCCCGGCCGCCTCGATCTGCGCCTTGCGCTTTGCAATCTCCTCAGGCGGCCAGATGCGCCCGTCATTCAGATGATGCAGCGCGCTGACGATCCCGCTGGCGCCGGCCTGT
>CAYZQP010000349.1:0-2849 GCA_964480545.1 uncultured Mesorhizobium sp. | reverse complement strand
CCCGAACCAGCGCCAGGTCTCTTTCATTCGCACTCCCCAAGTGTTGTGGCAGCGCCCTTGCCCCGCAGCGCGTCGAGATGTTCGGTGCAGATCGCGATCAGCTTCTCTCGATGCGTCGAATTGCTGGCAAAACCTGCGGCGTCGAAGACGGCCCGCACTGTCTCTTCCGCACCGAGCTTTTGCGCGAAAATGTCAACCAGCGCCCCATCCAGCGGATCGGTGAAATGCCCTGCCGGCAGCGATGCGCCACGCGCCTCACAGGCGGCAATCCAGGCGGCGGGCACCAGCATGAGATGGCGCACATCGCCGCCGGCCTCAAGCCGCTCCAGCGCTGTTGCGATGATGCGCTGCGGCAGCTTCTGGCTGCCATCATTGGCGATCTGCGCCGTGCGGTGCTTCAGCGCCGGATTATCATAGCGGGCGGTCAGCGCCTGCGTGTAGGCCTGCGGGTTCAATCCGGCGTCGCCGGGCAGCGAGGGAATGGCTTCCGCCCACAAGCCGTCAACAAACTTGCGGATCAGCGGGTCAGCAAAGGCCTCGGAAACGGTGGCCTTGCCGGTTAGCAGGCCGAGATAGGCGATGCTCGAATGCGAGCCGTTGAGCAGCCTGAGCTTCATGTCCTCGAAGGGCGCGACGTCGCGCACCATCTCGACGCCGAACTTTTCCCACGCGGGGCGCCCCGCCGGGAACTGATCTTCGATCACCCATTGCAGGAACGGTTCGGTGGTCACCGGCCAGGCGTCGTCCACGCCAAGCTTGCCCGAGATGCGGGCGCGATCTTCATCTGTCGTCGCCGGCACGATGCGGTCGACCATGCTCGACGGAAACGCGATCTCGCGCTCGACAAAGGTGCCGAGTTCCGGGTCGCGCAGTGCCGCGTAGGCCACCAGCAGCCGCCGCAGCGTTGCGCCATTCGCCGGAAGATTGTCGCAGGACAGCACCGTGAATGGTGCAGTCCCGGCAGCCCGGCGGCGTGCAATCGCTTCGGCCAGAAAACCATGCACGGTTTTGGGGGCGGATGGATTGGCGAGGTCATGAACGATATCCGCATGCCCAACGTCAAGATTACCGGAGGCATCGCGCAGATAGGCCTTTTCCGTCACCGTCAGCGTGACGATCTTCACGCCGGGATCGGTCAGCACATCCAGCAGCGCTGCCGGGTTTTCCGGCGCAACCAGTGCGTTCAGGATCGAGCCGATGACACGCAGCTTCTCGCCGGAACCATCAACCACCGACAGCGTGTAGAGCCCGTCCTGGGGGCCAAGTGCATCGCGCGTATCGGCGCTGCGCAGCGACGCCCCGACAATTCCCCAGCCGGCCTCGCCAGCGTTCAGACAATCGTCGACAAACACCGCCTGATGCGCGCGATGAAATGCCCCGAGGCCGAGATGCACGATGCCGGCAGATGTCGCCGCGCGATCAAACTGTGGTCGCTGGATATCCTGCGGCAACCCGTTCAGCGCCGCCGTCCCAAGCCTCTTGTACTCGCCCAACGACCCCTCCCGGGCTGCTCATTCCCGCCAACTCCTGCCGGGCTTCTCGCGGTCGGTCAAGCAAAAAGTCATCATACAACTGATGTTTTTTGATATGTTGACATTATCGATTTCGCGACTTAGCCATACCGCAACCAGAGGGAGGAATGATCCGCTTGCCGCAACTCGTTGCAGATGATCTGCTGTTTCCGGCAGACAGCCCGGCGCGCTCCCTGGCGCGCGGGCTCTACGCTGAAATTCGCGACCTGCCGATCATCAGCCCGCACGGCCACACCGAGCCGCGCTGGTATGCCGAGAACGCAAACTTTCCTGATCCTGCGCAGCTGCTGGTGGTCCCCGACCATTACATTTTCCGGATGCTCTTCAGCCAGGGCATCCGGCTAGAGGAGCTCGGCGTTCCCACACTTGACGGCTCGGCGGTCGAGACCGATGGCCGCAAGATCTGGCGCTTGTTCGCCGAGAACTATTACCTGTTTCGCGGCACGCCGACGCGCGCCTGGCTGGACTACACATTGCAGAACCTGTTCGGCATTGACGAACCGCTTTCGGCCAGAACCGCTGACGCCAGCTATGACCGCATCGCCGAACTGCTGCTGCAGGACGATTATCGTCCGCGCGCACTGTATGACCGCTTCAACATCGAGGCGATCTCCACCACCGATGGCGCGCTGGACGAGCTGAAATGGCACCAGATGATCCGCGATAGCGGCTGGCATGGCCGCGTTTTGCCTGCCTATCGTCCGGACTCGGTTGTTGATCCGGACTTCGAGGGTTTCGCTGGCAATCTCGACCGGCTCGGCGAGCTCTCCGGCTGCGATACCGGCAGCTGGACGGGCTATCTCGATGCCCATCGCAATCGGCGCGACTATTTCAGATCGTTCGGCGCGACCGCCACCGACCACGGCCTGATCTCTGCCGAAACCGCGAACCTCTCAAGGTCAGAGGCCGCAACACTGTTCGACCGCGTGCGCACCGGCAAAGCCGATGAGAATGAGCGCGGCCTGTTCCGCGCGCAGATGCTGACCGAGCTGGCAAAGATGAGTGCCGATGATGGGCTGGTCATGCAGATCCATCCCGGCTCGTTCCGCAACCACTCGGCGACGATCTTTAAAAAATTCGGGCGCGACAAGGGTTTCGATATCCCGACCCGCACCGACTATGTGCGCGCGCTGAAGCCGATGCTCGATGCTGTCGGCACCGACCCGCGCGTCTCGATCATTCTGTTCACGCTGGACGAGACGGCTTACGCCCGCGAACTCGCGCCGTTGGCCGGCGTCTATCCGGCGCTGAAACTTGGCCCTGCCTGGTGGTTCCACGACAGCCCCGAGGGCATGCGCCGCTTCCGCGAGATGACCA
>CAYZQP010000348.1:0-3188 GCA_964480545.1 uncultured Mesorhizobium sp. | reverse complement strand
GGTGGCCTCGAGCTCGGCCATGGTCGCCTTGCGGCGCTCGATGACCTGGGTGAGGCTGGTTTCCGAGGTTTTGTAGCGCTGTTCGAGGATCGTCTTCTGCTCCTTCAGGATGCCGACAATGGTGTCGGACTTGGACAGAAGCTCCTGCAGGTTCCCGGCCAGCGACATGTTGCGGACACGCTCGGTGCGCATGCGCTGCTTGCGCTGCTGGGAGAAGATGCCGACGAAGTTTTCCCAGCCAGTGTAATTCTTCATGCTCTCGAATTCGGAGCCGAACACGTTGGTGGCGTCCTCAAGGCCGATGATCAGGTCGGCAATGTTGCCTTCCATGGTCTTCTGCTGCTTGATGACGTCCGAGATGCGGGCGTTCTCGATATCAAAGTCGGCATCACCTATCTTCGCGTCGGACTGGGCAAACCTGTCGAGCAACTGGCCCGACTGCTGGATCTTGGTCCGCATTTCCTCGACCGTCGCTTTGGTCTTCGCGATCTCCTGGTCGAAATTCTGAAGTGTGGCCATTGATGATCTCCGCCGTGTCCCTGTGCAGCTGATTTGCCGCTTCGGCGGCGAATATAGGGACGTCAAGGACCTATGGGAAGGCGCAAGGCGGGGAAGTTTTACAGGAATCCCGTTGAAAATCAGGGGTTGGCGAAGCCGAGTAAATCCTCTGGCTCAGCCCGGCCCATCTCTTCCTCCCAGTGCTTGCGGCAGAGCGAAACGTAAGCGTCCTTGCCGATGGCAACCTGATCGCCCAGTTTGGCGACTTTTCCATCGGGGCCCAGCCGCACGACCATGGTTGCCTTGCGCCCGCAGCGGCAGATGGTGCGCACCTCGCGCAGTTCGTCGGCGATGGCCAGCAGAGACTGCGAGCCGGGAAAGAGCTGGCCCTGGAAGTCGGTTCGCAGGCCGTAGGTGAGAACCGGGATATGCAGGCGATCGGCGACCCGTGCCAGTTGCCAGACCTGCTCGTCCTGCAGGAACTGCGCCTCATCGACGAATACCGCATGCACCGTATCGCGCTCGTGGTGCTCTGCGATGCGGGCGAACAGGTCATCGCCGTCGCGGAACATCTCGGCGGGGCTTTCCAGGCCAATGCGCGAGGAGATGTAGCCTGCGTCGGCCTTGCGGTAATGCCCGGCGACGAACAGCATCACATTCATGCCTCGATCACGATAGTTGTGTGCGGCCTGCAGCAGCAGGGTCGACTTGCCCGCGTCCATCGCGGAATAATTGAAATAGAGCTTCGCCATGGTCTGCTTCTAGCGAGGCTGCGAGGGCCAAGGGAGTCCAGACCCCATTCGTCCACCGGAAAGAGCAGTCATGTCGCGAAAGCGGCAGGTGGCGGCGCGGATGGACGCCCGCAACGCTTGCCACGATCCAAAAATGGTGTTTGGCTCGTGACCAGACAAAAACAAGGCGGCACGGGCCGCACGCAATGGGAGAAATTGAATGAAGAGTCTCAAGACGCTTGCGGCGGTGCTTGGCGTTTCGGCGCTGATGACCTCGGCTGCCGCTGCCGCAGATCCAGAGAGCTGCAAGAAGGTTCGCCTCTCGGATGTGGGCTGGACCGACATCCAGGCGACAACCGGCGTCGCGCACACGCTGCTGACGGCGCTGGGCTATCAGCCCGAAGTGATCCAGCTTTCGGTGCCGGTGACCTACGCCTCGCTGAAGAATAACGATCTCGACGTGTTTCTCGGCAACTGGATGCCGTCGATGACCACCGACATCAAGGAATACTCGGCAGACGGCTCTGTGGAGACGGTAAGCCAGAACCTTGAGGGCGCAGGCTACGGCCTCGTGATTCCGACCTATATGGCCGACGCCGGTGTGAAGACGCTGGCTGATCTGGCCAAGCCCGAGGTCAAGGAAAAGCTTGGCGGCAAGGTGTATGGCATTGAGGCCGGCAATGACGGCAACCGCATCATCCTTGAAATGATCGGCAAGGCCGACAGCGGGCTGGCCGGCTACGAGCTGGTTGAGTCTTCGGAAGCGGGGATGCTGACGCAGGCCGAGCAGTCGATGAAGGCCAATGAGTGGATCGTCTTCCTTGGCTGGACGCCACATCCGGTGATGGGCGAGATGAAGATCAGCTACCTGGATGGCATGGGTGATTCCGGTTTCGGCGCGGCGACCGTGCACACCAACGTGCGCAAGGGCTATCTGACCGAGTGCCCGAACGTCGGCACATTCATCAAGAACCTGAAGTTCACGCTGTCATCGGAAAACGAGATGATGGATGCGATCCTGAAGGGTGGCAACGCCAATGATGTCGGCAAGGCGTGGCTGCAGAAGAACCCTGACGCGGCAACGCCCTGGCTTCAGGGTGTCACGACCTTCGACGGCAAGGACGCTGCCGAAGCGGTGAAAGCCGCACTGGCCGGCTGATGCTACGAACATCTGGATAATTGGAAAGGGCAGCCTGCGAGGGCTGCCCTTTTTCGTATAGTGACAAGAGGCGCAACCGCCGCCCGAGGGGAACCCATGGATCCGATTTCCAATTTTCTGGCGAGTTACAAAATACCCATCGGGGCCTGGGGCAAGGCGTTTTTCGAGTGGCTGACCGATAACTTCAACTGGCTGCTGCGCGGGTTTTCCAGCGGCCTGAACACCATCCTGGAAGGTGCGGTGAACGGCCTGCTGTGGTTGCCGCCTATCGTCGTCGTCCTCCTGATCGCAGGCCTGGCCTGGTATCTGCAGAAATCGAGGGCGCTGGCGATTGGCGTCGCGCTCGGACTGTTGTTCATCATCAATCAGGGTCTGTGGAAGCAGACGGTGCAGACGCTGGTGCTGGTGGTGGCGGCGGCGGGTGCCTCGATGCTGATCGGCGTGCCGCTTGGCATCTGGGCCGCGCACAAGCCCAAGGTCTACAAGTTCATGCTGCCGGTGCTCGATCTGATGCAGACGCTGCCGACCTTCGTCTACCTGATCCCGGTACTGACGCTGTTTGGTCTCGGCAACGCGCCTGGCCTGATCGTGACGATCATCTTCGTTATCCCCACGGCGGTGCGCCTGACGCATCTCGGCATGGTCTCCGTGCCGAAATCGATCATCGAGGCCGGTGAGGCGTTTGGCGCAACCAAGCGTCAGCAATTGTGGAAGGTGGAACTGCCGGCGGCGTTGCCGACGATCATGGCGGGGCTCACACAGTGCATCATGCTGTCGCTGTCGATGGTGGTGATCGCCGC
>CAYZQP010000347.1:0-3257 GCA_964480545.1 uncultured Mesorhizobium sp. | reverse complement strand
ATGAAAATCGTGATGGCAATCATCAAGCCGTTCAAGCTTGACGAGGTGCGCGAGGCGCTCACCAATGTCGGCATCCAGGGCCTGACCGTCACCGAAGTCAAAGGCTACGGGCGTCAGAAGGGTCACACTGAAATCTATCGCGGCGCAGAATACGCCGTGTCCTTCCTGCCAAAGATCAAGATCGAGATCGCGGTTGGAAGTGAACTTGTCGACAAGGCAGTCGAGGCAATCGCTGCTGCCGCCAAGACCGGCCAGATCGGTGACGGCAAGATCTTCGTTTACGGCATCGACCAGGCCGTGCGCATCCGCACCGGCGAAACCGACTCGGACGCTCTCTAGCGCGCGTCGGCAATCAGGGATTTTCAGGAGAGATCAATGACAATTCAAACTACACTTATGAAAGGCGCGCGTACGGCCTTGCTCGGCACGCTCGGCCTGGCAGCGTCAGGCGCTGTCGCGGCGTTTGCCCAGGAAGCTGCTCCGGCAGTGCCAGCCGAGGCTGCGCCGGCAGCGGCAGAGGCCGCAGCCTCCGCAATCAACAGTGGCGACACCGCATGGATGCTGGTGTCCACGCTTCTGGTGCTGTTCATGATCCTGCCGGGCCTGGCGTTGTTCTATGGCGGCCTGGTTCGTGCCAAGAATGTCCTTTCAGTTCTGATGCAGTGCACCGTGATCACCGGCGTGATCATGATCGTCTGGGTTCTGTGGGGCTATTCCTTCGCCTTTGGCGGCTCCACCAGCCCCTATTTCGGTGGCTTCGGGAAGCTGTTCCTGGCAGGCGTAACTGCCGAGTCCGAGAGTGGCACCATACCCGAGTATCTGTTCATCTCGTTCCAGATGACCTTCGCCTGCATCACGGCAGCACTTATCGTTGGCGGTTTTGCAGAGCGCGTGAAGTTCGGCGCGGTCATTCTGTTCGTCGTGCTGTGGGTCACCTTCGTGTACTTCCCGATTGCGCATATGGCCTGGGACTCCAACGGCCTGTTCTTCGGTTGGCATGCAATGGACTTCGCCGGTGGCACCGTTGTGCACATCAATGCCGGTATCGCAGCACTTGTCGGTGCCATCATCATTGGCAAGCGCACCGGCTACGGCAAGGACAATATGGCGCCGCACAACCTGCCGCTGACACTGATCGGCGCTTCCATCCTGTGGGTGGGCTGGTTCGGCTTTAACGCCGGTTCGGCTCTGGCCGCAGGCTCTGGCGCTGCTCTGGCGATGATCAACACCTTCACGGCGACTGCCGGTGCAATCGTTGCCTGGGCTGTCATCGAGAAGCTGACGCGTGGCAAGGCTTCAATGCTGGGCGGCGTATCGGGCATCATTGCAGGTCTGGTTGCCGTGACCCCGGCTGCAGGCTTCATCGGCCCTGTTGGCGGCATCTTCCTCGGTGCCATTGCATCGGCTGCCGCCTACTACTTTGTCGCCGTCGTGAAGGTGAAAGCCGGCTATGACGACTCGCTTGACGTGTTCGGCATCCACGGCGTTGCCGGCATCATCGGTGCGATCCTGACCGGCGTGCTGGCCTCGCCGTCCTTCGGTGGTCAGGGCTATGCCGATGGCGTCACCATGGGCGCACAGCTGTGGACCCAGATCCTCGCGGTCGGCATCACCATCGTCTGGTGCGGCGTGGTTTCGGCAATCCTCTACAAGGTTGTCGATGTAATCATCGGGCTGCGTCCGACTGCTGATGCCGAGCGTGAAGGCCTCGACCTCACCTCGCATGGCGAAGTCGCCTACCACAACTAAGGAGATTGCCCGGCGCGCCGCAGAATGCGCCGGGCTCCGTTCCCGTCGGAAGGAGTATTCCTCCCGCTTTTGACCCGGCCTCTGGCCGGGTCTTTTTTCAGGATCGCCAGCCCGGTCAGCGCCCCTGGTAGCTGAACATTGCAAAGCCAAGGAACAGGATCATTGCTACCAGCAGGCCGAGGTTCAGCCACAGCGCGATGCGTGACAGCTGGCCTGCGCCGCCGCGCCGGGCAACGAGAGCCAGCACCACACCGATAATGACAAGCACGGGGATCATCGCCAGTGCGCTGCCGAAATTGTCGTTGCCGGGGTTGGCTGCGTCGTAGAGCATGCGCGAGACCGTCGGCATCGTCATCGCAACAACGGCGCAGGCGATCGAGATCGAGGCGGTAATTTTTGCTGCACCCGGCGACATTATTCGACCTCCAGCCACATCGGCAGATGATCCGAGCCAACGGCGGTGCGGTCAACCCAGAGGTTCTTCAGGCGCCTGGCCATGCCTGCATTGGTGAAGGCGTAGTCGATGCGCTTGAAGCGGCTGGCATTGACGGGCTCGAGCGGGTCAACCCAGGTCGAATATTCGTCGCTGGTCTTGTCCAGCTTCACTGCCGCATCAACAAACATGTTGGCCAGCAGCGGCGTGCCGAACTCATGGTCCGGCGCGCCCGCGACATCGAGATATTCGGCCGCGCCGGGCAGCATGTTGAAGTCGCCCATGATGATGAATTCTTCGGGGATTGGCGGCTCGGGAAAGCCTGACTGCGCCATGCCGGAGAGGCCGAGGCCTTCCAATGGTGCCTGAAGCACACGCTCCTTCAGGAAGGCCAACTGGGCCGTGCGCTCCTGCGGGCTGCGGTGGTCGAGATGGGTGGAGTAAAAGCGGATGAAACCGGCCGGCGTGTTGATCAGCGCCTCCAGCGCGCCGCGCTGGAAATTCATCACGTCATAGCTGCGGTAGCGCGGCAGAAGCAGGTTGCGCGACAGGTGGATCGGGGTCTTCGACAGTATCATGTTGCCAAGCTGGAACATCATCATCCGGGCGCGGCCGTCCTTGCCAACGTAGGACCCGACATTTGCGTCGAAGTTCGAGCCGAACACGGAGAAGTAATCCGGCAGCGCCTCCTGGATGGCGGCGACCATGTCTGCCCCCTTGTTCAGCGGATTGCCGCGCGACACTTCCTGCAGGCAGATCACATCGGCGCCGCGCACGGCATCGACGATACGCCCGAGATCATATTTGCCGTCCAGCCCGGTGCCGTACTGGATGTTGTAGGTGACGCATTTCATCATTTACCGTGCTCGCTGCCGCCATATCTCGTCCGTTGTATCCGATTTGGATACACTCTAAAGGCAGGCGCATGAAATTTCTTGATCAGGCCAAGGTATATGTTCGCTCCGGCGATGGCGGCGCAGGCTCCGTCTCGTTCCGGCGCGAGAAGTTCATCGAGTTCGGCGGCCCCGATGGCGGCGACGGCGGGCGCGGCGGTGACGTCTGGCTCGAGGTTGTC
>CAYZQP010000346.1:0-3262 GCA_964480545.1 uncultured Mesorhizobium sp. | reverse complement strand
GCTCGAACATCAGCCCGGTGCGGATCCAGTCATATTCTTCCATGAAGTGAGCCCGGCGCTCGATCATCGTAGCGCCCTTTAACTGCGGCCCGCCGCCAGACACCAGCCGCACCGGGTTGCCGCATGTATGTCCATCCAGGCAGGAGAAGGTGTGACGGGTCATGCTGGCCTCGGGAGTGTCTTTTCCATCTGTGTACTGCGCTCGCCCTCGCCAACAATGACCCAGCCCGAGCGCAGATAAAAGCCAGCCGCGTCTCTGGCCGCATGTGTTCTGAGCATATGCGCACCATGCTGCCGGGCGTAGGCGTCGACTTCCGCCAGCAGCGCTTTGCCCAGGCCTTTGCCCTGGCGGTCCTGCCTGACCGCAACCAGCCGGACCGTTGCCTGCTGCGGCGCGTCGAAATCGAGCCGAACCGTGGCGACGGGCTCGCCGGCATCCCACAAGAGCAGGGCATGATTGGTCGGCACCTGCTCATCCGGGTGATCGGCATTGTAGCCGCTCAGGCCGCGCGCCTCGAACAGTACCGCGCGACGGATCGTGTGATACGCCGCCCGGTCGCTCTCTGACTGGACACGCCGCAGTTGGGTCACTGCTCGTTACGCAGCCTTCTTCAGGTTCAGGCCCGGCAGTTTCGGCCTCACTGCAATCGCGTCAAGGATGATCTTCTCCACCTCCTTGCGGCGCTTGCCGGCCAGCGGTGCACGCGGCATGCGCACGCGATCATTGGTGCCGATGGCATGCACCTCGGCCAGCTTGATGTTCTGCACCAGATAGGTCGAGACATCGAGGTCGAGCAGCGGACGGAACCAGCGATAGATCGCCAGCGCCTCCTCGCGTCGACCCTGCTGCATCGACTGGTAGATCGCCACAGTCTCACGCGGGAAGGCGGTGACCAAGCCGGCCACCCAGCCAATGGCCCCGACCGACAGCGCTTCAAAGGCGAGATTATCAACGCCGGTAAACAGGTCCCAGCGCGTGCCGAAATGATTGATGATCTCGGTCGTGCGGCGGATATCGTCCGACGATTCCTTGATCGCCACGAAGCGCTCGTCCTTCGCCAGCTTCTCCATGACATCGACAGTGACGTCGACACGGTAGGCAAGGCGGTTCGAATAGATCATGACTGGCAGATCGCCACCCCTGGCCACTGCCGAAAGAGCTGCAACCGTCTCCTCGGGATTGGTGTGATAGATTGGCGATGGCACCACCATCAAACCGGCAGCGCCCTCCTTCGCCGCGCGCTTCGCCAGCGCCACGGCATCGCGGGTCGCCGCCTCATTGATCGTCAGCAGCACCGGCTTCCTGCCCGCGATCTTCTGCGCGGTCTTCAACACATCGATCTTCTCGTCATGGCTCAGCATCGGGCCTTCGCCCAGCGAGCCGCAGACGATGATGCCATCAACACCAGCATCGATCTGCAACTGGAAACAGCGCTCCATTTCGGCATGGTCAAGCGCATCATCCTTGGTGAATTTGGTCGTGACTGCTGGAAAAACACCGGCCCACATGGCTGATCTCCTCTGATATATCAGATGGTATAGCTGTGCATCCGGGCGCTTGTCAATGTGGAATTGCTGCTGATATATCAATTTCCATGAGTGAAAGCCTTTCAATGCCCGATGACATATCCGCCTCCGCGCGCGCCTACCGTGCGCTGGAGCAGTTGATTGTCACCCTGGAACTTGCCCCCTCCTCAACCACCACAGAGGGCGCACTGATCGAGCGTATCGGGCTTGGCCGTACTCCAGTGCGCGAGGCGATCCAGCGGCTGGCCTGGGAGGGTCTGATAGAGGTGCGCCCGCGTGCCGGGCTGGCAATTGCGCCGCTGAACGCAGGCGACTGGCTGCGCGTGCTTGATGCGCGGCGCGGCGTGGAGGTGGTCATCGCCCGCTCGGCGGCGCGCTTCATCGGGCCGGCAACCGACCGCCTGTTTCAGGATGCCGCATTGGCCATGCATGCTGCGGTGGAGCACAACGATGTCGGGCTTTTTCTGGAAGCCGACAAATCGCTCGACGATGCTCTGGCCGCTGCCTGCGATAACAGCTTCGCGGTGCGCGTCGCGGCGCCACTGCAAACGCATAGTCGCCGGTTCTGGTATCGCTACAGCCGGAACTCGGGTCTGGGCGAGTCTGTCTATCAGCATATACAGATGGTGAGCGCTATTGTTGCGGGAGACGAGAACGAGGCTGGTGTGCAGGCTGATCGTCTGATCTCGCTGTTGCGCCTGCACGCCGAGCGCGTGGCGGGCGTTTGAGGCGGCTGGCGGCGCCAGCGGTTTGCGCGCGGCGGGCGCGGTTTTGGCCGGAATAGGATTTCGTTCTAATTCCTGCGTCCATTCTGGAACAACATTTCCGTGAGCTCCAGAGCGAGCCAGGAATGGTGTAGCTCTACTGGCCGAGCAGGGGCTGGCATCTTTCCGGGCAGGGTGGGGTCATACCGGTCCCCCGAGATCTGGAGACAGGCATGAAACTTTCCGCAAAGCTCGCGGCCCTTGTCGGCGGCGTATTCCTCTCTTCGGCAGCTTATGCGGCCGAGCCTCTGGTCAATGCCGAATGGGCGCAGCAGAACCTCGACAACCCGAAGGTTCGTTTCGTTGAGGTCAGCGTCGACAATGGCGTTTACGAGCGTGGCCACATCCCCGGCGCCGTACAGCTGAACTGGCACACCGATCTGGTTGATCCGGTCAAGCGCGACATCGCCACCCGCGAAGCCTTCCAGGCCAAGCTGCGCGAGCACGGCATCGACAAGGACACCACCGTCGTTCTCTACGGCGACAACAATAACTGGTTTGCCGCCTGGGGCGCCTGGATATTCGAAGTCTATGGTCTCGGCGACAACGTGAAGCTGCTCGATGGCGGCCGCAAGCTCTGGGAAGCCAAGGGTCTGCCGCTCGACACCGCGCCGAAGGATTATGCAGACTCCACCATCGAGATTCCGGAGCGCAACAACGCGCTGCGTGCCCGTCTCGGCGATGTGCTTGAAGCAGCCGAAGGCCGCGCTGACGTGAAGCTGGTCGACATCCGTTCGAATGACGAGTTCACCGGCAAGATCTTCGCGCCGGAAGGCGTCAAGGAGCTCTCGGTTCGCGCCGGACACGTGCCAACCGCCGTCAACGTGCCGTGGGGCAAGATCGTTGCCGAGGACGGCACCTTCAAGCCGGTCGACGAGATCAAGGCGATCTACGCCGAGCAGGGCATCGACGGCTCCAAGCCGGTCATCACCTACTGCCGCATCGGCGAGCGCTCCAGCCACACCTGGTTC
>CAYZQP010000345.1:2903-3313 GCA_964480545.1 uncultured Mesorhizobium sp. | reverse complement strand
CAATGCCGCGGCCGAGGCGCTTGCGCGAGCTGGTCGCGCCTTCCTTATCGGAGATTTCGTTGAGTTTCATGTCACACTCCTCACTTCTCGTCGACGACGCGGACGAGGTGCGGGATCGCGTTGATCATGCCACGCACGGAAGGAGTATCCTCCAGGGTGCGGCGGCGGTGCATCTTGTTGAGGCCGAGACCGACCAGCGTCGCACGCTGCTCTTTCGGCTGACGGATCGGCGAGCCGATCTGCTCTACAGTAACTGTCTTCTTCGCCATCAGGATTACTCCTCAGCGACCGCGTTGCCGCGGCGTGCCTGCAGTGTGGAATACTTGATGCCGCGAGCAGCAGCCACATCCTTCGGATGCATCTGGCTCTTCAGCGCGTCAAACGTGGCGCGGACCATGTTGTACGGGTTC
>CAYZQP010000345.1:0-2893 GCA_964480545.1 uncultured Mesorhizobium sp. | reverse complement strand
ACCACCGGCGATGATGCCGGTACCTGGCTTTGCAGCGCGCAGCAGAACGCGGCCAGCACCCCAACGTCCTTCGACGTCATGATGCAGCGTGCGGCCAGAGCGCAGCGGCACGAAAATCAGATCGCGCTTGGCCGATTCGGTGGCCTTGCGGATGGCTTCCGGCACTTCGCGTGCCTTGCCATGACCGAAGCCGACGCGGCCCTTCTGGTCTCCGACAACGACGAGTGCAGCAAAGCCGAAGCGCTTGCCGCCCTTCACCACCTTGGCGACGCGGTTGATGTGTACGAGCTTGTCGACGAAACCATCGTCGCGCTCTTCGCGGTCACGGCCACGTTCGCGGCCGCCTTCCCGACGTTCTTGTGCCATATCCTGTTCCTTGTTCTTTTCCGGACTGACGGGTTGATAATGAGGGCGGCATATGCCGGACCTCGGTGGAAATATCAATCGGTGAATGGTGAATGGAAAAATGGAGAATGGTCAAATTCGACCGCCCTACCATTTCACCATTCACCATTCACCACTTCACTTAGAAGCTCAGACCGCCTTCGCGGGCAGCTTCGGCGAGCGCCTTGACGCGGCCGTGATAGATGTACGAGCCGCGGTCGAACACGACTTCCTTGACGCCGGCCTTGGTGGCGCGCTCAGCGAGCAGCTTGCCAACGGCAGTTGCGGCTTCAACGTTTGCGCCGGACTTGCCCTTGCCACCCTTCTCGAGCGACGAGGCAGCTGCCAGCGTGTGGCCCTTGGTGTCATCGATGATCTGCGCGTAGATGTGCAGGCCGGTGCGGTGCACGGACAGACGCGGACGACCGCCCGAAACTGCCTTGATGTGACGACGGATGCGCTGAGCGCGCTTCTGGATTGCAGCCTTGTTGGCCATGGTCTTTTCCTTGCCTTGTAAAACGGTGGCGGCTCTGGGCGGTAAGCTGATCTGCGCTTCCCGCAACCGCCCTCCGGGGCTCTAACGAGTGAATGGTGAATGGAAAAATGGAGAATGGCTCAAGAGCCTAAGCTCCAAACCCAACCTGCCATTTCACCATTCACCATTCACCATCTACAAGTCCGCCGCAAAGGCGGACCCGATTACTTCTTCTTGCCTTCCTTGCGGACGATCTTCTCGCCAGCATAGCGCACGCCCTTGCCCTTGTAGGGTTCCGGGCCGCGATACTCGCGGATCTCGGCGGCAACCTGGCCGACCTGCTGCTTGTCGATGCCGGTCACGGAAATTTCCGTCGGCTTCGGCGTCGCAATGGTGATGCCTTCCGGCGTCTCATAGACAACGTCATGCGAGAAGCCAAGCGCCAGCTGCAGGTTCTTGCCCTGCATGGTTGCGCGATAGCCAACGCCGGTGATCTCGAGGCGCTTTTCGAAGCCCTTGGTCACGCCGTCAAAGATGTTGACGATCTGGGTGCGGGACATGCCCCACTTCGAACGTGCATCCTTGGACTGATCCTTCGGCTGAACCGAAACGGAGCCGTCTTCCAGCTTCACCAGAACTTCGTCATTCACGACGAACTTCAACTCGCCCTTCGGGCCCTTTGCCGTAACGGTCTGGCCGTCGACCGAAGCGGTCACGCCGGCAGGCACTGATACGGGCTTCTTACCAATACGAGACATGAGCGTCTCCTTTTCCTAAACTTGCTCGTGAATGGTGAATGGTAAAATGGTGAATGGCCAAAGCGCCAACCCACCATTCACTATTCACCATTGACCATTCACCTTAGAAGACCTGGCAGAGGATCTCGCCACCGACATTCTGCTCACGTGCAGAATGGTCAGCCATCACGCCCTTCGGCGTCGACAGGATCGCAATGCCGAGGCCGTTGGCCACCGACGGGATCGACTTTGCCGAGACGTATACGCGGCGGCCCGGCTTCGAAACGCGGGAAATCTCGCGCACAACCGGCTTGCCGTCGAAATACTTCAACTCGATCGAAATCTCGGACTTGCCGTCTTCGAAATCGGTCTGGCTGAAATCGCGGATATAGCCTTCGGACTTCAGAACTTCCAGAACGCGTGCACGCAGACGCGAGGCCGGCGTCGAGCAGCTCGACTTGTTGCGGCCGTAAGCGTTGCGGATACGGGTCAGCATATCGCCAAGAGGATCATTCACAGACATGTTTTGCTCCTCTTACCAGCTGGACTTCACGAGGCCAGGGATCAGGCCGAGCGAACCGAGTTCGCGCAGCGCAATACGGCTCATACGCAGCTTGCGGTAATATGCTTTCGGACGACCGGTGACTTCGCAACGGTTATGGATGCGGACCTTGGCGCCGTTGCGCGGCATCTGGGCCAGCTTCTGCTGGGCCTGGAAGCGCTCCGGGCCGGGCTGCTTCTTGTCCATGATGATGGCCTTCAGCGCAGCGCGCTTGGCAGCATCACGCGCAACCAACCGGCGGCGGCGCTGATCTTTTTCGATTGAACTGGTCTTTGCCATTTCTTGTTCCTTGTTCGCTAGCCGTTACTGCCGGAAGGGGAAGTTGAAAGCCTTGAGCAATGCCCGGGCTTCATCATCCGTCTTGGCGGTCGTACAAACGACGATGTCCATGCCCCAGACCTGATCAACCTTGTCGTAGTTGATTTCCGGGAACACGATGTGCTCCTTGATGCCCATGGCATAGTTGCCACGACCGTCAAAGCTCTTCGGGTTCAGGCCGCGGAAGTCGCGAACGCGCGGCAAGGCGATGTTCACGAGGCGGTCCAGAAACTCATACATGCGCTCCTTGCGAAGCGTAACCTTCGTGCCGATCGGCATGTTCTCACGCACCTTGAAGGTCGCGATCGAATTGCGGGCACGTGTCACGACGGCCTTCTGGCCGGCGATCAGGCTGAGGTCTTCAGCCGCGACTGTGGGCTTCTTGGAGTCGGCGGTGGCTTCACCCACGCCCATGTT
>CAYZQP010000344.1:0-3325 GCA_964480545.1 uncultured Mesorhizobium sp. | reverse complement strand
CCTCGCGCACCTCGTCGAGCTTGAACGGCTTGATGATTGCCATCACGATTTTCATTGAGAGTTACCCTCTGCTTTGCGGGTCCCCGCTTTGCCAAACAAATCACCCGCAAACGCCGGCGACTGGCAGAAGGAATTCAAGACCCGTGCCAGATTCCGGCAAGAGAGCCAACTAACTGATTTTTAAGGGATGTTTCCCAGGTCTTAAGAACCTGGCGGGCAGTCATCATGCACTGCAGCAATTTAATTGCCTGAAAAATAGGCAAAGGAGAAAATATGCCTTAGAAATAGGCTATCTCCGGAGGCGAATGAGTCCTTCCTGTGCAACCGAAGCAATCAGCGTCCCGTCACGGTCGTATAGAGCACCACGCGTAAATCCCCGGCCGCCCGAAGATGAGGGGCTGTCCTGGGTGTAGAGGATCCAGTCATCCAGTGCATGATCGCGGTGAAACCACATCGCGTGATCGAGCGATGCTGCCATGATGTCCTGGTCGAATATCTTGCGTCCATGCGCGAAGGTCGAGGTGTCAAGCAGCGTCAGATCGGAGATGTAGGCCAGAAGAGCAGTGCGCCGCTGATAGTCGTCGGGCGTCTTCCCGACGAAGCGCACCCAGACATGTTGTTTCGGCTCAAGCTTGTTGTTCGTCAGATAGTGATCGAGAATGACCGGACGCATCTCGATGGGGCGTTCGCGCAACCAGTAAGCCTGGATGGCAGCAGGCACCTGATCGCCAAGTCGCGCAATCAGCTGGGCCTGTGATTCAAGGTCCTCCGGCGGCGGCACATCGGGCGGAATTGGAACCTGATGGTCGAGTCCCTCTTCCGGCGTCTGGAATGACGCCGACAGCGTGAAGATTGCCTTGCCCTTCTGGTAGGCAACCGCACGTCGCGTAATAAAGCTGCCGCCGTCGCGGATGCGGTCGACCTCATATTCGATCGGCTGGCTGGAATCGCCCGCCAGCAGAAAATAGGCGTGCAGCGAATGCACCAGGCGCGTATCCTCTACGGTGCGCTGCGTCGCCACCAGCGCCTGCGCGATGGTCTGCCCACCGAAGACACGCAGCCAGGCTGTCGGGATGCTCCCGCCGCGGAAGCGATTCTCCCCGATCTGCTCAAGATCCAGTGCATGAAGCAAATCGGTGATATGGTCAGTCATTGGCGGGCCCCGGTTAGGCGGCATTTGCGCCAGCGTGATCTGTCCGTCAAGCCTCGGCTCAGGCGGCGTCGCGCTTGTCATCTGCGCCGGTCCGCGCGCCTTGCAGGTTCACCCGCGCCTTCAGCGGAAGGTGATCGGACGCCACGCGGGCCAATGGCGAGCGGTGAACCTCGAGGGACGAGATCAGCGTCTGCGGTCGCGCGAGGATGCGGTCGAGCGCCAGCAACGGAAAGCGGGATGGAAAGCTCGGCAGTGAGGCCTCCAGCGGGCCGAACTGCGGCAGCAGGGGCAGCAGCGACGAGCGGGTGTTGACGCGCCACTCGTTGAAGTCTCCCATCAGGATGGTTGGGCGAGCCGCGCTGGCAGCGCCGAGCAAAACCTTCGCCTGCTGGGAGCGGTTGCGCCGCAACAGGCCGAAATGTGCTGCGATAATGCGTATCCCGACGCCATTATAGTCGAGGTCGACGATCAATGCGCCTCGCGGCTCCAGACCGGGCAGCCGAAGCGTCGTGACATGCTCGACCTTGCCGCTGCGCGCCAGGATCATATTGCCGTGCCAGCCATGGCTCTTGCGATTTTCCGGAGTGTGCAGCGGCACCAGCCCCGTCGCCTTCTCGAGCTCCACAAGATCGAGCAGCCCGTTGCGCTCGCCCAGCCTCTCGTCAGCCTCCTGCAGCGCGACGATGTCGGCGCCCAGTTCGGCAATCACACGGGACGTGCGGCCCGGGTCGAATTTCCCGTCGGTTCCGACGCATTTGTGAATGTTGTAGGAGGCAATGGTGGTGCAGGGCTGCCCTGTATTGACGCGGACATAATGCGGTGCCTGCTGACGCAGAGCCGCCGCGATAGATTTGGGCAGGGTGTGGGATTTGCTGAGCATCGGCCTCGCTTCTGGCGACCGTCGGACGCTTGCCATTGAGTCGGCGCAGAATGGCAGGACATGCGGTGCGGGGCAAGCGATCAGAATGCCTTTGGCAATCCGGCCTCCGAAGAATGGCATTGGCAGTGTGCCTGCTCGGGACACCGACCGGCACCGCGAAGTTGCGTTGTGTTATCGGGCTTTGCCAGATTTCGTGACTGCCTTTGCCCTGCCGGATCATTGTGCAACCGGCCTAGATCAGAAGAGTGCGGAGGGCACGATCGAATTGCGGAGCCATCGCCAGGCAGCGGCCTGCTCGACCTCGCGCAGCGCGGTAATCTGCAGATAGAGCGAGCTGGGGTCGGCATCGGGATGATTGTCCGGCAACAGATCCAGCGCGATTGCCGAGATCTTGGACAGGAGCTCATCAAGTGTAGCTGCATCGGCTGCCGCAGGAATGTCATCGCAATGACCGCTCCAGACCGAGGCCTCCTCATCCCAAACGGCAGTGATCGTAAAAATGAGCGGTTTGGCCATGTTTGCTCCCAGCCCGAATAGGACATCATAACACGGGGCGTAGTGCTTGTCGCCGCCGGACCATTCACCGCATTGACAGTTCGCCGATGCTGGCCAAGTCTCGGGGCATGGCAAGTTCAAAGCAAGCAAGACTGGATGTGCTGGTTGCGGGCGCGGGCTATGTCGGCCTCGCAACTGCGGTCGCCATGAAGGCTGCCCGTCCAGGTCTGTCGGTGACAATCGTTGACGCTGCTCCGGAAGGTGTGTGGCAACGCGATGGCCGCGCCTCGGCAATAGCGGCAGCTGCCTCGCGCATGCTCGACCATCTCGGCGTCTGGGCGGAGATCGCGCCACAGGCGCAGGCGATCACCGAAATGATCGTTACGGACTCCCGCACCTCCGATCCCGTGCGCCCGGTTTTCCTGACCTTTGACGGCGAGGTCACGTCTGGCGAGCCCTTCGCCCACATGGTTGCCAACGTCGTGCTGAATGGCGCACTGCGCAAAAAGGCGGCGGAACTCGGCATTACCATCCGTGAGGGCGTTGCCGTAACCGCTTTCGAGGAAGACGGCGCGGGTCTGGATATCCAGCTGGCAGATGGCTCCAGCCTTGAGGCGAAACTGCTGGTCGCCGCTGATGGCGTGAACTCGAAGCTGCGCGACATGGCCGGCATCAAGGTCGTGAAGTGGGAATATGGCCAGTCCGGCATTGTCTGTACGGTCGGACACGAGAGACCGCACAATGGCCGCGCCGAAGAGCATTTCCTGCCGGCGGGTCCGTTCGCGATCCTGCCGCTG